>NZ_CAKUAL010000012.1 GCF_934636505.1 uncultured Ellagibacter sp.
GGGACGAGTCCGTGGCGAGATGGGGCGACGCGGTGGTGTGGAGCGAGTTCCACTCGAGCGATCCGTGGTCCCATGCCAGCGAATAGCCCGAGACACACTTTTTTGCCTATATCCCAAAACCGCCTAATCGGCGGCTTGCTTGTGAGAAAACTGGTGCCCGAGGCGAGAGTCGAACTCGCACGTCGTGAGACAACGGTTTTTGAGACCGCCGCGTCTGCCATTCCGCCACTCGGGCACATCAGCCTTCACAGTATAACGGAAGCGCGCATACGCGTCTATGACAAAATTGCTCCCGTTTGCCCCGTTCGGCTTCATCCTCCTTTCGCGAATCGCGCGATTGTGGTCTGTTCGCGGGCTGTGCGCTGGGGTAAAGTTGGTGCGATAGCAACAAGACCAAGGAGGCTGCCTCGTGGAAGACGTTCTTGCGGGCGAGATCGATTCGTATCTCGAGAAGAATTGGGAAAGCATCGTCGCGGACATCGAGCGCGTCGTGCGCATCGAGAGCACGGAAGACCTGCCGGCGGCAAAACCCGGCGCACCGTTCGGCCCCGGCCCCCGAGCTGCCCTTACCGAGGCGCTCGACATTGCGCGCGGCATGGGCTTTGAGGTTCACGACGTCGACGGCTACGTGGGATATGCCGACCTGCCGGGTGAATCCGACACGCAAATCGGCATCATCGGGCACGTCGACGTGGTTCCCGCCGGCCCCGGTTGGACGGTCGAGCCGTTCGCCGTCACGCGCCGCGAAGGCTACCTCATGGGCCGCGGAGTCATCGACGACAAGGGCCCCATCGTAACGACGCTCCATGCGGTGAAGTTCTGGCTCGACAAGGGCGAGAAGCTGCCCTACACCATCCGGGTCATCTTCGGCGCGAACGAGGAAACGGGCATGCACGATGTCCCGTATTACCGAGAGCGCTTCGCCGACCCGGCGTTTCTCTTCACGCCTGACGCTGAGTTCCCGGTGAGCTACGGCGAGAAGGGCCTCTACGACGCCACGCTCACGAGCAAGCGCTTCGAAGACGGCGCGATCGTCGACATCGAGGGCGGCGCGGCGCCGAATGCGGTCCCGGGCATCGCCCACGCGATCGTGCGCGTTGACGCATCAACGCTTCCCGCGGCCGAGGGCATCGTCGTCACCGATGCGGGCGAGGGTATGGCGCGCATCGACGCGCAGGGGAAGGCCGCTCACGCGAGCTTGCCCCATCTCGGCAAAAGCGCCATCGACCTGCTCGTCGCCTACCTTCTGGAAAACGACGTGTGCACGGCTGACGAGCGGGCGTTCTTCGAGCTGGTTCGCAAGCTCACGAGCGCGACCGACGGATCGAATCTCGGCATCAAGACAGCTGACGAGCACTTCGGGGAGCTGACCGTCGTCGGCGGCACCATCTGCATGCAGGACGGGCGCGTGAAGCAGACGCTCGACAGCCGTTTCCCCACGTCGACCACGCCTGAGGAGCTCACGAGCACCCTTGCGGCGCTTGCGAGCGAGGCGGGAGCTGACTTCGAGGCGACGCGTACGGTCGAGCCGTTTCTCATCGACCCCGAATCGGGTTACGTCCAGGCGCTTCTCTCCGCATACAACGAGGCTACGGGTGAGCACGCCAAGCCCTTCACGCAGGGCGGCGGCACGTACGCGCGCAAGTTCTCCTGCGCCGCGAGCTTCGGCCCCGAGATGCCGTGGATCGAGATGCCCGAATGGGCGGGCGGCATGCATGGTCCGGACGAGACGGTGTCCGAGGAACTGCTCAAGAAGGCGTTCAAGATTTACGCGCTCACTATCGCCCGTTTGATGGAGCTCGATCTGTAGGGGGCTGGCGCGCCGGGTCGCCCTGCGGTCGGCGCGCCGTTCGACGGTTGGTGCGGCGCACAGAGCCTGTCTGCGACGGGGCCAGGTGATCCGATTCGCCTACGGAGCGTCGCGGAGCGAGAGGAATCACCTGACCCCCGTCTCTTCCTGTCCGCTGCCTTACCCTCAACCATCCCCATTGCGTTCGACGCTGTTTCGAAATGATGCCGCATAACGTACAAATTCGGGATGCTTTGATTTATAATCGACCGTTAGGAGTACGCTCTGCGAAAGGCGCAGAAGCGGCATCATCGAACACGAACTGGGAGGCTTATATGCTTAAAGCAATCATCGTCGACGACGAGGCCCCCGCGCGCTCCGAATTAAAATTCCTGCTCGACGAACTTGGCCAGACCGAGGTTGTTGCCGAGGCGGCTAGTGTGCGCGAGGCTATCGAGAAGCTCAAAGAGTACCCCTGCGATGTCATGTTCCTCGACGTGAACATGCCGGAAGCCACTGGCTTGCAACTGGCCGAGGCGCTGCAGCATCTGAAATTCCCGCCCGCGGTGGTGTTCGTCACCGCCTACAGCGAGCATGCGCTCGACGCGTTCAAGGTGAACGCCATCGATTATCTGGTGAAACCGGTCGAGACCGAGCGCCTCTCCCAGGCGCTTGCGCGCGTCCGCGAGCACGTTTCGCTGCATGTGCAGGCCCAGAAGTCCGAGCGCATTCCCGTGGAAAAGGGTGGCAAGAAGATCCTCATCGGCATCGATAAGATTCGCTTCGTCATGGCACGCGATGATTACGCATACCTGCAAACCGACACGGATCGCTATTTCTCCACGGTGAGCTTGGCTCAGCTCGAGAAGCGCCTGGACGGCCACGGGTTCTTCCGTGTGCATCGCGGGTATCTGGTGAACCTTTCCATGGTCGAGGAAATCGAGTCGGTCTCCGGCGGCACGCTGCTGCTCACGCTGAACGGCGTGGAAGAGAAAATCCCCGTAAGCCGCAGGCGCGTGAGCGCGCTGAAGAAGGCGTTGGGGCTGTAGGCGGCAGGGCTCCGCAGTAGGTTTCTTGATCGAGGTCAAAAGCGCTCGTCGCGTTTGCGGCGGGCGCTTTTTGCGCGGAGCAAAACGCGGTGATTTCGACCCGTTCCCCCACTTGTCCATAACTCCATCACAGGGTTCGAGGATAATTCAAGTCGTGCGTGCCTTTGAGGGGGCCTACACGATACCGAAAGAAGGTTTACATGCTGACAAGCGACATGGAAAAGTTATACCCTTCTGCGAAAACGCTTGTGAAGGAATGCGTTGCCAGCCGTGTGCTGGCCAAGGACGCATCGCTTTATGATTTCTCCGACGGTGCGCGCGAAACCGCCGAGAACTTTATGGGCTGGGTCGATTTGGGCATGCGCCCGCAGTGCGACCTCGCGAAAGTTCAGCGCTTTGCTGACGATGTGGTGGCGAGCGGCATCAAGACCGTCGTCCTCATCGGCCAGGGCGGATCAACGCAAGCGCCCATGACCATCACGAAATACAACAAGTCCGACACGGTTCGGGCAAACCGCGTCTCGTTCAAGACGCTCGATTCCGATTCTCCCGTGCGCATGCGCGAGCTGCTTGCCGACTGCGACCCTGCGACGACGCTCGTCATCGTGTCCTCGAAGTCGGGCGGCACTATCGAGCCGCGCCTGCTCTCCTCTGCGCTGCGCGACGCCCTCGAGGCGCAGGCACCGGAAATCAACTTCGCGAACCACCTGGTCGCCATCACCGACCCTGGCTCGCAGCTCGAGCGCCAGGCGCACGAAGAGGGCTGGCTGGCCGTCTTCAACGGCGAGCCCACCGTCGGCGGACGCTTCTCCGCGCTGTCGATCTTCGGCCTTCTGCCCGCAGCGCTCGCTGGCATCGACCTGGAGCAGTTCATCGCCCACGCGAAGGACGCCGAAGAGCGCTGCAGCGAGGACTCCATCGACAACCCGGCGATCAACCTCGCCGCGTTTCTTTACGACAACTATCTCAAGGGCCGCAACAAGTTCTCGTTCCTCACGCCGAAGCGCGGGCGCGTCTTGGGCCTTTGGATCGAGCAGCTCGTCGCCGAGTCGCTTGGCAAGGAGGGGCAGGGCATCCTGCCGAACATCGAGGTCGATTCGCTCCTGCTCGCGCGCGACGCAGGCGATCGCAGCGTCATCATGTATCAGACGAAGACCGACTTGTGGGACGAGCGCAAGAACTTCGAGATGAGCCTCGCCTATATTGATCCGTCCATTCCGCGCCTGAACTTCAAGATCGATTCCGCGCTCGAGCTTGCCGAGCACTTCGTGATGTGGGAATACGCCATTGCGATGTGCGGCTACCTCATGCGCGTGTGCCCCTTCGACCAGCCCGACGTCGCGTCGGCGAAGGCCGAGGTCCTAAAGATTCTTGCCGAGGGCCAGCCCGAGCCCGATTTCGTGCAGGACTTCATCGGCGATGTGCACATGGGCGAGGTCGAGGTGCGCTTGGCCCCGTGCTTTAAGGACTGCACCGACGTGCGAGCTGTCCTGCGGGCGCTGCTCGGCAGCATCCAGCCGGGCGATTTCTTCGCGCTGAACGCGTTTCTGCCGTTCACGGGCGAGGGGCGCCGCGAAGCGCTCGAGGACATCCGCCACGGGGTGGGCGAATCGCGCCACGTCGCGTCGTGTCTGGAAGTGGGCCCGCGCTACCTGCACTCCACCGGCCAGCTGCAGAAGGGCGGCCCGAACTGCGGCGTGTTTCTCATTTTGTCGGCCGACGAGCTGAAGGACATCCCGCTCAAGCGCGAGGCGGAAAGCCTGGGCGCGCTCGCGAAGGCGCAGGCGTCGGGCGATTTGCTCACGCTGGCAAGCCGCGGCCGACGGTGCGTGCATCTGCATCTCCCCGATAACTCGGGAGTGACGCTGCGTGCGCTCGCCGCCGTCATTCGCGAGATTTTGGCCGAGCTGTAGGTCCCTGCTGATTCGCGCCGCGCCCGTCGCAAGAGGGGCGCGGCTTTCTGTATTGTCTGAGTTTTTGAGGGTGAGAAGCATGATCGAGGCGCTCGATATTCATGTGACGGGAATCGTCCAAGGGGTCGGGTTTCGACCCTTTGTCTACCGGATGGCGAAAAAATACCTGATCAACGGATGGGTCTTGAACGCGGCGGACGGCGTGAACATCCATGCGGAAGGGGAGAGCCGCCTGCTCGACGAGTTCGTGATCGAGCTTTCCGAGAACGCGCCCACGGCGGCGCAGGTGAAGGAAATCGAGCTTAAGGAAGTGCCCCTTCAGGACTTCGACTCGTTTGAGATCCGCTTCTCGGACGACGCCGCGGTGCAAGAGACCACGCTCGTGTCAGCCGATTTGGCCACCTGCAACGACTGCGCGGCGGAGCTTTTCAACCCGAACGACCGCCGCTTCCGCTATCCCTTCATCAACTGTACCAATTGCGGGCCTCGCTTCACCATCATCGACGCGCTTCCCTACGATCGCGTGAGCACGTCTATGAAGGATTTCCCCATGTGCAAGCGCTGTGCTGCCGAATATGCCGACCCGCTCGACCGCCGCTTCCACGCGCAGCCGGACGCGTGCTTCGAATGCGGCCCGCACCTTTCTTTGGCGTGGCGCCCCGACTGCGAGGCGACGCCAGGCGAGAACTTCCCGACGCGTGGGGCGGGGGATGTGGCCTCTGATGCTCTTCCCGATGGCTGGTGCATCACCTGGGGAAAGACGCGCGAGACCTCGGATGCCCTCATCGCGCGGGCGGTCGAGCTGCTCGGCGCCGGGCAAGTTGTGGCCGTGAAGGGGCTCGGCGGGTTTCACCTGGTGTGCGACGCGCGCAACGCCGGGGCAATCGCCCAACTTCGTGAGGGAAAGCGCCGCGGCGGCAAGCCGTTCGCGGTCATGATGGCGAACGCCGAGGCGGCGCGCAGTGTCTGCGAGGTGACGCCCGAGGAGGAGAAGGCCCTCACCGATCCGGCGCGTCCGATCGTGCTGTTGAAGAAGCGCCCGGGTGTGGCGCTTGCTGCAGGCCTTGCCGACAAGCTGCCTGAGCTGGGCGTCATGCTCCCCGCCACCCCGCTGCAGCTCCTTTTGCTGCACGATTTCGCCCGTGCCCTTGAGAAAATGGGCGTCCCTGAACCTCCGATGCTTGTGATGACCTCGGGAAATATCCACGATGAGCCGATCGTTACCGACGATGCCGAAGCACGCGGGAAGCTCGGGGGCATCGCGTGTGCCGTGTTGGGCAACAATCGCGCCATCCTCTCGCGCTACGACGACTCGGTGGTTCGCATCATCTCGGCGGGCTCTGCGGGCGCCGCCGTGCAAGTGATCCGCCGTGCGCGCGGGTTCGCGCCCGTGCCGTTGAAGCTGGCGCAGGCGAGCACCAACCCAGAGGCTGCCGCAGCCCCGGAGGATGCCGCGGCCCCCGAGGCGACTGGCGCCGCTGGACATGAGGGCTCTCCCGAAACTGCAGGCCACGAAGCTGCTGCGGTCGCCCCGGTGCTCTTTGCGGCAGGCTCGGAGCAGAAAAGTACCTTCGCTTTCGTTCGCGGTTCGGAGGCGTTCGTCTCCCAGCATGTGGGCGATCTGGAAAACGCTGAAGCTTTCGATGCCTGGCTCGACGCGAAAAGCCGCTTCGAGAAGCTTTTCGAGCTGCGCGCGACGCGCCTTGCCTGCGACGCGCACCCCGAGTATCTCGCTTCGAAATGGGCGCGCGAGCAGGCGAGAAAGCTCGATATCCCGCTGGTCGAGGTGCAGCATCACCATGCGCACATCGCTTCGGTCATAGGCGAGAACGGGCTTTCGGGCGCGGTGTGCGGAATCGCCTTCGACGGAACGGGGTTCGGTGCGGACGGCTCTATCTGGGGTGGGGAAGTGCTGCTCGCAAACGCGCAGGCCTATGAGCGGTTCGCAAACTTCGCCTACGTTCCCATGCCGGGCGGTGCCGCCTGCGTGAAGAATCCCTTGCGCATGGCGTACGGCGTTCTGTGGGAGTTCGACCTGCTCGAACACCCGGCGGCGAAGCGGGTACTCGATGCGCTTGGCGAGCAGGCCGACCTTTGCGACCAGATGATCGAGCGCGGCTTGAACACGCCGATGACCTCGTCGGTCGGGCGTCTTTTCGACGCGGCGAGCGCCATCTTGGGGATATGCGAGCATCCGACCTACGAAAGCGAGGCGGCGGTTCTCTTGGAGGCTGCCATGGGGCTGGCCGCATCTCCTGACGGTTGTTCGACCGACGAGGCGGGCGTCAACAGCCGTTACTCGGTCGCCATCACGAAGAACACCGCGACGTCGAAGTCGACCGCCCAAGACACGTCGGTCCTGCTCTTCGACGCGGCGCCCACCTTCAAGGCGCTTCTCGACGACATGCAGGCGGGCATCCCCGCAGCGACCATCGCCCGCCGCTTCCACGGTGCTTTTGTGGAAGCCATCGTGAACGCGGCGAAGCTTGCGTACAGCGTTTACGGCGTGTTCACGGTGGCGCTCTCGGGCGGCGTGTTCATGAACCGCTTCATAATCGAGCATGCGCTCGCGGCTTTGCAGGACGAGGGCTTCACCGTTGCCGTCAATCGCGAGCTGCCGCCCAACGACGGATGCATCTCCTACGGCCAGGCTGTGATAGCATGTGCGCAAGACGAGACGACGCACGACGAGTAAAAAAGGACTGAGTGCCTATGTGTTTGGCAATACCCGCGTTGATCACGGAAAAGAAATCGGACAATTTGGCGACGGCAGAGATTCTCGGCGTCACGCGCGAGGTGGCGCTTGATCTCACGCCGCAGGCGAACGTCGGCGACTACGTGTTGGTGCATGCCGGCTTCGCTATCGAAGTTGTCGATGCTGATTATGCAAAAGAAACCATTGAACTGGTCAAACAGCTTGAGGATGTCGCCGTATGAGTGTCTTGGAGGATGCCGCCGACATCGATTTCTCGGCGTTTAAAGACCCGAAGCTCGCGCGCGGCCTCATCGAGACCATCCACCGCCTTGCGCCCGAGCATGCGACGCTTATGGAAGTGTGCGGCACGCATACCGTGGCCATCGCGCGCAACGGCATCCGCGATTTGATGCCCGCGGGGCTGCGTCTGGCGTCGGGCCCCGGGTGTCCCGTTTGCGTCACATGCAACCGCGACATCGACACGGTGATCGCGCTTGCTCGAATTCCGAACGTCACCATCACTACCTTCGGCGACATGACGCGCGTCCCCGGGTCCACTTCGAGCTTGCTTGCGGAGCAGGCCGCGGGCCGTTCGGTCGAGATCGTCTATTCGCCCCTCGATGCGCTCGCCTTCGCGAAGGCGCATCCCGAGCGGGAGGTCGTCTTCGTGGGCGTCGGCTTCGAGACGACGACTCCGCTTGTGGCTATGGCGATCAAGCGCGCGAAGGCCATGGGGCTTTCCAACTTCACCGTGTTCGCGGCGCACAAGAATATGCCCGGCGCGTTGGAGCTGCTCGTAGGCGACCCCACGCTCGAGCTCGACGCACTTATCCTCCCTGGTCACGTGAGCACCATCATCGGTGCTGAGCCGTACCGCTTCCTGGCGGAGAAATACGGCATCCCCGGTGTGATCACCGGGTTCGAGCCAGTCGATGTGCTGCAGGGCATCGCCATGCTCGTGCGCCAGCTGCACGAGGGCCGCGCTGAAATCGAGATAGCGTACGCGCGCGGCGTCATGCCCGAGGGGAATCCTGTTGCCCTCGCCGCGATCGACGAGGTCTTCGAAACCTGCACGGCCACGTGGCGCGGCTTGGGCGATATCCCCGGCTCGGGGTATCGCATCCGCGAGGAATTCGCCGACTTCGACGCGGTTCGCCGCTTCGAGCCCGATGTCGAGCCGACGCACGACCCGAAGGGGTGTCGCTGCGGCGATGTGTTGCGAGCTCGCATGGCTCCTAACGAATGCCCGCTGTTCCGCACGGTCTGCACGCCGGAGAACCCGGTGGGGCCTTGCATGGTGTCGAGCGAAGGCAGCTGTGCGGCGTACTACCGGTATTACTAAAGTTAGCCACAGCTAAGAACTTCCCCGTTACCCTTCGCGCTGTGGTACCATAGAAAAAAGCGCTGATTGGAGGATGGAAATGGAAAAAGTCTCCATGTCGCATGAGGATTACCTTGAGGCTATCGTCATGCTGGGTGGAACGACCGAGAACTCTGTGCGCTCGGTCGATATCGCGAACAAACTGGGGGTTTCCAAGGCCTCTGTCAACAAGGCGATGAACGCCCTGAAGGAAAAGGGTTTCGCCGATCAGCCCTATTACGGCGACGTCACGCTGACGGAAAACGGCTATCGCTATGGCGCGGCGGTGCTCGAGCGCCACGAGCTTCTGCGCAAGTTCCTCACCAAGGTTTTGGGCATTCCCGAGGACACGGCCGAAGAGGAAGCGTGCTTGATGGAGCACGCCATCAGCGACGAGTCCTTCAAGAAATGGAATTCTTATATCAAGCAGCTTGACCTCTAGAGTACCAATCTTCGCCCCCTATTTTTCTCGTGATAGTATCGGGGCTGTTCAGCAGGCCAAGAGCAAAGCAAACCATCGCAGAGCGCCGGCCGTTTTCCCACGTGCCGGCGCTTCGTTTGTGTGGTATCCTGCGAAGAGCTTCTTGCATTACACACACTCTTATCAAACCACGATGCACTAAGGGGCCATTCGTTGACACACCAGGCGAAAATCCTTTCGTTTGACAAGGCGCGTCGCGCGCAAAGCGACCGCTCGCACTCACACGATTCCTCTCGATACGCAACGCGCGATGCGCGCTCTTCCCGAACGGGGCATTCCTCCCGCGAGCGCTCGGGGTCAAATGCGGCTGCCCGCACGCGCCGAGACTCCGACTATGCCGCCCGCGCGGCGGAGCGCTTGCGCTATTCCGAAGACGACGCTCGCGAAATCCGCCAGCGCTCGTTCGACGGTGCCCGTGGCGATGCCCGCTCGCGCTACTCGGGCGAGGGAGCCCGCGGCGAGTTCCAATCTCGCTCGTTCGGCGACGCCCGCGAAACCCGTTCCAGCTTGTATGATTCCCGACGCCCCGTTTCCGATAGAAGCTCCTTCGATGGACGCGCATATTCCGCGCAATCCCGAGACGCTTATGCGAACAGCCGTCTTGCCTGGGACGATTCCCTTGATGGGGAAGATGCCGAGCCAGCTGAGCGCGAGCCCGAAACGCTTTCTCGCTTCGAGAAGCTCAAGCGCAAGCACGCGAAAGACAAGGCTGATCGCAAGTTCGCGCGCCAGTATGGCGGCAACGGCGACGCTGCTCCTGGAGAAGGCGGCTCGCGCGCGGCGGTGTACAAGGGGGAAATGGGCTCGGCGCATCGTCGTTCCTCCCGCATGCAGAACGAGGAATCGTCGTCCGCGTCGCAGCGCACCCGCGGCGGCGACTCTCAAAAACCCGCATCGCGCCTCGTGAGAAAGCCTTGGTTCATCGCAACCGCGGTCACGGCGTTTTGCCTGGTGTTCACCGTGTCGTTCCTCTACCCTTCAGCGGCGCAGCTCTATCATTCCGTGCGGGAGCGCGACCAGCTCCAGGCGGAATATGCCGCCATCGAGCAGCGCAACGACTCGATTCAGGCGACGGTCGACGCGCTTTCGACCGATGCGGGCGTGGAAGATCGCGCCCATCAGGAGTTCGGCTGGGTCTCGAAGGGCGAGAACGCCGTCACCGTGTACGGCCTCGACCTCGATGACGACTCGACGTTCACGGCGAGCATCGTGCCTGGTAGCATCCCCGCTCCCGAGACGTGGTACTCCAAGCTGCTCGATCCGATCTTCGGGGAGAAATAATGCGCTGCGGGCGGTATGCCGCAATTGACATCGGGACGGTGACGTGCCGTATGCTCGTCGTCGATGCGGACGAGTCGGGGCTCCACGAGCTCACGCGCGAATACGCCATCACCAACCTCGGTGAAGGGGTGGACGCAACGGGCGAGCTCAAGCCCGAGGCGATCGACCGCGTCGTTCGAGCCATCGACGGGTTCCTCGCGGTGCGCGATTCGCTCTCGACGCCTAATCATCCGGTGGTCCGCACCGTCGCGGTGGCGACATCGGCAGCTCGCGACGCGCGCAACGCCGCCGATTTTGCAGCGCGTCTGCGCGAACGGGGCATCGAGCTTTCCGTCATCCCCGGATCTCGCGAGGCGGCGTTGTCGTTTTCGGGCGCCTCGATCGATTTTTCGGGTGAGCGCCTCATGGTGGTCGACGTGGGCGGCGGCTCGACTGAGGTCGTCATGGGAACGGGTGGCGCCGAGCCTTTGTGCGCGCATTCCTTCAACGTGGGATGCCGCCGTGTGACCGAGAAGTTCCTGGCGAGCGACCCGCCTGCGCCCGAGGAGCTTGCCCAGGCGCGCGCATGGATTCGAGAGCAGATGGCTTCCTGGTTCGCCGATCAGGCGAAAGAGGCGGCGTTGCTCGAGCGTGTCGTCGCGGTGGCGGGCACGGCGACAACCGTCGTCAGCATCCGCGAGCGCATGGAGACCTACGATTCCTCGCGCGTTCACAAGGCGCGGGTTTCCCGGCAGGATCTGCTCGAAGTGTACGAGCACTTGGCCGCTCTGCCGCTTTCTGAACGAATGCAGGTGGTGGGACTCGACCCCAAGCGCGCGCCCGTGATGGTCGCGGGACTTCTCATCCTCCTCGAAGTGCTCGATTTCGCCGGCATTGATGCGTTTACGGTGAGCGAAACGGACATTCTGCATGGTATTACGCTCGCAGTCTCGCATGAGGCCTGCGAAAAATCGTGCTTGTGATAGGATTTGCACGAGCAAATCACGGGGGCGTGGCGGAATTGGCATACGCAGCGGACTTAAAATCCGCCGCCGCAAGGCTTGTGGGTTCGAGTCCCACCGCCCCTACCAGATGTTTGCTTCTGGAAACGTTCGATCTATGAAGACAGGCGATTTACCGACCGCATGGAAACCATCAACGACATCATCGCATTGACCGAGCAGCCCCCCACCTCTTTCGAGGAGTACCTGAGCTGTTACGCGTCCAAAATAGGGGACATCCTCAACGCCTACATTCCGTCGGGCTCGCATCCCGACATGGATCGCTATCTCTACGATCCCCTGAAGCGCTATAGCGAAAACGGCGGCAAGCGCCACCGCCCGCTCATCTGCTTCGCAGCATGTCGCGCAGTCGGCGGGAACATGGATCTCGCCACGAGCGCTGCGGCGGCTATCGAGCATTTCCACACGGCGGCGCTCATTCACGACGACATCGCTGACGAGGCCGAGCTGCGCCGCGGCGAACCCTGTCTGCACCTTACCGAGGGCATAGGACTTGCCATCAATATGGGAGACCTTGCGTTGTCCCTGGTCAACGGTACGGTAATCAACGATCCGCTGTTGAGCGACGCGGTGAAGGTGCGTGTGGTCAGCGAGCTGATCGAAATGACGCGACGCACGATCGAGGGCCAGGCTCTCGATATCGGATGGGCGCGCGACGGTCGCTACGACATCACGCCTGAGGATTACCTGGTCATGGCGACGCACAAGACCGCGCACTATTCGGGCGCGGTGCCCTTAGCGGTCGGCGCCATCGTGGGCGGCGGCACCGAGCAGCAGATCGAGGCGCTGCGCTCCTACGGCCTCGACACGGGGCTCGCTTTCCAAATTCAAGACGATTTGCTGAACCTCATCGGCAGCGAGGAGTCCACCAAGAAGGATTTCCGCAGCGACATCACCGAGGGCAAGCGCACGCTCATGGTCGTCCATGCGCTGCAGAACTCCCCGAAGCGCGAGCGCCTGATCGAGATTCTCTCCTCGAAGGAGAAAGATCCTGCCGTCCTCGCCGAGGCGGTGGACATCATGGTCAAGTCCGGGTCCATCGAATATGCGCGCACCTACGCGGAAAACCTGACGAGCATCGCCAAGAATCGTCTGGTCGACCTTGTCGAGCCGTCCGATTCGCTGAAGCTGCTCATCTCCATGGCCGATTGGTTCGTCAACAGATTGAAGTAGGCGGTTCTCATGGATAGGATCAAACGAAACGACAAAGGGCCGGCGGTCGAGGACGTGCAGCAGCGCCTCGTTGCTGCCGATTGCCTTGAGGAAGGCGCCGTGAGCGGCGTCTTCGACGACGTGACGGTTGCCGCAGTGCGCGCCTTCTGCGTGAAGTCGGGCCTTCCTGCGGCCGAGGAGGTCGACGAGAAGGTGTGGTCGGCGCTCGTCGACGCGACGTTCTCCCTGGGAGATCGTACGCTCTACCTGCGCATGCCGTACTTCCATGGCCGCGATGTGCGCGAGCTGCAGCAGGTGCTTTCCGCGCTCGGGTTCGCCTGCGGCGTGATCGACGGCATCTTCGGGGCCCATACCGAAGACGCGCTGCGCAAATTCCAGCTCAACCTGGGCCTTCCTTCCGATGGCATCGCGGGCGCGTACACGTATGCCGCAATCCAGAACCTGCACCATTCGTGGGTTGGCAAGGCAGCCATCCACGAGATTGTCCACCTCGGGTTCGCGCGTGCGGCGGGAGTGCTCGAGCGGAACGCGCTGTGCCTGTTCGGTACCGAGGAGTTCGCCCGCAGCGTCGCGTCGCGCATGTCGAACCTCTCGCTTGCTACGAACCCGCAGTCGAAGATCCTCTCTGCGGATTCGCTTCTTGTCGCGCCCGACGAGTCGATGCTTCTCGTGCACATTGTGCTTCCCGAGGAGGAGGCAGTGCAGAAGATACCGCGCGTGAGCTACGAGGACGAGGCCACGCTGCCGCTTCGCTTGGAGCAGGCCATCGCCGCAGCTCGCAAGGCGACGCCGCGCCGTATCGCCATCGAGCTTCCCGGCCGCGTGTGGGAAGACGCGGGCGAGGGCCGCAGCGCCCAGCATTTCGCAATCACCCTGCTCGACGCCTTGTGCACTGCGCTTTCCCAAAGCGAGCGTTCCGCCTAAGCGCTGCCTCTCGGCGTGCGTCTTGCGGGGAATGACTGCGCGTCTTACGCGGTCGTGTGGCGCGACAGCTAGACAAACCAAACGAGAGCCGCCAGAGTGCGGCTCTCTTGCTGTATGGGATGGCGGAACTGCCCGAGAGTGCTTCTCCTCGCCGCATGGGGTGGGCCATTGCCTGCGTGCTTCTCCTGCTGCATTGGGGGCGGGGCAATTATGCCCGTGCTCCTCTTTGCGTCGGGTGATATTCGCTCGCGCGAGCGCTTTGCATTTTTTGTGGCGGAGGTTTTTCGTAAGGCTACTAGCAAGTAAAACTCAATACTACTTTGTTTTTTCGGGGGGGGGGTTGATTGCCCTTGTTTTATCGACTTCAAGCATGACATAATGCCTGACAGTTGTAAGAAAATGGGGGACGCGTAATGAGGGCATCTGCAAATAAAATACTCGGTCTTATAGTGGCTGCAGCTCTTGCCTTCGGTCTCGCACCCGGCGGACTGGTCGCCTACGGAAACGACGCGAAAGATGCCTCGTTTGCCTCTCGCAAACGCGCTCAAGCGGGACAGCGTTAGGCTGCTTACCATACGAGCGCGCATCATGAAAGAGCAGAGGCGGCAAAGGCGTCAATTGTTATTTGCGCATCCCTCAATTGGGCAGGTGAACAGGGGTGCGCAGCATATAATCGAATAGAGGCCTGAACGGCTCTTGACGATTCCCAGCAACAACATCGAGAAGATGTTCGATCGATATAAAACGGACGAGGAACGAACCAAAAGGGGGACACTATGGTGTCAAAGGCAGAAACGCCCACGGAAGAAGAGCGCGAGCATCTCACCCCGATGCAGGAACGCCTGCTCGGCTATATTGCCTTCCGGACGGTCGGTCGAGACGGGACGAGCGAATCGAAGCGCCAGCTCGCCGAGCACCTTCGCAGCAGCACGAAGGCGGTCGACCGGGCGATTACCCGCCTGTGCAATGAGGGCTACATCGAGGTGGAGGAGAATCTTCTTCCTGACGGCCGGCAAGGCGCCAACACGTATCGACTGAGTAGATAACGAGCGGCTTATTTGCTCTGCGCGCTTCGGCGCAAGGCTCTCTAGGGCTCGATTCTCCCGCCTTCCGCGCGCTTTCCCCTTGCCGCGCGCTGCCCCCTGTGCGCTTTCTCGTGCGCCCCTCTCGCCTTCCCGCTGCGAGCTGCCTTCCGTCGCCCTTTCCCTCTCCACGAGCCTTCCCCCGCCGTGCGCTTTCTCACGCTTTGTGGCAATCTGCATCTTACGTGCGGATGAACTTCGTGACCTGGTGGGAGTGCTACAATGTGCGGGTTTTACAGACGGTTCAACTGCACGAAAGAGGGAGTCAACATGGCACGTCCCATGACCATGGCGGAAAAGATTCTGGCCGCCCATGCGCATCTCGATGAAGTGGAGCCGGGGCAGCTGATCGAATGCGATCTCGACCTCGTGCTTTCCAACGATATCACGTCGCCCATCGCGATCAAGAACTTCAAGAAGATCGGCGTCGAGAAGGTGTTCGACCCGACCAAAATCGCCCTAGTGCCCGACCACTACGTTCCCAACAAGGACATCAAGAGCGCCGAACAGGCCAAACAGGTGCGCGAATTCGCCCGCGAGCAGGGCATCACGCACTATTACGAAGTCGGTTGCATGGGCGTTGAGCATGCGCTTCTGCCCGAGCAGGGCGTCGTGGGCGCGGGCGACCTCATCATCGGTGCCGACTCCCACACCTGCACCTATGGCGCGCTCGGCGCATTCTCCACGGGCGTCGGCTCCACCGATGCCGCGGTCGGCTATGCCACCGGCAAGGCGTGGTTCAAGGTGCCCGAGACGCTGCTCTTCAAGATCGACGGCGAGCTCAACCCGGGCGTTACCGGCAAGGACATCATCCTCTACATCATCGGCATGATTGGCGTCGACGGCGCGCTGTACAAGGCGATGGAGTTCACGGGCAGCGCCATCCGCAGCCTGTCGATGGACCAGCGCCTTTCCATCTCCAACATGGCGATCGAAGCTGGCGGCAAGGCAGGCCTCATCGAGGTGGACGACATCACGCGCGCCTACATGGACGGCCGCACCGAGCGCCCTTACACCGAGTATCATTCCGACCCCGACGCGACGTACGCGAAGGTGTACGAGATCAAGGCGTCCGACATTCCGCCGACGGTCGCGTTCCCGCATCTGCCATCGAACACGCGCCCGGTCGCCGAGGCCCGCGATGTGAAGATCGACCAGTCCGTCATTGGCAGCTGCACGAACGGCCGCCTGGAGGACATGCGCCAGGCGGCGGCCGTGCTCAAGGGCCGCAAGGTTCACCCCGACGTGCGCTGCATCGTGATTCCTGCGACCCAGCAGGTGTACAAGCAGTGCATCGCCGAGGGGCTCATGGATATCTTCCTCGACGCCAACTGCGCGGTGTCCACCCCGACATGCGGCCCGTGCCTGGGCGGCTACATGGGCATCCTCGCCGCAGGTGAGCGCTCGATTTCCACCAGCAACCGCAACTTCGTCGGCCGCATGGGCGACCCGACGAGCGAGGTCTATCTCTCCTCGCCGGCCGTTGCCGCGGCGAGCGCCGTCTTGGGGCACATCGGCCTGCCGGAAGATTTGGACTAACGGGAAGGGAAGGTTGCACTCATGCATTTCAAGGGTACCGCGCATCGCTACGGGCGCGACATCGACACCGACGTCATCATTCCGGCCCGCTACCTGAACTCTTCCGAGCCCGAGTGGCTCGCGCAGCATTGCCTGGAGGATTTGGACGCCGACTTCGTGAAGAAGGTCAAGAAGGGCGACATTATCGTTGCCGAGGAGAACTTCGGCTGCGGCAGCTCGCGCGAGCATGCGCCGATCGCCATCAAGGCGGCGGGCGTCGACGTGGTCATCGCGAAGAGCTTCGCACGCATCTTCTACCGCAACTCGATTAACACGGGCCTCGCCATCATGGAGTGCCCCGAGGCGGTCGATGCTATCAAGCAGGGCGACGTTGTGGATGTCGACGCCGACGCGGGCATCATCACGAACACCACGACGGGCGAGACCTTCAAGGCACAGCCGTTCCCGCCGTTCATCCGCGAGATTATCGAGGAAGGCGGCCTTATCAACCGCACGAAGAAGGTGCTGGGGAAGTGAAGGGGGAAGGAATGGCGAGGCACTCGAAACTGAAGGGGCGACAGGCGGCGGCTTGCGCTGTGGGAAGGTGCGCGGTAGCGACGGTTACCGCGCTGTCTCTGCTTGCTCCGAGCGCCCAGACGCTCGCTTGGGCGAATGACCAGGCACAAGGCGAATCCAACGACCGAGCCGATGCGACCCTCGGGAAAGCCCAGCTTGCGGAAAGCCAGGAAGCGAACCAGCCCACCACGTTCGCAGAAGCGTTGGCGCAGCTTGACGCTACGCAGGATGCTGCAACAATCCGCGCGAGGGCGGGATGTCTGGAGGATTAGAGCGCAGCGGGCCGAACGAGGGCGGGATGCCTGGAGGATTCGGCCGAACCGCCTCCCGTTTTCTGGATGCGCCCCGCCACGTTCCTTGGGGCATGATCGGCTTCCCGTTTCTCGGATACAAACCGCCTCTCGCTTTCTGAATCTTGAGCCGCCTCCCATTTCTCAGGCATGAAGAAATGGGAGGCGGCGAGCAAAATGGTTTTGAGGCACGGCGTTGAGAATGGCTTTTCCTCAGAATCTGCTCGTCGTGGACAGAAATCGTCGATATGCGAGAATTCGCCTCCGCCTTCGGCTCGTCTCTCTCGGGGCGATAGGCAAAAACCCAGGTCGCAGACTATAGGGAGCAAGACCGAGCATCCAAGGGCCGCTTTCGGACTCACATATCGACGCTATTTGTCCGCAGGTATGCCGATGTGCTGATTATGTCAGCTATTTATCCCGTTCGGGAAAAACAATGGCATTATCTTTTAATATTCCCGTTCGGGAAAAATAGATCATAGCTTGCTATAATTACCCCGTTCGGGAAAATTAACGAGAGATAGGTTTGCCATGAAAACGCGACGGGTTGGCAAAGTTACCGTTCCCCTTGGCGAACGAATTCGCCTCGGTGAAGGAGAAATGCCGCTTGTGCATGAGCGCTTCGTGTCCGCAGAACAGCTGGGGGCCGCATTGCGACGGCGTAGGCGCGAGCTTGGCTATACGCAGCAGACAGCAGCCGACCTTTGCAACCACAGTGTTCGTGTTATCAGCGAAATCGAACGCGGCCGCCCAACGGCGGGAATCGGTGTGATACTGGACTACGCCCTGACACTTGGCGTGGATATGGAGCTTTCGGTAAGGGGGCGCTCCTCGTGAAGCTGGAAGTGTATAGGGAATTCTCTGGCGATTACCAACGGGTTGGCGCGCTTTCGGACGAAACGGGGGCAGCGTCATTTCGATATGACTCCGAGTACCTTTCGTCGCAGAATGCGCATGCGATTTCGAATAAGCTTCCGCTTTCGAATGCCCCGTTCAATGCGGCTGTCACGAAGGCTTTCTTCGACGGGATTGTTCCCGAAGGTTCGCTTCGCGGGGATATCGCAAGAGTCGCCAAGATCGACCGTCGAGATTATCTGGGCGTTTTGAATCAAGTTCGCAACGAGCCGATTGGCGCATTGCTGTTTTCTGACGAGCGAGGCATTTCGCAGTTGCATATGGGTTACGAAGAGTTGTCGCCGAGAAAGATGTCCGCCCTCGCATCGGAGCCTGCGCGTGAGGCGCTTGAGATGACGCTTGAAAGCCGTATTTCTCTGGCTGGTGCGCAATCGAAAGTGGGCTTGTATCATGAAGGAGACGATCCAAATGAGGGCTGGTTTTTGCCCACGGGGTCCGCTCCGTCAACCCACATAGTGAAGGCTTGCTCAAGCGCATTCCCTGGTGAAACTCTGTGCGAAGCGCTTTGCATGCGAGCCGCTCAGCGCATGGAATTAACGGCCGAGTGGTGTTTTCTCATAGACGCAGGCAAGGAAAACCCCCTTCTCGCTGTTGAGCGGTACGATCGCTATTTCGACGAAGGCGACGCGCGTTGCGCGAACGGGCTTCGTGTTCCTCGGAGGTTGCACCAAGAGGATATGTGCCAGACGTTGGGGATTGGTTCTGCTCTCAAATATGAACCAACCGAGGTAAACTACTTAAATCTGATTGCGACTGCAATTGCGGAGCAGTCGGCCGATCCCCTGGAAGATAGGTTCATGCTGGCATATTTCCAGTTGTTCGATTATGCGATGGGGAATTGCGACAATCATCTGAAAAACTGGTCTGTTCTCTATTCGGCGGATTGGGCGACTGCCAGACTCGCGCCGCTTTATGATGTGGTTAACACGACAATGTATCCGCAGCTGGCAAGGGAGATGGGGGTATCATTTGGCGGCAGTCGGGTGATCGACGAGGTAACCGCCGATATGGTGCTCGGCCGTCTTTCGGGAATAGGCGTGTCGAAAACTATGGCAAAAGGTATGTTCGCCGACATGCGCACCGAATTGGCTCCGGCACTCGAAAACGCTGCGCGGGTCCTTTCCGAGGAAGGGTTTCCCCAAGTGGAAGATGTGCTGGACAAATTAATGCCGGGCGTTGAGCGACGCTTATCGATATTGGTCTAAGCGGGGATGTGGGATTCGGCTAACGAAGTCTCGCGTATTTTAGGGGTTTGGCGATGCGCGGGGATGCGTCTGCGGTGGGAAGCTGCCGTAGGCGGGCGGCGCGTGGCGGGAAGCGGACCGCAATCGGAAGCCGCCGCAGGCTGGGCGGGCGTTCTCTATAATGCCAGGTCAGAAAGGCGCGGTTTTTCACGAGCTTTTCGTCTTCTGCCGCCTGCCGTCAAAACCTGCGCACATCGAGCAAATAGTATTCGAGGCGTACCGTTAGGGTGGCTTTTTCCTCAGAAACGGCTTGTCGTGGACAGAAATCGTCGATATGCGAGGCTTCGCCCACGACATCGACCCGCCTTCCTCGAGAAGCTCGGCAAAAGCCCAGGCCGCAGACTGCAGGGGGCAAGACCGAGCGTCCAGGGGTAGCTCCCAGGCTCACATATCGCCGCTATTTGTCCACGGATGCGTTGATTTGGGCGGATTGAGCGCTGTCTTTCGGCGGGTCGTGGCAGTGGTTTCTTGCCTGATAGCTGGTGTTCTGAATAATGAATATCTAAGTTATCTGATTTTCGCGCAAGTAGCACGGTTCTCCGATACACTAACCACTTGTATTCGAACCATACAAACTTGCTAGGGAAATGCTGGCTGCGACGTGCTGCCTCCGTGGGCAGTGGGCTTGATGGCGTTGCTGGGCAGGTGCGCTTGCTGCGCTGTGAACTGGGAGCACGTGCCGTCCCGCGCGGGCGAGAGCCTCAAGATTTCTGCGAGCTGTTGCGCCTCTCGGTCTTTGCGCGCCTCGTATGGGCGATGCCGCCGGGGTGGCTAGCGTTTTCCGTGTGTTTGTCCTTTGCGGAAGACGGCATCAGGGGAAGGGAGCACTGCTCACATGAACGACTCAAGCTTTGAGGCAATGGCTGGGGAAATCGAGGGGCTTCTCGGCATAGACCAGGAGAAACACGCTGGCTGGCACGCGGAATCCATCGCGGTCCACGGCTACGAGGGCGCAGACGTGCGCACGGGCGCCATCAGCTACCCCCTTTATCAGTCCGCGACGTTCGCTCACCCCGCATGGGGCAAATCGACCGGCTACTGCTATTCCCGCTGCGGAAATCCGACGCGCTTGGAGCTTGAGAACACCATCGCTCTTTTGGAAGGCGGGAAGAAATGTATGGCGTTTTCAAGCGGCATGGCGGCTATCACCACGCTACTCAAGCTTCTGCGCTCGGGCGATCACGTGTTGGTGAGCGACGACCTTTACGGCGGCACGTATCGCCTGTTCAGCAACATCTACACGCAGTACGGGCTGGAATTCGACTACGTCGACCTTACCGATGCCGACGTGCTTGCGGCGTCGTTCAAGCCGAACACGAAGCTCGTGTTCCTGGAAACGCCCACAAACCCCACCATGAAGGTGGCCGATATCGCCAGCGTCGCCGAAGCCGCGCACTCGCACGGGGCGGTGCTTGCGGTGGACAACACCTTCCTCACCATGTATTTCCAGAAACCGCTCGAACTGGGCGCTGACGTGGTGGTTTACAGCGGCACGAAGTACTTGTGCGGCCATAATGACGTGCTGTCGGGCTTTCTCGTCCTGCGCGACGGCACGCTGCTCGAGACGCTGTTCAACGCCGCGATGAGCGAGGGCAACCAGCTCGACCCGTTCGACAGCTGGCTTATGCTACGAAGCCTGAAAACGCTCGGCGTTCGCCTTCGCCAGCAGGAGAACAACGCGAAGCGCATCGTGGAGGCTCTGAAGGGAAACCCCCACGTCACAGACGTGTTCTACGTCGGCGACCCCGATCACTCGGACTACGGGCTGTCCTGTCGGCAGACCTCGGGCTTCGGCGCGATGGTGTCGTTCAAGGTCGACGCGCACGAGCGCGCGCTGGCGGTGCTCGAGCGCGTGCGGCTCGTTCTTTTCGCGGAGAGCCTTGGCGGCACGGAGAGTCTCGTGACGTATCCGCTCGTGCAGACGCACGGCTCGATTCCGAAGCCGATGCTCGACAAGCTGGGAATCGATGAGCGCCTGCTGCGCCTTTCGGTCGGCCTCGAAAACGCGGAGGACCTTATCGCCGACCTGGAGCAGGCAATAGGGTAACCTTATCGAGGGAGGAAAAATTACCAAGGTTGCGCGTTTTGCCCAGGACGGGTGCGCCTGGGTGCGACCTTGTGTGCGACAGTGAATGGAGCATTCGCATGACGAAGTACGATTTCGAGACGATTATCGATCGCCGCGGCACGGGCAGCTTGAAGTGGGACGCGTGGAGTCGCCGCGGCCACGCCTCCGATGAGCTGCCGCTTTGGGTCGCCGATATGGATTTCAAGACCGTGCCCGCCGCAATCGAGGTGTTGACGGAGCGCGTGGCGCACGGCGTGTTCGGCTACTCGATGGCACCCGACGGATACTATGAGGCGGTGCAAGGGTGGTTCGAGCGCCGTCACGGCTGGCGCCCGGAGCGCGAGTGGTTCGTCATGACCCCCGGCGTGGTGTTTGCCCTGGCCATGGCCGTGACCTCGTTCACGCAGCCGGGTGATTCCGTGATCATCCAGCCGCCTGTGTACTACCCGTTCCGCATGATGATCGAGGACAACGGCCGCAAGATGGTCACGAGTCCGCTGCTTTACGAGGGCGGGCGCTACACCATGGACTACGAGGGTTTCGAGTGCGAGCTGGAGAAATCGGGTGCGAAGCTGTTCATCCTGTGTAACCCGCACAATCCCGTGGGACGCGCGTGGACCGAAGACGAGCTGCGCCGCATTGGCGACATCTGCCTGCGCCACAACGTCGTGGTGGTCGCTGACGAGATCCACGCCGACTTTGCGCGCGCGGGTCATGTGCATGTGCCGTACGCCTCGCTCGGCGAGCGCTATGCGAAAAGCGCCGTCGTCTGCACGGCGCCGAGCAAGACGTTCAACCTGGCAGGGCTGCAGCTGTCGAACATCTTCATTTCGAATCCCGATCTGCGCGCCGCGTTCAGGCGCACGCTCGACCGCACGGGCTACGACGAGCCGAGCGTGTTCGGCGTCGTGGCCACGCAGGCGTGCTATGAGCAGGGCGGAGAATGGCTCGACGAGCTCAAGGGCGTGCTCGACGAGAATTACGCCGTGCTCGAGGCGGCGGTTTCGCGCATGCCTGGCGTGGAGCTCGTGCCGCTCGAGAGCACGTACCTGCCGTGGCTCGACTGCCGCGGACTGGGGCTTAGCGACGCCGAGCTCAAGCATCTGGTGGGGCATGACGCGAAGCTCTGGCTCGATATGGGAACGATGTTCGGCCCCGAGGGCGCCGGCTTCGTGCGCGTGAATCTCGCAAGCCCGAAGGCCATGATCGAGGACGCCTGCGGCCGACTCGAGCGGGCGGTGACGGCTCTGGGGGAGTAGTCACCATTGTTGTAGGGAAAAATGCCACGAGGTTTAAATGAGGGCTCTCCAACCTTGGAATCGAGGTCTCCGGCTTTAGGGTCAGGAGTCGCCAGCCTTAGAATCGGCTCTCCTGCCTTAGACCCTGCGGCTATGCAAAGGGGGCGACCAGGCTATCATTGTCCCTGGTCGCCCCCTCCTTGTAAGTGTTTGCCGCCTGGCGACTTACTTCCCGAATAGCTTCGAGAAGAACCCTTGCTTTTTAACCTTCTCTTCGCGCAAAGACCCCTCGCGCTTCGCCTCGGCCTGTGGGGTGCCGCCGTTGCCGCCGCTGCCACCGATGCGGACGATCTCGTGCAGGAAAGGCGACTTCACGTAGCGAATCTCGATGGGCGTCGCGTGCACGGTGCTCTCGCCCGAGAGGTGCACAGTCGAGCTGAGCGGGGCGACAACGTGGGTTTCGCGCGTCTCGCTGAACACCACGGCGGCGGCGCGTCCCGTCTGGCCATTCACGGCGATGCGCACCTGCTCACCCTCGCGCCCGTCCGAGGCGGGCCTATCGACGTAGTAGATGGGCACGAGCATGAGCCCGGAAGTGTGCTTCCTCACGTTATATGTCCAGGTGCGCAGGCTCTTCTTGCTCAGGCCGAGCGCTTCCTCGGCGTCGGTTTTCGCAATCTTGAGCGCCAGGTTGTCGATGATGACGCTGTCCTTCGCGAAAGCCTCGACGGCCGCCACGCGGAAATTCCCTTCCTGCATGGCGGGGTCGAAGGGGGCCACCGCCGAGAAATCCCACGGCTCCAGAAGGTTCATGAGGGACAAATCGAATATGCGCGTCTTGGGATAGACCCAATCGAGCACCTCGAAGAGCACGAGCGTCTCCTTCTGGAGCTTCTTGCCGGGGTAAGACGCGATTATGCGCAGGTCAGCGAGCGATACCGCGGTATACGCGAGAACCATCTGGCTGTCGATGGCGTCCTCGACGCTGTGCCCCGCGAAGAGGTCGGGGTGCTGTCGCACGAGCTCGCGGGCGTTTGCGCGCGCCTGCTGCTCGGATATGCGGCAGGGAATTGCCTGGTCGGGGATGTATTCCGAGCCTGTCCCGATAGACAGGTGCTTGCTGAACGTGCCGGGTTGCATCAGGTCGGTGGCGCCGATCTTGTTCCCGCACGACGGGCACTCGAACACGCTCTGGGTCGACTCGCCCTCGAACGCCGCGCCGCAAAACGGGCAGGGGATGCTCACGGTTGTTGCGCGCTCGAACTCGCCTGCGGTGGCGGGGTCCTCGTTTAAGATCCACTCGGCGAGGGACATGTTGCGCCAGTAGGGCTTGAAGAAGTACCAGTCGGATTCCTTCGGGGGCTCGAGGCGCGACACTTGGGGCAGCTTGATCAGGCCGTTTACCATTTGAAGGGGCTGGTGGCGGAACTTCACGATGGAATCTTGCCCCGCCGCGCCTTCTCCCCAGGGCTCGCTCGTCCCGCAATACGCGCATTCGAAGCTGCGGGTTGCCTGGTGAGAATACATGGGGCCGCCGCAATTGCGGCACTTGATAGCGAAGAAATCTTCCATGAAGCCTCCTTAGCATTCGGTTTGTCGCCTGAAAGTATGTGGGAGCGCGTGCGGGCTTGGCAATACCCCTATGGCCCATTTCGCGCCGCTGTTGCGGCTTCCGTTTTGCGAGTTTGCGCGGGAAATCCGAGCGAGCCCCTTCCTTGTTATCGCGCTGCGCTACTATAGGCGGGTGCGAGAAACCGCTTATCGAAAGAGGCATGCAACTATGACTACGAAGTACAACATCTGCCTTTTGCCGGGCGACGGCATCGGCCCCGAGATCATCGCGGAAGGGGTGAAGGTCCTAAACGCCGTCGGCGCGAAGTACGACACGGAATTCGCGTGCGCGGAATCGCTTATCGGCGGCGCTGCCATCGATGCTACGGGCGAGCCGCTTCCCCAAGCGACGCTCGACGCCGCGAAGGCCGCCGACGCTGTGCTGCTTGCCGCTGTGGGCGGGCCGAAGTGGGACACGACCGACCCGAACGCCCCGCGTCCTGAGCAGGGCTTGCTCGGCATCCGCAAGGGCCTAGGCCTCTACACCAACCTGCGCCCCGTGCAGATCTTCGACGCGCTCGCCGGCGCTTCCACGCTGAAGCCCGAGGTCATCGCGGGTGTCGACCTTATGATCGTGCGCGAGCTGACGGGCGGTTTGTACTTCGGCAAGCGCGAGCGCTTCTACGATGAGGAGGGTGCTGGCGTAAACGGCGCCAAGGGGCAGCGCGCTTACGACACGCTCGAGTACCGCGAGTACGAGATCGAGCGTATTGCCCGTCAGGCGTTCGAGGCTGCGCGCAAGCGCCGCAAGAAGGTGACGAGCGTCGACAAGGCCAACGTGCTCGAGACTTCCCGCATGTGGCGCGAAATCGTGCATCGCATCGGCGAGGCCGAGTATCCCGATGTCGAAATCGAGGACCTGCTCGTGGATAACACGGCGATGCAGCTGATCAACCGTCCTGCCGACTTCGACGTTGTGGTGACCGAGAACATGTTCGGCGACATCCTCTCCGACGAGGCGGCCCAGATCACGGGCTCGCTTGGCATGCTCGCCTCCGCCAGCTTGGGCGACGGCACCGCGCTCTACGAGCCTTCCCACGGAAGCGCGCCCGACATCGCGGGCAAGGGCATCGCGAACCCGCTCGCGCAGATTCTCTCCGTCGAGATGATGCTGCGCTACAGCTTCGACATGAATGATGCCGCCGACGACATCCGCCGCGCGGTGACCAACCTGCTCAACGACGGGTGGCGCACGGGCGACCTGAAGGATGCCACCACTCCTGCCGACAAGGTGGTCAACTGCGCCGGCATGGGCGATTTGGTCGTGAAGTACCTGTAAACTAGTCCTGACGTGATGCTATCGAAAGGAGCCAACATGGCTGACGATTGCTTGTTCTGCAAACTCATCTCTGGGGAAATCCCCACGAACAAGGTCTACGAGGATGACATCTGCTTCGCGTTCGACGACATCGAGCCCGAGGCGCCCGTGCACACGCTGCTCGTGCCGAAGAAGCACTACGATGACATGTGCGACGGCGTGCCCGAGGAAGTTTTCGGCCACATGATGTCTGTCGTCCCGAAGGTCGCCGAGATCAAGGGTGTGCGCGAGTCCGGCTTCCGCACGGTGGTGAACACCGGCCCCGATTCCGCGACCACGGTGAAGCATTTCCACATCCACATTCTGGGTGGGGTGAAAATGGGACGCTTCACGTTCGAGAACTCCCAGCGCGCGCAGGGCGAGGAGTAAGCCCCGACGTCTAGCGTGCTCGGCGTGACGCTGCGCTTGGTTGCTCGGCCTTTGCCGGGTTGCTTTCGGCGAGGCAGCTCGCGGGGCGCGCATGCCTCTTCGCAAACGAACAAGCTGGCAACCCGCCGGCGGCATGATCTTTTCAAGCCCCTTCGAATCGCAGCCTGAACTGCGCGGAGGGGCTCGCCTGTTTTGAGGACGGTGTAAGCCTCTCTTTGCGAGGAGCGGAATCTTCCCCTGCGTTTTGTGGTTCTCGTCCTTGGACTAACCGGGCTTCCTTCTCGAGCGTTCCGACTCGACCAACGTGTGCGGCTGGCTCCCGAGTGCGCCGACTTGACCAGCTTGCGCGGTCTCTTCCCGACTTCTATATCTCGATCGATATGATAGTGATTAAGTGTCATTTAGAGACAAATTCGCTCCATTCGTCCTAGAACGCGGTCGTCGCGGCAAAATACTCGATATCTGGAGTATTTTGAACTCAACGAGATGAGTTGGATGCATGACCGCGACAGGGTTGCGTCGATTGCGCGGCATGCGGGGAAGCGGGACGGAGGTCCCGAAGAAAGAAGGCAAGATGACTACCTCAATCAAACTCGCTGTGCCGACGATGGGCGCGGCTAGCCTTAACGCTGAGCGCTCCGGCCATTTCGGCCACTGCGACTGCTTCACTGTGGTCGAAATCGTCGACGGCGTGGTCTCCGAAGAGGCGACGATGATCGCGAACCCGCCGCACGAAGAGGGCGGTTGCCTGCGTCCGGTGGGCTTGCTCGCCGACGCCGGTTGCAACGCGATCGTTGCTGCCGGTATGGGAATGCGTCCGCTCATGGGCTTCAACCAGGCGGGCATCACCGTGTACTACGACGCCGAGCATCCCATCGTGGGCGACGCCGTTCGGGCCGTTGCGGCTGGCGAGGCGCCTATCATGTCCGCCGACCAGGCGTGCAACCATCACCACTAAGGCACCCAGGTTCACTCTGCGCGGCAGCTCGATCGGGCTGCCGCGCTTTTTTGTGCCGGAATTGGGCTTTTGCCGTGCACCGTGTCGCCCGTATCGACATTGCGCTTCGTTAAACGGGGCATCTGCGCTGTGCAGTGCTATCCTTTTCCCAAGAGGAAAGGAAGTTTGATGGCGCATTGCGAGACGGATAAGGACGGCGTGTATCGCATCGACGGCAGGGTCGGTCTTTTCGGGGCGCGACCTCAGGTGCTGCCCGATGCGGTGATGCCCCTGCCCGGCGGACCTGCACCGACATCGTCGTTCGGTTGGATTCGCGACTCGAGAATCACTCCCTCCTCGGGTGACACCTACCTGGTTGAGTTCATCGCGGAAAACAAGTTTCGCATCTGGGGTTACGTCGATTGCTACGGTCGCGCGTTTGTAACCGACCGCCCGCTTTTCGCGCCCCCGGCGCGCGATCCCGACATCCTGTTCTCGCGACCGTGGGACGGGAAGTCCCCCTCTGATTTCGGCACGCTTGTCATGCCGAACTCGAAATTCAAGCGCGATCAGGAGATTCGCGGCACCGTTCAGCTGCGCGACAAGCGCGGGGTTCGTCAAGTCGCCTGCTTCTCCCTGAAAAACGGCCGCTACTCGCTTTTCGATTCCTGGTGCGATTTCGGCTCCCACTCGGACAACCTCACGTATCACGAGGCGCTCGCCCGCTGCTTTTTCGCGTTCACCTTCCGCCCGCTGCTCGGCGGTGCGCGGGTCCCGGCGCGCGGTCTCGGCGAGATTATGGAGAGCCTCGACTCCGAAACGCCCTTCGAGGACCTGCTCGGCGCCCTGCACGACATCCGCTCTGCGGCCCTCGATCCCGCGATGCAGCCTCCGTCGCTCGCTCTTCTGCTTGCGAGCTGGCTTTACGACGCGAACGCGATGGGCGTGCTGGCGGGTGCCCAGAGCGACGGGTTGAACGCCCCGTCGCTGCGATTCGTTCGGACGCGGCGCTATTCGGACACGTATTTCCTCGGTCGCGGGGAAGGCGGCGACGGCATTCCCGAGGCGACGATTTGGGCTATCGAGTCGGCGATCAACCGCTTCGTGCTCATTGCACGAAAGCTCGAGGAAGGCGCGGACGCGGGGTGCTGCGATGCATCTGACCAGGATGTTTCCGAAATCGATGCGTGCGGCGCCATCGATATGCAGCTGTTCGAGGCGGTCGCTGTGCAGGCTCCCTGCGCCGCGCATCCCGCAGACGAGAACGCTGCGGCGCCGAACAGGGCGGGGGAATGGGACGTCCGCCGCTCGATTGGGGAATCGATTGAGCGCTTCCAGCTGCCTGTTCGCTTCATGGTCGAGTACCGCGTCGACGTGCTGCGCTGCGGAAAGGTCGCGTTCGAGGTGGTCGTTCCGCCTGCGCAGCTCATGCCGCAGCGGGTTTATTCCTCCCAGGCGGGTTCCTGGGTCGATCAATCCGACGTCGAGAGAGGGCGGATGGCGCTGCGCTACGCCGAGCACGTGGGCATGATGCTCGCTGCGGCCGCATTCCATGCGGGATGCGCAATCGACGAGGTGGCCGTCTGCGCGCGGGAGCTGGAGGCAGCCGGTGAGGTCGAACCCGAAGGTGGCGAGACCTCAGATACAAGCAATGGCGAAGGCGCCGGCTTCGGCGGCGAAGGTGATGCGCTCGGCGCTGGTTTCGGCGGCGAAGGTGGCGAGCTTGACGGCAGGTTTGACGCCGAAGGCGATGAGTTCGACGGCGGCAGCGTCATTGTCGAGCTCGAAGACGGCAGCGTCATTGTCGAGTCCGGCGATGACGGCAGCGGAAGCGCCGATGCCGGCAGCCGCGATGCGCACCCTCTCTACCAGGTGAAATTCACGAGAAGCATCTGCGAGGGAGCCCGTTTCCAAGAGGCGCTTAAAGGCGATCCCGCGGAGCTGTTCGCGGAATGCGGCGCGCGCTTCGGCGCCGACGCGATCGATTTCTCGCTCGATGATGCCGTCGATGCCGAAGCGAAGCGCATTCGCGGCGAGCTGCCCGAGGTGGGCTCGCTCGCCTTCGGTCCGCGCGAGGCGAAGGCCTTCGGCGCCGAATCGCTTCGAGACCTAAGGATTCACTCCGATGCCCAGCTGCGCCATGCGGGCGAGCGACTCGCCGATGCGGTCGCACGCGCGACGAGCACCACCGAGGCCATCCGTTTGGCGCAGATGGAGCAGAACGCAGCCGACGACCCGCGTATTTTCGCGGCGTGCACGCGCCTTATGACCGACCTTCTGGAAGGCAACGTTGATGCGCACGACCAGAACGCGCTGGTCAGCTGCTTCATGGGGGAGGACCCTTACCTGAATGCGCTCGGGCAGGCGCGCGCCGTCGCGCAGGCCGACCCGCATCGGGCGGCGTCGATCCTGCGCGAGGCGATCCGTCAGGCCGAGGAGTCCAAGCGCTTTGCGGACAACTCCGAGGCCGTCCATCGCATGTTCGACACGTATGCGTCGCGCATCATCTACAACCGCGAGCGGCAGGGGAGCGCACCCTGGCGCAGCGGACTTGCCTTCCCCCATCCTGATGAGGGGAAACGCGTCGAGCTGTTGCCGTCGTCTTTGGCCATGTGCTACTTGGAGTCGGTGCGCCTTCTCGAGGAGTCGTTCAGCCACGCGGAAGAGGCCGTGCAGTTCGGCCTGCGCTGCATACAGGTCGCGCCCACCTACACGCCCGCGTATCGCCAGACGGCACGCGCGTACATGCTCATGGGCGACGTGTCCACGTCTTCGCGCACGCTCAGGCGCTGCCTGGAAATCGCGACGCAGCCCGACGAGATCGCGCTTGCGTACTACCAGCTCGCGTATGTGGAATGGAAGGCGGGGAAAACGGCGCTCGGTGTGGCGTGTTATATGAAGTCGATGATGACTGCCCCGATCTACCTGGCCCAATGCACCATCGAGATGCATCGGCTGATGGCGGAGACCGGGCAGGGCCCTATCGATCGCGAGGAAGTCGACGCGATCCTGGCAGGCGATGGCGTGCCCATCGCGCCGCTCGACTCGCTGCTCGATGCGCTCGACGACGCCATGCGCACGGCGATTGACGACAACATCTTCCAGGTCGGCCAGCCGCTCTTGGCGCTGCGGCTGTTCTACCGCCCCGACGACGCGCTCGTGAACGTGCACAAGAGCCTCAACGCGCCCCTGCCCCCGCAAGCGCTCGACTAGCCTGAAGCAAGGCTCTGGCCAGGGAAAACAGCGCGCCTCTAGCCCTTTCCCCGCATATTTCCTCCAGCGAAACGAAGCCGTGCGACCGTGATGCAAGGTCGCACGGCTTCTCTTTTTCTCCGCAATCTTCTTCAAAAGATGCGACATCTCCCTGCATCTGTCTCACGGGAAAGACACGGCGGCATACCTGTCTCAAACGGTCTTTTTTTACCGGCGAGCGGTAGCTAAAGTACGTGTCGTTCGGTCGGCGAAGCAGGCCGAAGCGCACTGCCGCAAGCCAATCAACAAGGCGTTCGCCACGGCTTGCAAGCAAAAGGGGTAAACGGAGCGGTCAAGACGAAAGTCCGCTCACGAGAGGAAAAGAGGGGTTGAAAAATGAGCGAAGAGGCTCGCAAGTCCGAGATCAATCAAACAGGCCGCGCCTGGGTTGTCGCGATCATCGCGATCGTCGCGTCCATCTTGATCTCGGTCAACAACAACAAACTTCCCGCAACGGCGTCACTCGTGCTGCCGGCGCTGGGCATCGACACCGGTGCGCTCAGCACATTGATGTCGTTGAACGGCTACGTCGGGTTCGTCCTGGCGTTCGTGGCCGCAACCATCATCATGAAGTTCGGTTCGAAGAAATCGACGCTTATGGTTTTGGGATGCGCGCTTGTCGGTGCAATCATCAGCGCTTTTGCGCAGTCCTATGAGCTTTTGGTCGTCGGTCGCCTTATCGAGGGCGTGGGCTACGCCTGCATCGGCACCGTGGTTCCCGTGCTCGTGTCCGAATGGTTCCCGCCGTCGAAGCGCGGTGTGCCGATGGGCATCTTCTCCGTGTGGGTTCCGCTCGGTTCCATGTTCATCATGGGCACGTCGGGATTCTTCTTCAACACGGCCGACCCGTCGAGCTACCACAACGTGTTCTGGTTCGTCGTCGTGCTCATGGCAATCATCACCGTCATCTGGATCGTTGCCGTCCGCAATCCGCAGCATTCCTACTTGGAAGACGAGACTGACCCCAGCGCCCCGAAGCCGAAGGTCTCCGAGGGCTTCAAGAGCCTGTCCTGCTGGGTTGCCATGATCGCGTTTGCCGCGTTCGCCCTGGGCACTGCGTGCGTCATGAACTTCGAGACGCTCTACATGGTTCAGACCATGGGTATGGACCAAGCCGCCGCGAACGGCATGCTCAACGTCGCGAACATCGCCGTCGTTATCGGCGGTATCGCAATTGGCTTCGTCATGAACGCGGTGAAGAGCAATTCCGGCCGCCTGGCTATTCTGGTCGTGAGCTCGGCGGTGCTCGGTATCTGCTTCGCGCTGGCCTACACGGTCAATGGCGCGATGCTCACTCCGTGGCTTATCGTGTTCGGCCTGTCGAACGGCGTCGTGCCGGCCATCTTCTTCACGATGGTCGCGGAAATCGCCCCGCGCCCTGAGCTTGCGAGCGTGTCTTCCACGCTGATGAGCTGCGGTCAGTGCGTTGGCGGCATCCTGTTCGCCGCGGTCGGCGCCGTTGTTGCGACGGCTGGCTGGGGCGCATGCACGGGCCTGCTCGCGGCTGTCGGCATCGTTCTCTTCCTTGGTTCTTTGGCCCTTCTGCTCGTGCTTAAGGCGCGCGACAAGAAGCAGGCGTAAAGATAACGAAAACCATTCGAGTGATTTAACGCAAAAGACGAGAGGAGTTAGATCATGGAATTCAAGAACGACCTGGGTAAGCCCTGGAAGTTCCAGGATGGCGACTTCACGGTTTACCGTTCTTCGGTGTGGAGCCCTCCGGGATGCCATCCCGTTGGATGCGGCATTAAGATTTACGTCGACAAGGACGGCCGCATGGACCACATCGAGGGCGACGAGAACGACCCTATCACCCACGGTCGCCTCTGCCCGAGATGCCTGGCGCTCAAGGACTACGTGTACAACCCGAGCCGCGTCATCTACCCGATGAAGCGCGACAAGTCCGAGCGCGGCAATGCCGACGCGTGGGAGCGCTGCAGCTGGGATGAGGCTCTCGACCTCATCATGGACAACTGGAAGGAGCTCACCGAGAAGTACGGTCGCAAGACCATGGCGATCTTCGTGGGCACCGGTCGCGACGGCATGCTCTCCCAGGACTTCCAGCTCTCCATCTTCCGTACGCCCAACCTGGCTTACACGCAGTCCGGCTACGCCTGCTACCAGCCGCGCATGATGTCCTCCCAGATGGTTTTGGGCGCGCTCTACCCCGAGCTCGACTACGCCGGCGGCCTCGAAGGCGGCTACGACGACCCCGAGTATCAGGTGCCCGAGCTCATGGTTCTCTGGGGCAAGATGCCGCTTGCGTCCAACCCCGACGGCTTCTTCGGCCACGCGGTGATCGACCTTATGAAGCGCGGCGCGAAGCTCGTGACCATCGACCCGCGCGTGAACTGGCTCGCTACCCGCTCCGTCGTGCAGCTGCGCCTGCGCAACGGCACCGACGCGGCGCTCGCGATGGCGATGTGCAACATCCTCATCAAGGAAGACCTCTACGACCACGACTTCATCGAGCGCTGGTGCTATGGCTTCGACGAGTTTGCCGAGCGCGTTGCCTACATGACGCCGGAGAAGGCGGCCGAGATCTGCGAGGTGCCCGTCGACGACATCTACCGCGTGGCCCGCATGTACGCTGCTGCGAAGCCCGCGTCTATCGCTTGGGGCCTCGCGTTCGACCAGAACACCAATGGCATGCAGGCTGGCCAGTGCGTGCTTGCCATGATTTGCATGACCGGCAACCTCGACGTTCCCGGTGGTAACATCGTCGCTGACCTGTCGATGCCTGAGGACCTTACCGGCGACGCTGCTGCCGGTCAGTCTGCCCACAACACCGACACTCGCTCGTTCATTACCGAGGGCTGGTACCAGATGACCGACGAGGAACGCGCCGAGTGCATCGGCATGGACAAGTACCCGCTCTACTGCAACCAGATTACCGGTTGCCAGGCGGACTGCATCCTCGACACCTTGGAAACCGACGAGCCCTACCCGGTGAAGATGGCATGGATCGCCAACACCAACCTGCTCGCGCCGACGAACTCCGCCGAGCCGACGCGTTGGCACAAGGCCTTCCAGCGCTCCATCGAGTTCGCCTTCGGCACCGACTGCTTCATCACCCCGACCATTCAGGCGGTGTGCGACGTGTTTCTGCCGCTGTCGACCGTGGTCGAGCATGACGGCGTGAACCGTACCCATTACGGTGCGGCTTCCATCACCACCGGCTGCGGCAACAAGGCGATCACGGTGGGCGAGGCGAAGTCCGACCTCGAGATCTACTGCCTGCTCGCCGAGCGCATGGCCAAGATGTTCCCGGACGACCCGAAGGCCTGCTTCGCGCACGAGAAGTACGCCGAGTACCATGACTACCTGAACAAGAACCGCCTCGAGGGACGCCACACCTTCGACGAGGTCAAGGGCCTTGTGAAGTTCAAGCGCAAGGTGTACTACAAGAAGTACGAGACCGGCAAGCTCCGCCCCGACGGACAGCCCGGCTTCCTCACCCCGACCGGTCGCGTGGAGCTGTGGTCCTCGCAGTTCAACGACAACGGTATGGATCCGCTGCCGTACTACTACGAGCCCGACCTTTCGCCGCGCATCCCGGACAAGAAGCCCGAGGACCTGAATCTGCTGGCGAACCCCTATGTGCCCGAGGAGCTCGACGCCAAGTGGCATGAGCGCGACCTCTCGCACGAGGAGATCATGAAGAAGTACCCCTTCATCCTCTCCACGGGCCATCGTCGCTACAGCTCCTTCCACTCCGAGCATCGCCAGATTGCCGTTCTTCGCGAGATCGATCCGAACCCGATGCTCGAGATCAACCCGAAGGACGCCGAGAAGATCGGCCTCGCCGACGGTCAGTGGTGCGAGATTTCCAACATGTTCGGCAAGGCGAAGTACAAGGCCCGCATCCTGCCGACCATCAAGGAAGGCCACGTGGAAGCCGATCACGGTTGGTGGTTCCCTGAGCAGGACGGATCGGAGCCCTCGCTGTTCGGCGTGTGGCAGTCCAACTGCAACGACCTCATCCCGCTCCATCACAACAACGCGCTCGGCCTGGGCGCACCGTACAAGAGCGCGTGCTGCAACGTCACGCCCCTGAAGGAAAGCTACGACGTCGATATGAAGGCGTTCGGCGAGAAGTTTGGAAAGCTGGTGTAACGAAGATGACTCAATACGGTCTGCTTATCGACTATGAATACTGCACGGGCTGCCAGTCCTGCGAGGTTGCTTGCAAGGAAGAGCACAACTTCCCAGTGGGCAAATGGGGCATCTGCGTGCTCGACGAGGGCCCTTGGCAAAAGGACGATTCCTCCGACCAGGGCGCGAACTTCAACTGGAACAAGATTCCGGTCCCGACGGATCTGTGCGACCTGTGCGCCGAGCGCTTGGCCGACAATCGCGAGCCGGTGTGCGTGCACAACTGCCTTGGCGCGTGCATGAAGTTCGGCACCATCGAGGAGATGGCCGCCGAGCTCACCAAAAAGCCCAAGCAGGTTCTCTGGGTGCCGACCGAATAGCAATCCGACGCTCTGCGAGATTCTCCACCTCGCATGAGTAAACCCCGAGCCGGTCCAACCTCCCCCTGTGTTCGGCTCGGGGGATTTCCCTCCCCGCGTACCGCCTGAGCGCATGTGCGCTTGCGCGGTACGCATCGGGTGGGGCAACGAGCGTTCGATTGCCCCATCCGATGCGTTATCGGGGGATTTCGCGCATAATGAAAAGCCTAAGAAGAGGGGTAGTAGGCATGAAAAGCAAAGAGGGGCAGGGCCTTTCGACCCTTAATGTAATCGGTATTTTGGCGCTCTTCTGCACGATGAGCGAGTTTGCCATCCTGACGCCTTCGATTGCCGCGTTCTCGCACCATTTCGTGGGGACGGACATCACGACTATCATGTTCGCGAACAGCATCACGGGCATCGTGTCGGTGCCGGTGAGCGTGCTTTCAGGGGCGATTCTACACAAGGTTGGCTTCAAGCCGATGGCTATCCTCGGCATCTTGGTGATGTCACTCGGCGGCGCTTTCCCGTTCCTCATGCCGGACATCACCGACTACACGCTCGTCATCGTTTCGCGTGTTATCGTGGGCATCGGCTTGGGCGTGATGTTCCCTGTGGGAAATGCGACCATCATCGCCCTGTTCGAAGGCGAGAAACGTTCGCGCCTTCTGGGGCTCGGCATCACGATCCAGTTCCTGTTCAACCTGATTTACACGACGGTTGCGGGGTATCTCACCGAAATCGGCTGGAATTATTCCTTCCTCGCGTATCTCATCGGTTTTGTTCCCATGGTCGTCGCGCTTGTATGGATGCCCGAGGCGAAGGGCGTTGTGGCCGAGGGCCGCGAACGCGAGCGCGCGGAGCGCGTGTCGACGGCAAAGGAGAAGATTCCTCACGCTATCTGGGGATATGCGCTCTTTGCGCTGGCGACGTGGACCTGCGTCGTGACCGTGCAGATCATCACGTCGACCATCCTCGACGTTCGTGGGCTTGCAAGCTCCGGTCAGGCGGCACTCGTCATCAACTGCTGCGGTATCGGCACCATCTTGTGCGGGCTTGCCTTCCCGATGCTTGTGCGCGTGTTCAAAGCCCGTCTGTTCGGCATCGGTGCTGCGCTTGCGGCGATCGGTGTTGTGCCCTGCATGTTTGCTGACAACACGATCATCTACGCGATCGGCGTGTTCGTCCTGGGGTTCGGCGGTTCGATGTTCTTCACGGCGGCGCAGAACGCGACGGGTAACATTGCCCCGAAAAGCCGTGTGCCGTTCGTCTCCGGCATCATGACCTCCATGATGAACTTAGGTCCCTTCATCGCGCCATACCTGTTCGCAGCAACGGTTGCGGCAAATCCTTCCGCCGGCAACGACGCTGTGTTCCCCGTCCTGATCGCGATTTGCGCCGTGTGCGCGGTCATCGGACTTTTGCACCCCATGAGTGCGCTCGTGGCGAAACCTGCAGATGGCGCGCTTGATGAGGGTGCGCCCTCTGACGCGGATGGCACGAACGGGAATCGATAGCCTCATGCCGCGCTGCTTTGCGTGCATACATTGCGGGAAGTGCGGGCCGCCTTCGTCCGACGCAAAGGTGAAGCCCGTCGGGTGGTGCATTTTCTGCCGCACGCAAAACGAGGTTGACGCGAAAGTGTGCGCGAACTGCGGCAAGCCGCTGCCGAAAACCCCGGGATCGTTCCAACGGAATGCGGGCGGCGGGGAGCGCTAGATGATGCGATGCGGCTTAGGCTCCACGATGGGTCGGGGCGGACGCGATGAGCGCGGATGGAGCGGCGTGTTCAAAAGGTCGAACAGCTCGCGCGGAACCGAATTGGCGACCCATTCGCACATCTCGTCGAGGGATACGTCGTAGAAACCGTAATGCCATTTCGGGAGAAGATGGACTTCGAGCTCGACGGTGGCGTCGATCTGGAACTTCAGGTGCTCCGTCATGGGAATTTTGTACATCTGCGTGAGCGTTTCGGTGATCGTCTTGCGACGCAGGCGTGGGGCGAAGTTGTCGATGGCATTGTAGTCGTTCGATTTCGCGACGCCTGCATAGAAGAGGTTGCGGCTTGCGATGTTCGCCTCCGTGATGTAGTACCCCTCTTTCCAAGAAAGCGTGCGGCCGATTTCGTTTGCCCCTTGCGCCCAGGCGAGCTCTACATGCCATTGGGCGATGGCGAACTTGTCTTTGAAGCATCGGTAGAACGTCGCGCGGGATACCCCTGCTTCCTCGCAAATCTGTGTGACCGAGAGCTTGTCGAACGGCGTTTCCTCGACAAGCTTGTCGGCTGCGTCCAGGATGAGCAGCTTCGTCTGATAATTGCTGATAAGCGAGTTGTCCAAAAGCTCGCATCTCCCCTCTGAAAATGCAACAAGGTGCGCCCCCGCTCGCCTCGTTGCATTAGTGGCGCCCCGGGGTCGGCTTGCTCCGCGGGGCGCCACTGCGTTCGCGCGAAAGCTCTACGCGTAGATTTCCTTTTCCACGACGAGCTCGTTTTTGATCTTGCCGACGAGCTTCTGCAGCGCATCGACGCAGTTCGGGCGGATGTCGGCGCCGATGAGCACGTACATGATGGAGTCGCCCACGCCAAGCTCGCCCTCGTTCATCCAGGTGCGCACGTAGTACACACCCGGCCAGGTGAGCGCCTCCTTCTCGGCTGCGGCAACGCCCTCGGCGTCGTAGGAGAATTGCACCTTCGCGACTTCTCCGAGGCCTTGAACGCCTTCGCGCACCTGCTTTTTGGGGGTGATGCGCACGATGCCGTTGTGGGTGAGGAACATGCCGCACTGCGCGGCTTTCGGGTCGGCCTTGGCTTCCTTGAGCCACTGGTCGATCGACGGTTCAGGTTTGGACATAAGTTGCCTCCAAAACGTTGAGTGTTCGGGCGCCCTTTCCCAGGCGCTCATCTGGAGACCCATTGTACTCGAAGTGGGCCTTCCCGCGTGAGGGGCACACTCCACTTCCCGCGAATCCGCAGGTTTGCTATTCACCGCTAATGAGCCAGCTGACTAGGTTGATTTCGCCGTCAAGGTAGGCAAGCGCGGGGACGTCGGTGTGGCTCGCTCCTTCGAAGGTCGTGATGCGCGCCGCAGAGCCCGAATCCGCAAGTTTGCTAACAAGGTCGATGGACGACTGGGGTTTTACCACCTTGTCTTCCGTGCCGATGAATGCCCAGGTCGCTACATTGGAAAGCGCCGAAATCATAGCCTTTTTGCTTCGCACGCCTCCACTGCACGGTGCAATGCGTGCGAACTCGTCGGGGTTGGAAGCGGCGATGCTCCATGTTCCGGTGCCGCCCATGCTGAATCCGGTGAGGCTCACGTTGGTCGGATCGATGTTGAACTTCGCCTTCACCTCTTCGGTTGCGGAGATGACGTTGCTGCTAAGGGCGATCCAATCCTTTGCGCTTGAGGGCGCTTGGGGCATGAGCACGTAGGCGGGAATGTTCCCGAGCGTGCCGTCGGAGAGCCATCGGGCGAAGTCGTCCGACAAGAGCATCGCGTTGGGGTCGTCTCCCTTGCCCGTGATGCCGTGGAGGTACACGATAAGCGGCATGTTCTCCGTTGCGTTTTCGGGGGTGTACAGCCAGCAGTTGAGGTTGCCCGCGGTCACAAGGGAAAGCGCGGCGGCCTGCTGTTCGGCGCCCGAGCCCGAGCCCGCACCCGCGCCTTCGCCCCCGCCTTCGCCAGGAAGCGCTTCTGCCCCTTGCGTGACGCAGGTTGCGGTCACCGCGTATTCTGCAGAAACGTTGTCCGCAATCTCAACGTAAGAGATAGGTTGCACGATGTAGCTGTGCGTACTGCCCTCCTCAAGCCCGTCGAAAGTGGCGGAGGTGCCGTCTGTCGTGCCCATCATCTGGATAAGGCCTGTGTCGGGGAAGTAATCGAAGAGCTGATAGCTGTTGGCTCCCTCGACGGGCTGCCAAGAAAGCGCGATGCTGTTCGAATCGGGCGTTGCGCTCACTTCGGGCGCGGACAGGGTTGCCAGCTCGACCTTCTGATCGGGCTCTTGCCCGCCCTTCACCTGGATGACGCGGAACCCAACGTCGGCGAATCCCTCGGAGGCGAAGCGCCCCTCCTTGCGGTTCTCAGTGCGGCAGTCGGTTCGCTCGCTGTTCCATGCGCCGCCCTTCACTCCGAGCAGGGTCTCGTCTCCCTCGCCTCCGCGAACAGTTGAGGTCCATTCCCATACGTTGCCCCAAAAGTCGATGGCTCCATGGGCACCGCGCGTGACGCCGTCGTACTCATAAACAGAGACGCGCCCGTCTGCAATGCCGCAGTTGAAGTCGGCGTCCTTGGGCATATGACCCGCTGCAAGCTCCCATTCGCTCTCATTGGGAAGGCGGTAGGTGTTTTCGCCGTCCTGCTCGGTGAGCCAAGCGCAGTAAGCCTGTGCATCTTCGTAGGAAACATAGTTCACCGGATAGTCCGCGTCGCCCTCGTGCGACCCGTCCCCCCAGTTCTCAGGCGCTTGCGCTCCCGTCGCTTCGAGGTAGGCGGCATATTGGGCGTTGGTCACCGGCATACGGCTCACATAGATGCTCTCGCCCGCGCCCATGACGGGGATGAACTCGTATTGGGAGGCGTTCGACGTCTTCCACTTCAAAAGGCGCGTGTCGGTGAAGCGCAGCATGCTGGAGTTGATGCGGTTCCAGTAGGTTGCGTACATGTCCTGCACGATGTCTTCCATCTCCGCGACGGTTTCCTCGCCACCCGGCTTGCCCGTGGTCTCGACCTTGAGCGAGGCGAGTTTCTGCTCCTTGCGATCGAGCACGGCGTTGTAGTTGTCGATCACGATGGATCGCAGGGCCAGGTAGTTCTCTTCTGTGGGGGATTTCTGATAGGCGGAGATCAGGTCTTTGGTTTCCTGCGTGAGCTCGGGCTGTTCCGTCTCGATGAAATCGCTGTGGGTGAACGAATTCTCGGCAATTGCTTGCGTTGCGGCAACGGGGACCAGCGAGGCTGCCAAAAGCGGTGTGAGGAGAATGCCTGCAAGTGCTCGCGGATGCTTCATGGGGGCTCCTGTTCGTCGGTGGTGGAAAGCGGCGACCCGCTCGTTTCCTCGAGCGGCGCAAGCTCGAGCGTAGCGGCATCGGTTTCTCCGTTTCGAGGGTCAAAGTGCGGCAAAGTCGCGGCAAGGTGGTTCCCGCGTGAGGCGAACATGGGTATGATCTGCGGTGAAGAGAAACGAGGAAACGGTGTCCGAACGTATTTACCTTGCCGACGACGACGAGAATATTCGCGAGTTGATTGCGGCGTTCCTTTCCCAGGAGGGCTTCGAGGTGCAGTCCTTCGACAATGGGACGAGCCTGATGGAGGCTTGCGGAAAAAGCATGCCCGACCTGGTTATACTTGACGTCATGATGCCTGGGGTCGATGGGCTTGCGGCGTGCTCGACGCTTCGCCGCGACCACGCTGATCTGCCTATCGTCATCGTGTCGGCAAAGGACAGCCCCTACGATCGTGTGACGGGGCTTACGCTTGGCAGCGACGATTACCTGGTGAAACCGTTCCTTCCGATTGAGCTCGTCGCTCGCGTCAAGGCGATTTTGCGGCGTGCGCGCAACCACGGGTCCCCGCCTGTTGCCGAGCTTGCGCCGCGGAAGCTCTCCTTCGGCACGCTCGACCTTTTCCCCGGGCGACGCGACGCGCTTCTGGGTGGCAATCCGATTTCGCTTACGCCGACGGAGTTCGATTTCCTGACATACCTGGTTGAGCGTCAAGACAGGGCGGTGAGCAGGGAGGAATTGCTGAAAGCGCTCTGGGGCATCGATTGGCAGGCCGACACCCGCGTAGCTGACGACCTGGTGAAGCGCCTGCGCCGTAAGCTCCGAGCCGCTGGCGGCGGCGTGAACGTGGAGACCGTTTGGGGCTTCGGGTTCCGCATCTCTGCAGAGGAACGCGAATGAGCCGCTTTGCCGAGCGTTGCGGGAAACAGCGTGTTCTCGTGCGGCTTCTCATCCCTGCCGTGGCCCTTTTGCTTTTGCCTCCCCTATCGTGCTTCGTTTTCCACGTAAGCGCAACGCGCTATGCGTATTCGGAAGCCGAGCGGGAGCTTTCCGCTTTGCAGCAGCAGATAGAACCCCTGCTTGAAAGCGGACTTTCGGGGGAGGGCGCCGACGGTGCGGCGGAAGCGTTGGGCGATAGTACGCAAGCCTTCTTGAAGGGGGCGGGGGTTACCGCCTCGCAGCTGGGCGGCAATGCGCGTCTTTTGATATTGTCGAATGCGATGAAGGTGGTGTACCCGCGCAACGAGCAGCTTCGCGAGGATGTTGCGCCCCTCGCCGCCGATTTCGCGCGGTATTTCCAGGAGAATGGGGCGATCGAGAGCGATTCTATCGAGCTTTCGGCAAGCGATGGCGAAACGTATCTTGCTGCTAGCTACGACCCTCCTTCCGGCGCGCACAACCTGGCCCATGTGATCGTCTATTGCCCGACCTCGCATATCGGCGAGTGGGTGGAGGCCTCCTCGCTTCTCGTTCTGGGCGTATCGTCGGTCTTTGCCCTGGTCGTGCTTGTGGCGCTTGTGGCGACGGCGCGCAGCATCACGCGTCCTCTTGCGCGTCTTTGCCGCGGCGCTGAGCGTATCGGCGCGGGCGATTTCGTCGAGATTGCGCCGACGTTCGGGCTTGGCGAGCTTGAAGAGCTGCGATGCTCCATGAACGACATGTCGAGGCGGCTTGAGCAATCGGAGCAAAGCCAGAAGCGCTTTTTGGAAAACGTTTCCCATGAGCTGCGAAGTCCCTTGATGTCGATCGGCGGTTACGCCCAGGGAATCGAGCGGGGCGTGTTCGATCCGCCACAACATGCTGCACGCGTCATCATGGACGAAAGCGCGCATCTTGCCGAGGTGGTCGACGGTTTGCTGTGCCTGTCGCGCCTGGAAGCCGACGTGGATTGCGCAGCGTTGTGCCCGACTGACGTGGCTGAATCGCTCAATCGCTGCGTTGATCGCGTGCGGGGCCTCGCGTCCTCGCGCGGCATCTCGATCGAGGTGAGGGAGCCTGGCTGTAAAGCGGCGGCGCTTGCGACCGACGATCTTTTCGACAAGGTTGTGGGCAACCTGCTCTCGAACGCGATTCGCTATGCGCGAAGCAAGGCGATTGTGTCTATCCGCGAGCGGGGCGATCGGGTGGAAGTGACGGTCGCCGACGACGGACCGGGGATAGGGAAGGCCGATCTGCCCCATGTGTTCGAGCGTTGCTACAAAGGCGAAGGTGGGCATTTCGGCCTGGGCCTCTCCATCGCTCAATCGGCGGCTCAGCGAATGGGAGCGACCCTTTCCGCCGAAAACGGCAGCTCGCAAGGCGCGACGTTCACATTGTCGCTTCGCCGGGCGTAGGGCGGGGGAATCCCGCCTGCCTTCGGCTCCTTCCCTATAAAACGCGTGCATTTTACGAATGGGAAATACTTGCTCATCGCCCAAATGATAGACTGGGAAAATTCCACAGCATCAGAAAGGACAGCTATGTCTCTCCCAGCATCCGATACTAGCAAGCAGCCCGACAACCTCACCACCATGGATTTGGGCGAGGTTCTTCCCCGCACGGCCGAGGTTCGCGATAACCACCTGTTCATCGGCGGTGTTGACATGGTGAAGCTCGCGCGCGAGGAAGGCACCGCGCTCTACGTGTTCGACGAGGCCGATCTTCGTTGGCGCATGGAAACCTACCGCGAGGCGTTTCGCTCGCGCTACGAGAACTCCGACGTCATCTACGCTTCGAAGGCGTTCCTCAACAAGGAAGTCGTGCGCATTGTGAATGAGGAGGGGCTTTGCCTCGACGTGTCGGGCGGCGGCGAGCTCGCCTGCGCCCAGATGGCGGGCTTCCCGATGGAGCGCGTCTTCGTGCACGGCAACAACAAGACGCCCGCTGAGCTGCGCGAAGCCATCTCCGCAGGTGTGGGCCGCATCGTGGTCGACAGCCGCATCGAGCTTGCCCGCGTGTCCGAAATCGCCGGCGAGCTTGGCGTCGAGCAGGCCATCTACATGCGCATCACGCCCGGCGTCGAGGCCGACACGCACGAGTACATCCGCACGGGCTGCGAGGACTCTAAGTTCGGCTTCACCATGCTCGACGACTTCGCGTTCAAGTGCGTGAAGGACGCCATCGAGGCGCCCAACGTGAAGCTCGTCGGTTTCCACTGCCATATCGGCTCGCAGATCTTCGCGCTCCACTCGTTCCGCGAGGCCGCGCAGGTCATGATCGAGTTCATCGCGCGCGTCCAGAAGGAATACGGCATCGAGATTCCCGAGCTCGACCTGGGCGGCGGTCTGGGCGTGGCCTACCTCGCGACCGACAAGCCCTCCTCGATCGACGATTTCGCGGAATGCACGACGCGTGCCGTCAAGGACTTCTGCGCCGAATACGGCGTGCCCGAGCCGCGCATTCTCGTCGAGCCTGGTCGCAGCCTTGTCGCCAACGCCGGCGTCACGCTCTACACCGTGGGCATCCTTAAAACCCTGCCCGGCATCCGCAAGTACGTCGCCATCGACGGTGGCATGTCCGACAACATCCGCACGGCGCTCTACCACGCCGACTACGAGCCCGTGATCGCCAACAAGGCGGGCGAGCCGCGCACCGAAATCGTCACGCTGTGCGGCAAGCACTGCGAAAGCGGCGACGCGGTCGTCATCGACATGCCCATCCAGCATCCGGAAATCGGCGACATCGCGTGCGTGTTCACAACGGGCGCGTACTGCTCTACCATGTCTAGCAACTACAATGGCCAGCCCAAGCCGGCGGTGGTGTTCGTGAAAGATGGTGCCGCCCGCGTCGTCACGCGCCGCGAGACCTATGCCGACCTCTACGCCCGCGACATCTAGGAGGACCTTATGACCATCAAGCTCGGACTCGTCGGCACCGGCACGGTCGGTGGCGGTTGCATCGACATCCTTCAGAAGCACAAGGAGGACTTCAAGCGCCATTACGGCATCGATGTGGAGCTTGCCCGCGTCTGCTCGCGCGACCCCGAGCAGGCCAAAGCCCATGGTGTGAGCGACCTGTTCACGCTGGACTACCATGACA
>NZ_CAKUAL010000013.1 GCF_934636505.1 uncultured Ellagibacter sp.
GCGATGTGCCGCACACGTAGTCGATACCGAGCTGCATGTAGGCTCGCTCATGGTCGGGATTGTACAGGCGCGCGATCACGTGGGGAACGCCGAACAGACGGCTTGCGACCTCCGCGACCATGAGGTTCGTGTTGTCGAGCTGCGTGACGGCCGCGACGACATCGCAGTCGTCCACACCCGCCTTCACGAGGGTGTCCTCGTCGAAGCCGACGCCCTGCAGCGTGGAGCCGTTGAAGTTGCGGCCGAGGTTCGCGAATGCGTCGGCGCTCCTGTCGATCACGCAGACGTTGCTCCCGTTGTCGGAAAGCATGTTGGCGAGCTGCGAGCCCACGCGCCCGCACCCTACCACAATGACATTGCTCATAAATCGCCTTTCGCCGCGACGCCGTTTAGGTGCTTAGCATAGCGCATGCGGAAAAGAAAAGGCCGGACTCGCGCCCAGCCTTCAACCTTACGTTAGATTTTCGACATTTCCCGAAGCGTGTCACGAAACCAGTTGTCGTAGTTCGGCGGACAGTACTTCTGGGCGTTCGAGTAGCTGATGGTGTAGCCATACCCCTTCGCAAGGCCTGCGACATGGGCGTTGATGGCTTCTTCCCACGAGCTCCAACCGGTAGAGCCCCAGCCCCACGCGTTGTGCGGCAGGAAGCAGTTCGTGCCCTTGGTGGACTCGGTGTTGGAAATAGCCGGCGACCAGCGAGGGTCAACGCCGTTTTCCCATGCAGCGGTGGCGAAGGTCTCCCCTTGGCCGGCAAGCGGGGAACCCGCGAGGTAGTTGTTGATGCGATTCGCCCACTCAGAGATGAAGGCGTCCTTGCCACAGCTCCAATCCACTTCGGTGAGCTGGGACATCGCGGAAGAGGCATCAGTGGTGCGCGCCTTGGCGAGCGCCTGCTCGGCAGCCTGGATGCGAGCCTGCTCCTCGGCGAGGGCAGCTTGCTCGGCGGCGATGCGCTCGGCTTCCTTCTCGGCCTCGACGGCCTGAACACCTTGGGTGATGTCGCGCGATGCGGGCTGAGACAAGACGCTGCCGACCGATGCGTCGGACACGTTGGAGACAAGCACCTCGGCAGCAGGCGCCGAAGAGGCCGTGCCACCGAACGGAGACGACGAACCGCCTGCCGCAGCAAGACCGTAGCCGAAGCAGCCGACCGCCACGACGGAGGCGCACCCGATCGCGGCGATTTTCGCGACCAAGCCCGTCTTCTTCATATTATTTCGACGTGTTACCACGCAGTGTCAACCTTTCTCGAACAGCACGAGACCTAACCGCCGAAGCGGTGACAGCGTATTGAATTGTGGGTGGGATTGCTGCCAAGAGAAGAACTTATGCTGTTGTTTGCAAGGCAAGATTTTACCTTATGCGAGGGTTTCAACGCAAAATCTTGTGGAGGCCGCTCCACGGTTTGTTCGATATTACGCAGCGGATTTTTTATCGTCCCTGGTAGTTATTATTCTCGATTTTGGATTGAACAAGAACGAATTTCACACTCAGCGGAACGAGCGCGGCGGTTTCGGGGGCAAATGGCCGACCCCCACATAGGTTTGCCGCTCGCTTTCAGAGGACGGCACGTCGCAATCGATGGGCCCGTATTTTTCGGAGGACGCCGACTCGGGACGAACGTCGAACACGTCCCCGGAAACCGACGATTTCGGCAAGACGAAGATGAGCGCCACATAGGCCACGGCGAGAAGGCCGCCCGTGAGCAACGTGCCCGCGACGACGAGGATGCGCACGACGATCGGGTCGATGCCGAAGTAACGCGCAACGCCCGCGCACACGCCTCCGAGCCGCGCGTTCGCATCTCGCGTGAGCTTCCTTCCGACCACGGTGCCGTCCCTTTCGTCCTAGTGCGTCTTTTCCTGCTGACCTTCCCCCTCTTCGGCGACGTCGGCCCCACCGGCCAGACGCTCCACGCGAATGGTGGAAATGCGCGAACGGCGCATACGCTCGATCTTGAACGAATAACCGCCCACCGTGAACTCATCGCCCATCTCCGGCACGAAATCGAGCGTGTCGATCAGCCAGCCGGCGATGGTCTCGTAGTCCTCCGACTCGGAGACCGGCCAGCCGAGCGCCGCCGCGTCCTCGACCGGGAAGCGCCCGTCGACACGCCATACGCCGTCGGAGAGCTTGGTGATTTCTTTGCCCTCCATGTCGTACTCGTCGACGATTTCGCCTACGATTTCCTCGATGATGTCCTCAACGGTAATTAAACCATCGGTCCCACCGTATTCGTCCACCACGATGGCCATCTGTTGCCGATTCGTTTGCATTTCCTTGAGCAGCGGGAAGATGTCCTTGGTCTCGGGGACGAACAGGGGCTCGAAAGCGTACTTCGCGGCAAGGTCGTCCTCGCGGCCGTCGATGAGCGGCCCGACGAGGTTTTTGTAATGCACGATGCCGATGATGTGGTCGGCGTCCTCGTGGAAGATGGGAAGGCGCGAGTAGCCCGTGCCGTGCATGCGCTCGACCGCCGTGCGCACCGTCTCGGTGTCCTCGACCATGATCATGTCGACGCGTGGCTGCATGATTTCATGCACCGACATGTCGCCCAAGTCGATGATGTCGTGGATCATGCGCTTCTCGTCGTCGGCGAGCTCATCGTTATCGGCGACGATGTCTTTGATTTCCTCCTCGGAGACCGTTTGCTTCTTCGCCGATCCGAAACGTGAGAAGAAGCCGGTCAGACCCTTCTGCTCCTCGTCGCTCATCGTAATCATCCACTCCTCGCACTCTTAGGGGACGTCAACCCCGAAAATCCATCCGCTGCGCCCGTGACAGTGCGGACGCTCACCTCGCCGCTACATCACATACAGCGCCACGGCCAGAAACTGCAGCACGCTCGCCGCAACGACCATCACGTGGAACACTGAATGCATGTAGGGAATCTTCTTCAACACGTAGAATACGCAGCCGACCGTATAGACCAGGCCGCCCGCAACCAGGAGCGCAAGACCCTCCATGGGAAGGTTCGCCACGAGAGCCGGCAGATACGCAACGACGCACCACCCCAGAAGAAGGTAGAGCAACGCTGAGATCCAGCGCGGGCGAAATACCCAGAACGCCTCGCAGGCAATGCCCGCAAGCGCTACGACCCACACGAACACAGCCAGGTAGATTCCCCCGTCGTTCCCAAGCGTAACCAGGCAAAACGGCGTATATGTTCCCGCGATGAACAGGTAGATCCCGCTGTGGTCGAGCACCTTGAACACACGCTTGGCGCGGTCTACCGCAATAGCGTGGTACAGCGTCGACATGAGGTATTCCACCAACATGGTGATGGTGTAGACGAGCGCCGCCGCAAGCTTCACACCGCCGCCAGCGCGCACCGCAATCACCACGAGAATGGGAATCGCCGCAATGGAGAGAAGCGCGCCTATGCCGTGCGTCACGGAGTTGGCGATTTCCTCGCCGAGCGTGTACTCGCGCACGTTGCGGCGGGCGCGCTCGGCGTTCGCGGACGTGTTGGCGGGCTCGTTTCTATGCTCGCGCGCCTCGGAGAGAGTGCGCGGCTTGAACTGAGAAGGGGTCCATGCCCGAGGCGCGGAGGGGCGATTTTGCGCGTACGAAGGCGACGCGGCGGGCAGAGGGGCTTTGCGGGCGGCAGGCCCAGGCGCTGAAGGGTCAGGCGCCGAACTTCGGCCGCCTTTCGAATCGGATGTCGCATGTGTGTCCATGCATTTCACTCTATCACATTTCCCCCAGGGACAAGCCACGCCAGCCATGCGGCAGCATCTTCTTCACATGCGTCGATCAGCCTGGTCGAGGTGCCCCGCAAACCCGCAGCTGTCCACGCGGTGACGGTCGCCACCTTCGCACGGCGCTGGAAGGGGTTCGACTTCGAGAAGCCGAACTGGATCTTCTCGCGAGGCAAGCAAACCGAGACCGAGCCGAGGCCGCCGTTTTCCACCTGCATAAAGCGCCTGTTGAACGAAAACCACGACGAGCGCGCCCAAAGCACCGCGCTCACGGCGGCGAGCGCCTCGGCAACCGCGCACGCGACGTAGCCCAAAAGCGCGATCCGGTCGAACCAGAAGAGTTCCCCCGCCGACATGAAATCGTCGCCGTAAGCGCTCACGCCGAACATCACGCCCACGTGGAGAAGCGCAAGCGCCACGGCGCACCAAAGCCCCCATCCTTGGATGACCGTGCGCCTGACCAGCGCACGGCGAAGAGCCACCTTAGGAACGCGACGGCGCTCGGTCGGCATGTCGGCGAACTCGGGGATGAGCCCCGCGACGATCTCGGGCACGCGATCGACCTTCACGAAGGGATGCACGACGAGCGCACCCTCGGAAAGGGAGTCCTCCATGCCACCCGACCCGCTCGACGCGTCCACCTTCCCGAGAGACAGCTCGCAGAAGCCGAAGATGCGGCGGATGAAGCTCTGCTTCACGATGACCGACTGCACGCGATCGACTGACACGCCGTGGAAACGGTGCTGGAGAAGGCCGCGCTCGACCTCGATGCGATCGCCGCGCCGACGCGCCTTGAAGCCCCCGAAGGAGATGCAGGTGCCGAGCGCCGACATCGCCCACACGAACAGGGACAACGCAATGAACCCGACGGCAATGAGGGCGATGATGCTGTTGCCGAAAAGCGCGAGGCCCGCGTCGGCAAGCGCTTCTGCGACGGCTCCGCCCGCCTCGCCCGACATCTGCGAGACGAAATCGGCGGCCTGCGAGAACACGCCGATGATGCCGACGACGACGAGAATCAGCGTCGTGCTGTTCGAAAGCCCGGTGAGGATGAGCTCGCCGTTGGTAATGCCGTACTGGAAGGAGATGCGCCCCGTGTCGACCTCGCGCCCGGCGAACACGCCGCGCACGTCGTCCCACACCTCGGCGGGCGCATCGAGCACGTTGCCGAAGCTGCTCGGGGCGTCGGCTTCCCGGAAAGGCGCCCCGACGGCTGCCGACTTGCGGGCGAACAGGTCGGCCCGCAGCGCCTCCGCGTCGGCCTTGCGCAAAAACGGCACCGACACGGCCTTGTTCGACGCGCCGCCCGCCGTGTCAATCTGCACCGTGCACACGCCGAACACGCGCTGGAGAAGCGAGGCTGTCTGGTCAACCGACTGGATGCGCCGATAGGGCACATGCACGCGCTTCTTGTTGAAGATGCCCGAATAGAAGCTGAATTCCTCGTCGCCGAACTCGTACCAGATATGTTTGTAGGACACGAGGCGGTAGATGAGGCTCGCGGCGAGCGAAACGATTACTGTGCCGAGAAATAGCAGGACGACAAAGATTGCGGCAAGCCCGCCGTTTACGAACTGTCCGAGGCTGTCGGGATTGAGCAACTCGGGAATGATCTGAGGAAGCACGCTGATGAGAAGCGCTGCGAACACCGCAGCGGCGCCCTGAAGCCCACCAAGCCAGATGTAGCTGGAATGAACCGCGTGCCTCTCGCGGCTCTCGTGCCTCTCGCGGTTTTGGGCCCCGTCCATCACATGTCCTCGCGCGCGATGCGGGCAAGCTCGGCCGCGCGGTCACGCACCTGGTCGGCGACGTCGTTCGCAAGCCCGGGGATTACGTGCTCGCCAGCGGCCGTGGCGACGGTGACGCTCGAAAGACCGAATGCGCGCAGGATCGGCCCCTGGCGTGTGTCGGTGTTCTGGACGCGGATGAAGGGGATGATGTAGTGCTTGCGCCAGATGATTCCCTTAGCGATGTCGAGGTAGTCATCGTGAAGCTCATAGCGCCAGCGAACGTAGCGGATAGGCGGCAGCACGACGAGGAACACCACAAGCAGCACCGCAGCAATGGCCGAGAGCACGGCGATGAGGGCGAACGCCCAAGGCGCCGGTTCGACCGCGGCGCAAATGGCGAAGGGGACAGCGCAGCAGAGGTAGCCGAGCACGATCCAGATGGCGTCGTTTACCCGCCACACGTTCTTCACCCGAGGATCGAGCTTGCTTTGAGGGGTTCCGTTCATGAGGAAAGCCTTTCTCGAGCGCGCCCGCGATGCGAGCGCTTTCCCCATGATAACAAGCGTCGGCAAACTTTTCGTAAAGCGAATGGGAAAGCCTGGGCCGCCAAGTGGTGATGTCGCCATCGAACCTGCTCACGGCATCGATGGCATTTGTCGCCTTTTTGCAGAAGGCCGCATGGGCCAGCCAAATTGTGTACGATGGAAAAGCTGAATCGATTGCGCAGCAGAAAAGAGGGAATCATGAAATACCAGGAGCTGCAAGACGAAGTGAAGGCCGCGCTGAAGGCGCACGACAAACCGCGCGTGTCCATCCTGCGCCAGGTGCACGGCGAAGTGAAGAACATCGAGGTGAACGAGCGCCGCGAGATCACGGACGCCGACGTCGACGCCATGCTCAAGCGCGTGATCAAGCAGACGAAAGAGACGCTCGAGGGCTCCATCAAGGCGGGGAACAACCAGGAGCGTACCGACCTTCTCGCCGCGCAGGTGGAGATTCTTGAGTCGTACCTTCCCAAGCAAGTTTCAGGGGACGAGCTCATCGCACTCATCGAGAAGACGCTCACCGAGACCGGTGCCACCTCGAAGAAGGAGATGGGGAAGGTGATGGGCGCGCTCACGAAGGCGACCGGCGGCAACTTCGACAAGGCCGCGGCCGCAGCCGAGCTCGGCAAGCGCCTCGCCTAGCGCAGGGCAAGAAAAAACGCCCGCAGGCGTTTCGTTTCGAGGAGAGGAGGCCGGTGAGGGCGAGGGGGGGGGGTAGGCCCTCACCGGCTTGTGATGGATGGCCAGACGAGAGGAGCCTCCACCACCGGGTCAGCATTAAGAAGTGTGCTGGTCAGCGGGTTCGTTTTCTTGAGAGAGAGGGGGGATTCGAACCCTCGCTGCTGACATTTGTTATCTTAGGTTAACCTTGCTGGCGCGTCAATGGGGTTAACCATGGTTTACAATTCCTCCACAAATGTCTTGCATATCGGTAGGAAAAATAGCCATCCCTAAGAGCGGCCTTATCCCCGAGAGCGAGCTTGCTAGGGAGATGCTCGCATGAAGACCCTCTCCCGAACGCAAGAAGGCCGGGCACTTTCGCGTCCGGCCTTCCCGTTGAATCATAAGAAAACGTGCTATCTGAGCGCCTTGCCCATGTCGGCTACCATGCACTCGACCACTCCGCAGCCGGAACAACCATGGCAGCTTCCACATCCGCTTCGAGGGCTATCGCTATCCCCGCAGTGGTCGTGGCAATCGCACAGGCCGCGCGTCGCGATGCGGCGCACCGCCAGCACAGCAAGCACGGCGATAACGAGCGCGACGACGATTGTCGACGGCGTCCAAACCAAACCCATCATAGGTGCGCCTCCTTTCTTGCGGATCGACTCTGAGGACGCACCCGAAAGCGCATCCCCAAAAGTTACTCTCAGTAGACTTTACGCTGCCTTGTTCTCGGTTTCAAGCTTGCGGGCAACCTTTTCGTCCTTCTTGTCGTAATTCGGCATCGGACGGAAGATTTGGAAGAGCATGAGCGCCGCGATGATGATGGCGATCACGGTCCAGATACCGAAGCTCACTTCGCCCAAGGCCAGGCCAACGAACTGGTAGAGCATGCAGCCCACGCACCACGCGAAGCCGCACATGTAGCCGATGGTGATCCAGAACCACTTAGCCGAACGCTGCTGCTGGCGAATGGTGCCCATTGCCGCGAAGCACGGCGCGCACAACAGGTTGAAGGCGCAGAAGGCGACGATCGCAGCGGTCGATCCGCCGAGCATCTGGGCAAAGCCGTACCACAGCTGCGGGTCCGCCTCGCCGAAATCGCCGAGCTGAGTGATGATGCCGACAGTCGCGACGACGTTCTCCTTCGCAACGAGGCCGGTGACGGCAGTTGCGGTGGCTTGCCAGTTCGCGAAGCCGAGCGGCGCGAAGATCCAGGCCAGCAGGTTACCGAGGCCAGCCATGAGGCTGTACTCCATGTAGTCGGGCGCCTCGGAATCAAGCAGGCCGAAGCCTTCGCCCGCATCGCCGAAGTTCATGAGGAACCAGATGACGATCGTGGACAGGAAGATGATGGTACCTGCTTTGATGATGTAGCCCTTCACGCGCTCCCACATCGAGAGCAGGATGTTCTTCACGCCCGGCATGTGGTACTGCGGAAGCTCCATGATAAACGGCGTGGTCTCGCCGGCGAAGAGCTTGGTCTTTTTCAGCATGATGCCGGAGAGGATGATCGCAATGACGCCCATGAAGTAGAACATCGGGGCGACATACCAGGTGGCGTCGGAATTGCCGGACGCGATCGCGCCGAACACGAGGGCGATGATCGGCATCTTCGCGCCGCAGGGGATCATGGTGGTGGTCATGATCGTCATGCGGCGATCCTTCTCGTTCTCGATGGTCTTGGTTGCCATGACGGCGGGCACGCCGCAGCCGGAGGCGATGAGCATCGGGATGAAGGATTTGCCAGACAGGCCGAACTTGCGGAAGATGCGGTCCATGATGAACGCAACGCGGGACATGTAGCCGCACAGCTCCAGGAAGCCAAGGAGCAAGAAGAGGATCACCATCTGCGGGATGAAGCCGATAACGGCGCCAACACCTGCGACGATGCCGTCCATAACGAGCGACTGCAGCCACGGGGCGACGTCGGCTGCCTCAAGGGCGTTGCCGATGATAGCGCCAAGACCCGGAATCCACAGGCCCCAAGAACCATCGGAGGGGTCGGGTTCTTCGACTTCAAGAGCAGCCTGGTAATCGGCGAAGGTGATCGCCTGCTCCTCGACCTCGCCGTCGTCGCCTTCGACCTCCATCGTGGCAACAGCGTGCTTGGCCTGGGCCTCTTCGTCGAACGCCGCAATCGCTGCCTGGGCATCGTCGTACTCGGCAACGGCGTCTTCGTACTCGGCCATAGCGTCGGCGTCGGTGGCGTCTTCGGGAGCCTCGGGCTCGGCCAAAGCCAGCGCATCGAGCACTTCTTGGGAGTCATCGGAGGGAAGGCCGGACACCTCGTCCTCGCCGAGGATGTTCTCGACGTAGGCGGTAATCTGCGCCTGGGCGTCTTCGTACTCGGCCGTGGCCTCGTCGAACGCCTCGCCGCCGGTGTAGAGCCAGCCGTCGCCGGAGATGCCGTCGTTAGCCCAGTCGGTCACAACGCCGCCGCCGACAGAGACGGCCAGCCAGTACACGAAGAACATGATGACGATGAAGATCGGCAGGCCGAGGAATCGGTTCGTGACGACGCGGTCGATCTTCTGGGTGGTGGACATGCCCTTGGTCGACTTCTTCACCGTGTCGTCGACGACGCCAGCAATCTCGTCGTAGCGGGCGGAGGTGACGATGGACTCCGCGTCATCGTCGAGCTCGGTCTCAAGCGCATCGCGAATGGCATCGACCGTTTTCTTGTCGGAATCCGTCAGCTTGAGCTGGGAAATCGTGCGGTCCTCGTTTTCGAGCACCTTGATGGCGAACCAGCGAGCCGTCGCGGAGGAAACCCGCGAGCCGAGAACGTCAATGATCTTCGCGAGCGCCGTCTCGATCTCGTCGGAGAAGCGGATCTGCGGCGCGGCGGGAACGCCCTTCTTGCCGAGTTCGATCGCGGTCTTCACAAGCTCGTCCATGCCGCGGCCCTTGAGCGCCGAGGTGGGAACGATCGGGCAGCCGAGCTCGCGGGAGAGCTTGTCGACGTCGATCTTGTCGCCGTTCTTCTCGACGAGGTCCATCATGTTGAGGGCGATGACCACAGGCAGGCCCAGCTCGAGGATCTGCGTGGTCAAATACAGGTTGCGCTCCAGGTTGGTCGCGTCGATCAGATTGATAACGACGTCCGGGTCGCCATCGAGAAGATAGTCGCGCGCGACGATTTCCTCAGGCGAATACGGCGAGAGCGAATAGATGCCGGGAAGATCGGTAACCGTGACATCCTTGTCTTTGGTGTACTTGCCTTCCTTCTTTTCAACAGTAACGCCAGGCCAGTTGCCAACATATTGGTTGGCGCCGGTCAGGTCGTTGAACATGGTCGTCTTGCCGCAGTTCGGGTTGCCGGCAAGCGCAATGCGAATTCCCATGATCTACCTTTCCAAAATCAACGATGCTTACCTTTGCTGCTTCGCCGAAACGGCGGCACCCTGAAGGGTCGGTGCGGTCGCTTCGATAAGTTAGATGACACTAACCGCCAAGCAAAGAAAAAGGCCTGCGAAGGCCCTGCTCGAACTAGAGAACGAGCACGCTTTCGGCTTCGCTCTTGCGCAGCGAAAGCTCATAGCCACGAACGGTGACCTCGATAGGATCGCCGAGCGGCGCCACCTTGCGAACGAAAACCTCGACGCCCTTGGTGATGCCCATGTCCATGATGTGGCGCTTGAGAGCACCTTCGCCCACAAGGCGGCGCACCGTGGCGGTCTCGCCGATGGCGACATCGCGCAGCGTCTTGTCCTGACCTGCTTCTGCCATAGCTTCTCCTCCTTTTCCTTCCTGCCTCAAAAGTCGTCCTGTCGCCGCAGCTTTCCGCGCAGTTGCGGAAACGGACGCAATGCGCCCTTTGCTGCGGCTTTAGCTTTTCACGGGGCTGCCGCACTCCCCTTTGCGGAAAGTGCGCCCGCCCACGAAAACTAACGGGTGATGATGCGCTGCGCGACCTGCTTGTTCAGTGCGACCTGCGCACCTTTGACCTCGACGATGAAGTTGCCCGCCTGCTCGGAGACGACCTTCACTTCAGCGCCGGCGACAAAGCCGAGATTCTCGAGATGATGGAGCACATCGCCCTTTTCGCGAACCTTGACGACGGTGCCCGTCTCGCCCGTTTTCATGAAGGTGAGCGGCATCTGCGCCATGGAAGGTCCCGCAACAGTTGCGGTGCTCATGCCTTTGTCCATCGCCATTGCTTCCTGCATCATAGATACCTCGTCTTTCTTTGCTAACCGTGGTTAACATCTATCTATCATATGCCATCTCTGGCTCGATTTGGAAGCCTTGGTGAACTTTTTTGTTTCCTGCGGCTAATCTCCATAATTCGCCGCGGTTAATTTTTCGTTACGAAGGACTTTGTGAACATACGCCGAAGCGAAGGTTGCGATAATGGTTGAATTGCAAAAATTGCGGATAATTTCCCTTTAAGATGTTTTCGCAGATAGTATAGTAAGCATGACTTATCTGAACGCGGAAGGTTGCAATATGAAAGACAGCTTCGCCCCGGCTGCAGGCGTAAACGAGAACTTCTATTCCGACACGCGCGGCCTCGTGAGCGACCCCGTCCCCTTCACAAAGGCGGTCATTGACGGCCTGGCCCATGGAGGCGGCCTCTACGTCCCTGCCCACGTGCCGGCACTTTCGATCGACGAGATTTGCAGCTTGGCGGAAATGCCATACTCCAAGCGCGCCGCCACGGTTTACCGCGCCTTCGGCGTCGACCTGCCAACCGAGCGCATCGAGGCACTCATGGAGAGCGCTTACGGCGACCAGTTCGACGACGAGCGCATCTGCCCGATCACCTCGCTCGATGAGAACACCCACGTGCTCGAGCTGTGGCATGGCCCCACGAGCGCGTTCAAGGACATGGCACTGCAATGCCTGCCCCGCTTCTTCTCTGCAAGCGCCGAGGCGCTCCGCGAGCGCGGGGAACTCGACCACGACTTCCTCATCCTGGTGGCAACTTCGGGCGACACGGGCAAGGCCGCGCTCGAAGGCTTCAAGAACGCCGAGCACGTGCGCATCGGCGTGCTGTTCCCCGATGGCGGCGTGAGCGACATCCAGCGCAAGCAGATGGTCACGACCACCGGCGACAACGTGCAGGTCTGGGGCGTGCGCGGCAACTTCGACGACTGCCAGACCGGCGTGAAGAACGTCTTCGGCGACGAGGCGTACGCCGAGAAGCTGCTCTCCGAGCACAACGTGACCTTATCGAGCGCGAACTCCATCAACTGGGGGCGCCTCATGCCCCAGATCGTGTACTACATCTCGAGCTACGCCGAACTGGTTGCCAAGGGCAAGGTCGAAGCTGGCAAGCCGATCGACGTCTGCGTCCCCACGGGCAATTTCGGGAACATCCTCGCCGCATGGTTCGCCAAGCGCATGGGCACCCCGATCGAGATGCTCTTCTGCGCGAGCAACGAGAACCGCGTGCTCACCGATTTCATCAACACCGGCACCTACGACATCTCCGAGCGCGACTTCGCACTGACGCCGTCGCCGTCGATGGACATCCTGGTGTCCTCCAACCTGGAGCGCCAGCTGTTCGAGCTTTCCGGGCGTAACGCCGAGGCGATTCGCAGCTGGATGTCCGACCTGCGCGAGAAGAAATGCTTCCGCGTGGATGCCGACACCTTCGCGGCCGTGCGCGCCGAGTTCGCGGCCGACTCCGTCGACAACGAGACCTGCCTTTCTACCATCAAGGAGGTCTTCGATGCCAACGGCTACCTCATCGACCCGCACACCGCGGTCGCCTACAAGGTCGCCGAGCAGCTGCGCGGCGAAAATCCCGTGCTCATCGCGAGCACGGCCCATTGGGCGAAGTTCGGCGACAACGTGTATCGCGCGCTTCACGGCATGGCGCCCGGCGAGCCGCTTCCCGAAGAGGCTGCTGCGCTTTCGGGATGCCAGCTCAACGAGCTGATCGCCGACGAGACCGGGCAGCACAACGTGCCCGCCAACCTGGCAACCCTCGACGCGGCGCACGTGCGCTTCGAAGAGGTTATCGATAACTCGACCGAGGACATCGAGCACGCAGCAGCGGCTTTTCTCGGCAAGACAAACTAGCAATCAGGAAACTACAGGCAAACAGAAAACCGTCGAAAAAGGGGAACCCATGAGCAAGCTCACCAACCTCACTCCATCCATCAGACTTTCCATCAAGAACCCGGACTCCGAGAGCGGATCGGTGTTCGGCCGCGGCATCGCCGATCTGTGCCTCGGCGTGCGTGAGAAGGGCTCGCTGAACGCCGCCGCGAAGAGCATCGGCATGGCGTACAGCAAGGCCTGGCGCATCATCAAGGAGACCGAAGCAGCCCTGGAAATCCAGCTGCTCAATCGCGATGGCGCCCACGGGAGCAGCCTTACCGATGAGGGCAACAAGCTCCTCGACTCCTATCTTGAAATCGCCAAGCGCGTTCAGGAAGCAGCCGAGAAGGAATTTCACCGTCTCGTCGACTAGGCATCGGCGGCTCTCATCCGCCCAGCTGGGGCGCATCCCGCAAAATCGACGGCAACCCGCACGCCCGCGGCGCCTTCCGGCACCGCGATATGGAGTACGAGGTCCCGCGTAGCCGGTTTCGCATCCGCTTTGCTTTCTTGGCGCACGTCCACGGGGCGTGCGCCTCTCTTTTTGTCCTCGGCTTCGATCGAATCGCGAGCTTTTCCCGAGCAATCCGACGGCTCCTCTGGTTCGAACACACCCCCATGCGCCTCTTCGGCATCGGGGGAATCGAATCGATGCAGGCATCCGTAGCAGGTCTCCATATCGTCGAACACCCGCGCCTTGCACACAGGGCACACTTTCATCTTGTTGGTCCTTTCCGCTCTCTTTGCGCCGCATAGGCAACAAGCCCCACGCAGTCCCCTTCCGAAAACCATGCCCCGCATTCGGCAAAGCGCTCAATAGTCGCCACCGCACGAGGACATCGCAGACGCCTCATCGGGCCCACTGCGCGATACGATTCGAGCACGACACCACAGCGATCGACGAACGCGATGTCGAGCTTTCGAACCATGCCGACGGTATGCACGTCGTTGCACGGCATGAGAATCAAAGGCTCGCTGCACCTGCGCCGCAAAAGCAGCCCGCGCGCCCTCGACGGGCCGTCCGTCGCCACCATGAGCTGCGACCAGGCGCGATCGCCCGACTTCAATCCTCGCTTATCGCGCACTGCACGACCACGCTTGAGCCCTCCCCCATAGGCACGCACGACACCATCGCCCACAGGCACACGCCCCCTTCCTTCACAAAGACCGAGCACCCCTCGATGCCCGTTTCCGACTCAACCCAACCTTTGCGCGTAAGCTCGCCCTCTATCTGCGAGAACTCGCTTTCCGTCGAATGTGCGCACGAGAATCCGACGACCCCGCCCCCGCCTGAAACCCGCACCGACTTAGCCCCGCCGAGCGAGAAGAGCTCTTCCTCGAACCATGGGGGCACCGCCTCGATTCCCGTTTGCTCGCCCGCGAGCGACACCGCAGCATCGCCGTCGCTCGAATCAGGGCCACCCCCGAGCGCGATTTTCGCCTGGTCTCCCACATCTTCAGCCCAAAGCGCGCGGCCCATTTTCGTCGCCGCGCCCGCGACTTCGAGCCCCTCGTCGATCGCCATCGCGAGCACGATGACGACCGCGATCGAAAGCAAGGCGACAAGCGCCCGGCGCCCCTGCCCCATCAGAACAGCACCCCCGGCTTGTAGACATCCACCACCAACTCCGTCGAATGCTCCAACTGCGGAAGCGATACGCCGAAAACGGAGGACTTCAAGCCCATGCCGAAAAGCGTCGGAGTGAAGCGGAGAGTCGCACGGAAGCGTTTCTGCCCGAACGACTCGCTCGCCACCGAGACGCTTGCCTCCAGGTAGTCCTTGTCCGCAACACCCATTCCCTCCTCGATCGCGCCAAGTGCAGCGGAGCAGCTTTGGCTCGAGTCCTCGCCATATGCCGGAGACGTCGCGAACACGCGCACCGCATTACGGGCAAGCCTGTCGAATGCGGCGCACTCCGAGAAGAAGAGCATCGCGTTCATCGCAATCACCGCAATAGCGACGAGCACCGGGATCATCACGGCGAGCTCGACGGTCATCTGCCCGCGCTCGTCGCGCGAGCAGCCGAACCTTTCTTTTAGCCCGCCCATCAGTGCCACACCCTCGTGCCGGTAACGCTCGCAACAACCCCGCGGAGCGCATCCGCCGCCGCGCTCACCAACCCTCCCGTCGCCCGCCTCACCGAATCGGGCAGCGTGATGGTTACGGGAATCGAACCACCGCCAAACGGAAACTCGATACACACGACCTCGATTGTGCCGTCCGCGCCCTCAAGGGTTCGAAGCGCTTCGTCTTCTACCTTCCCGACAAGGGAGTCAAACAAGCTTGCCGACGAGCCCGAAGTCGAGAGCACCCCATTACGAATCACCTGATAGTTGGCAGAAAACGTACCCGAATCAGACGCGGCAACGTACCCCGTGCTCACAAGTACGGGTTTCAGAGCATCCAGCTTCGCGGGCGCAAACCCCGCCGCTTCGACGATGCCCGCAAGCTTGTCTGCCGCCCATACGCCTAAACCGCTTGCGCTTGCGAGCGGCAACGAATCGAGCGAATGGCGAATCGCGTTGTCGATTGCTTCTTGCCCATCGCAGTAAGCGTGAAGAGCGCGCGACCACACGTCGAGCGCAAACCTTGCAGCGCCAACAGCCGCTCCTCCGTCTTCGGCCAGGCCGTCGAGGAGCGAGGAGACGACCGTGCGGCCCTCTTCACTGTCCTCCTCGAGCAGCGTTGCACCGGAAACGGCGGCTCTCGTCCCGAGCGAGGGCGAGCCCCCAACAAACGAGCTCGCGAAGCCGGTATCCGCAGGCGCCGCAACAAGGTTCACAACCATCGAGATGGCCCCCTTGCATCCGGGAGGCTTCGCATCGATGCGCATGCCACCGATCTCGGAGAGCGCCTCCTTGCACTTTTCGAGCAGGCCGCCGGCTTTGCCCTTCACCTCCTTCGCCGCCTCATCCTGCTTTTCGCGAGCTGCCGTGTAATCCGCTGCAGCTCGTGCCACGGCGCCGTAGTGGTACTCGAAGCCGTTCGAGATGGAGCTCGATGCGGCGGCCACCCTCCCAAGGCTCGAGGCGGTGAAGCGGCAGACGTCGCACACGGGGTAGTTTTCTGCCTCTATCTGGGCGATCGAAGCCGTGCCCATACTAGGAGACGCATTCGGGCAACCTTCCCACGCATGAAGCGTCGTCGCACCCGATGAGTCCTTCCCAAGCGGGAACGCCGGATCCGTATAGAGCCTTGTGGCCTTCATCTCCGCCGTGCTCTTAGGGAGCAAAGGGAGGAAGGCGTCGAAGGAATCTCCCATGTCGAGCACGAACCCGCGCGACACCTCGGCAAGCGCGAAGCGGTAGAACACCTTGCGCAAGGCGGACTCGGCCTGCTCGTCTGTCGTCGAGGACTGGGGAGCCTCGTCTTCAAGGCGCGCCGAGTAATAGGCCTTCGCGCGATCGAGGGCGACGGAGAACGACCACGCATCAACCGTGCGGAACAGCGGGTTCGATGTTGGGGAGATGCTCGAAAGGGCCTCAGCACGCTCGTACATGCAGTACGCGGGCGCATCGCCGCAATCGCGCTTGAAGCCCTCCTCCTTTGCCAAGAAGGCCTCTTTTGCAGCCTCTTCCGCCTCTTCAGAAGCTTGTTTGAGCGATTCGGCATCCTCGGACACGGCGTCGGCGGCATCGGAGAGCGCCTTCGACGACCCCACCTCAATCTGCTCCCCCTCTGCGGGGACGAGCATCGCCACACCGAGATAGCTCGCAGCCATGACACCGCCCGAGTTTGAGCTCGCCGTCGCATACGCGCTCGCCGCCGCGAGAAACGGCAGTGCCTCCTGGAGGGCATTGAGGCCCGACGCGGCGCGCTCGGCGAAGGTGTTCCTCGACTGAAGCACCTTCGTCCCCAGGTTCACCAGCTCAATCCCCAGATCTGCTGCAGGCGGAGCGCAGAGCGCAACAACGCCTAAGCCGAACAGCGCGGCGCTCGTCAGCGAAAGGGAAAGCACGACGGCGTCGCACACGCGAACGGCGATCATAAACTCTGCAACCTCGCCCTCCGCCGCAAGAACGCATGCGTCGGCGACGTCCTGTATGTCCGCAGAGGCAGAAGAGACCCGATACACCTGGGCCGCCGAGAACACGAGGGACAACGTGACCAAGAGGGCAATCGCCATGCCGAGCGTCGAGAACCCCCCATCGTCATCCCAGAAGGCACCGCGCCCGCCCTTGAGCCTAAGCCTCATCAACCCACGCTCCAATCCATTCAGAGGGAGACCTACCCGCCGCAGCCTCGGCAGCCCATGCCGGCTGCACAGGCGCCGAGGCCTCGACGGAAACCTCGAAGTCCTCGCCGTCGTTCACGATCCCTAGAAGGCGGACCCCCGCCCCGACAAGAGGCAGTGGCTTCGCCCTCGTCGCAATGCGTACGCGAACCGTTTCGCTCGACTCCCCGCCCTCAAGCTCCACCTCCCACGTGCAGCCTCCTTGGTGAACATGGAAGCAATCCTGCTCGGGCACCGCACCCAGCCGCCTGAGAGCGAACGCCCTGCACACCCCCGAAGGGTCCCCCTCGGGAGTTGTCGCGAGCAGACGGCACGTCTCCGCGGCAGCTTGCTGCATGACGATGCGGTCGTAGAGCAAGATGCCCGGCTGCACGAGCAGTATCACCAACGCCAGCGCGACAGGAAGCGCAAACGCCGCCTCCACGGTCGCCTGACCGGCCTCTTCCCGAAACATCTTGCAAACTAGAACGCGAACACGTCCGCCACCGACCCCAAGGCAGCAAGCTGCAGGTGATGGGAAGCCGACATGAGCGCATGCTCCACGAACAGCCCTTCCCCCATCGCCTTGGCAAGCACGCCCAGCACCAAGACCATGCACAGCACACCGGCGAGCACGACGGCGTATTCCACCGTGCCCTGCCCTCGCTCCGATCGTATCTTGTCGGCGAGGGGCGCGAGGGCGGCCTTTGCCCTCGGGACCGTCACAGCCCGTTGATACCGTTTGCGATCGCATCCCAAAGCTCCTGGATTTTCGGCCGGAACAAGGTTATGGCGACTATCGCGATCACGACGAGCACGCCGACGAGAATCGCGTACTCGGTCGTCCCCTGCCCCTTCTCGCAAGCGAGCTTCGCCTTTGCTGCACACCATGCGCCTATTGCACGTTGACCGATTTCGGCACGCACCCTTCTCACGAACATCATCCCGCATCCACCTTTCCTTTCTAAAAACCGCCGACCAGTTCAAGCAGCATCGGCCCTAACACCAAGATGAGCATCGCGGGGAGCATGAGCGTCCCCGTCGGAACCATCATCTTCACCGGCGCCTTCGCGACCTGTTCTTGCTTGAGCGCGCGATACGACGCCCTCGCTTCGCGCGCCGTCGCCTCAAGCCCCTCCGCAAGCGAGGAGCCGTAGCGCAAAGACCTAATCACGGACTCGATCGCCCGCGCGAAAAGCGCCGAATCGTAGGTTTCGGCGACACTGCGAAGCGCATCGTCCCGACGAGCGAGCCCTAAGGACCATTGCTGACGGGCGGATGCCAAAGAACGTGAGAGCAGCGTGTCGAAATGATCGAGGTACACGTCAAGGCTCCTATCGAACGACAGGCCGCTCCTCAAACCGAGCGAGATTACCTCGAGCATTTCGGGAAGATGCCGTTCGAGTTCTTCCGCCCGCTCTTTCTTTCTTTTCTCAAGCGCCCTTTTCGGAGCCGAGAAACCCCACAGCCCGCCCGCTATCGCAAGCAGAACAGCAAGTTCGAAGGAAAGAGCGCACCCGAGAAGAGCACCCACGGCAGCTGCGAAGAGCGCCAAACGAAGCCGCGCGTCGAGAAACCCTGCGATCGATGCCGACGAGGCCAAGCCCGCCTGTCGAATTACCTGGGCAAGGGCCTCTTCCCGTCGTGGGGGAACCGGACGGGCAGACCGCTTCTTCGCAACGCGGCTTCGCGCCTCGACAAACGAGATCACCCCGTCCGAGATGCCCTTGCCCCCACGAAAGCCAGCCAGACCTTCCCCCGAGAGGGAAGCCCGGCGCCTCGCCGCGGCACGGCTTTTCTCGCGCGCGCGAACGGCCCCGGCAGACGCGACGAATCCCATGCCGAATGCTCCGACGCTCGCAATCACCGCGACGACGCCGCTTTCCGCAACCATCACTCCACCTCGACTTTCAACATATGGCGCACGGACACGATGCCCGCGACCTGCATGGCAACGGCGATGCACAGAAGCGCCATCCCCGCGAAGCTCGAGAAGAAGGGACCGAGAAAATCTTCGCTCACCAGCGAAAACAGGGCGACAAGGACAATCGGCATCACGCTGACGATGCGAGCCGAAAGCTTCGCCTGAGCGGTCTGAACGCGAAGCGAGCGCGTGAGCTCGAGCTCACCTTCGACGGTCTCCCGCGCGGCGTCGAGCACGCGCTCCATGCTTCCCCCCGTTTGATGCTGCACGTCAAGCGCAACGGAAACGAAGGCGAGCTCGGGAACCGAGTTCCTCCCTTGGAAAACCGAGAGTGCCTCGCGTGTGCTGCCACCCGTCTCGAGAAGGTGAGCTGCGCGCTGGAACAGTACCCCAACAGGACCTTTCGTAGCAGCCCCAACCTGCTGCATCGTCTGGAGAAGCGACTGCCCCGACCGAAAGCACACCGCCATCGAGCGCAGCGCGTCGGGAACGGCCTCTCGCATACGCTCGCGCCGCTTGTCTTCCGAGCTCTTCGCACAGATCGCGCACGCCGCCGCAACGCAGAAGGCGAGGGCCACGCCGCATATTGGAGCCGCGGTGAGCGCAGCTCCGCCCACTCCGACAACGAGCATCGCGGCGAGGACGAGCGACAGCAACGACTCTTCGGTCGCTATGAATCCAATCCCTTCCACGGCTGTGAGCAGGTTTGTAACCGACGCACGAACCCGCGCATTGCGAAGGACTGCCCGGGCAGCAGGGCGCATGAGCCCCACCCCATTGCGGACAAGCCACGAAATCCAACCCGCCCTGTTCTTTTCGCTGCCGATTGAGTACGCAGCAGAGCGAGATCTTTTCGCCAACCGCCTCGCAACAGCGCTCCCCAAAACGGCGGCGCAGCCGAACGCCAACAGGGCCGCTACGACGCGCAAAGCGATATTTCCTTCCACGATTGCACCTCCTTAGCGGTCGCAATCCCCAACTTCACCAAGTCGCCCACCCATTCCGGAGCAGAGAGCCACACGCCCGCACCGCCGCAGATATCCCGCTGGTAAATCGGCGCAACGATGCACTCCCTTATGCTTTCACCTGGAGAAATCACTGCAATCTGAGAAACCATCCGCGAGCCATCGGCGCCGCGGGCCGTCTGGACGATAAGGTCGAAAGCGCTCGCAATCTGCGATTCGATGACGTCCACGGGCAAATCGGCAACAAAGCGCACCATGGTCACCAAGCGAGAAATCGCCTCCTTGGGAGAGTTCGCATGAAGCGTAGTAAGCGACCCCTCATGTCCCGTGTTCATCGCGGAGAGCATGTCGAGCGCCTCACCGCCACGGCATTCGCCCACGATGATGCGGTCGGGGCGCATGCGAAGCGCGTTCGCGACCAAATCGCGAATGGCGACTTCCCCCACCCCTTCCGCATTGCGCGGACGAGCCTCAAGGCGCACGACGTGAGGGTGCTCCAAAAAGCGCAGCTCAGCGGAGTCCTCTATCGTGATGATTCTCTCATCAGGGGGAACGTGGCAAGAAAGGGCATTAAGAAGCGTTGTTTTGCCGCTTCCCGTTCCACCGGAAACAGCGATGCTCTTGCGAGCGCGAACAGCCCAGATGAGCAAGCGCTGCACGCATTCCTCAATCGAGCCGCTCTCCACCATGTCCTGCAAGGTGATGACCCTCGAGGAGAATGTTCGGATCGTGAGCATCGGGCCGTCGAGCGCAAGAGGAGGCACGATGGCGTTCACGCGATGCCCCTGCGCAAGGCGGGCGTTCACCATAGGCGACGACTCGTCGATTCGCCGACCGAGCGGGCCGATAATGCGGTCGATGAGCATCCTCACCTCGTCATCGCTCGCGAAACAAAACTCGCTTCGATGCAAAACACCGTCGCGCTCATAAAACAACGAACGCGACCCGTTCACCATGATCTCGGTGATCGACTCATCCGCGAGAAAAGGTTCGAGCGGCCCGAATCCCAGCATGGAATCAATCAGAGTGTCGGCGAGCACTTCCTGCTCCGCAAGGCCGGTATCGAAGCGGCTGCTTCCCTCGAACGCTGCCCGGCAAACCGCCCGGATCTCGTTGCGCGCCCGCTCGGGATTGCCCTTGGCAAGCAACGCTATGTCGTCAGCGGGAAGCTGCTCGCGAACTCGCTCCTTCAACCACTCGAGCATTTCATCGCGAGTCGCCCGAGAAGCGACAGGGGTTTCATTTCCCGCCGCCCTCACACGATCGAGAAGCGTCATGGGAGCACCCCCTCCCGGCGAGCGCGCCTGAAGGAGAAAAGCCCGCGCGAAGGCGCCTCGGACTCTTCGGATGAAGCCAATGAGCCCGCAGCCTCCCCGGCCACCTCGCCCATAAGCTCTCTCACGCTCAGCGCGAAGGGATTGCGCGAGGAAACCAAATCATAAGCAAGCCCTGTACCGAGCGCCTGCTCGACTTCCACTCCGCCATCTTTAAGTTCAGCAGCATGTGCACCCTGCATCGCGCACGACACATCGATTGACGAGAACAGCGAACGCTTCGAGCAGCGATTTGCGACGAATAGGAAGGGGCTTGCCGCAATCCCGCAACGAGCGCACAGCTCGACCGCATGCTTGCATGCCCGAAGAGACGATGCCCTCTGATCGACGAGGAACAGCGCCCGAGAAGATCGCTCGAGAAGCACCGCATGCTGCTCTCCCCAGTTTGCGCCCGTGTTTGCAACGATCGCGTCGAAGTGAGCCATTGCCGAATCGAGCAGCGCAGACAATTCGTGAACTATCGTTTCGGATTGCTCGAGTCTTCTCGGTGCAGCGATAAGGCAGAGCCCTTGCTCGTCGCACGGCAAATCGGACAGGGGAACAGCACTGGAAAGCACCTCGTCAACCCCGTAAGCACGCTTGGCCCCGAGCAGTTCGCGCATATCCCCGAATTGGAAGTCGCAATCGAGAAGCAACGTCTTGATTCCCGCCGAAGCTAACGTCGCCGCCGCAACCGCAGATACCGCACTCTTGCCCGCGCCGCCGCTTCCACTGACAACGGTAATCAGAGTAGCTCGCTTTTCACCTGATGAAACGGCAGGTTTTGGCAAAACCGAGCCCGTGCGGGGAGCCGCGCAAGGGCCAGTCTCCCTTTCGGAATCGCGCGAGCCCGAAGCTAGCGCACGGACCTGCCGCTTGCGCGCCGCATAACGTTCAGCAAGCACCTGGTGAGTCATTGTCTCATCTATTCCCGCCGCCTTCGTCCGACTATGAAGCGAGCCGGACGGCTGCGAACAGAGCATCGACACGCGACGCCTTGGATTGTCGCGCTTCACCGCCGCAGCCAAGTTAATCGGCTCGACGTCGGGGCAAGAGACCACCCATATTTCCTCAATCGAGGCGCTTTTCGCGGCCAGGTCCCGCGCTTCCCGAGCCGTCGTACGAACCGCAAGCCATGGCTGCTCGAGCAGATTCTCTTCCCGAAGGCCGATAAGCTCGGGGTGACGTGCGCTCTCCTCGTCGGCGCACAGCAAAACCTTAGCGTTCATGGGAAGCCCCTTCTCCAGAGCCGAGGTCGGAAGCAGGCGCCGGCAAGGCGCCTTCAGCCTGCGATGCATCAGCAGCCGCGGACCGATCGTCAGGTTGCGAAACTTGAGACGAAACCGAATCAGACGCCGCGTCCGACCTCTGTTGGACACTCGATCCCTTCTGACCCTCGTTCGCATCGAGCGACTTCGACACCATCGGCTCGGGAACGTCTTCGCCAGGAAGGGTGAAATACAGCTCCGATCCCTGCGCGACCGAAACGATTTCCTGAACATTCGCAGGGTCGAGCGCAAGCGTTACCCATGAAACGGAATCGGCCCCTGATTTCGACGAAGAGCTCGCATTCGTTGCAAGCACCAAAACGCTATGGGCGATGAGCGTCGTTCCCGCCGAGCCCGTCGCATAAACGTCGACGAACATCCCCGGACGAAGCGCGCCCCCGACCGTTTGCACATCGCGCGCGGGAACGCTGACGGCGGTCAGCTCGCCGGGAACCTCGATGGAAGATGACGACTCCTCGAACCGCCTCGAGGTCAGCACCTCGCCTTTCAGCACCGTCGAGGTCACCTGCTTGCCAAGGACGTCGCCATCCTGCGTAAGAGGGTCTTCCGGCAGAAGCGCCGTGACCCACATCCGCTTCTCGAAAGAGGAGGCATCGACTACCTCACCAGCTGCGATGTCCCTTTTCGCCACGCACACCTCGACTTGTTCGCCGCCAAAACGCTCGAGCGCCTCGGCGCGCGCCGCATCGACCTGCGCACCCGCATCCTGTAGGTACACAAACACGCAGACGGCGCACAACACGCCGCACGCGATACCAACGATCCACGATTTCGTTCGCCTCATGAGTCCTCCGCTCATCCAAGTGAAGGACATGCTAGCGAGCGATTCAGGCACAACTCGAGCAAATAGCTTCTCGAAAACCCACGCCTTATCCGCAGGGATTAGTCAGCTTTTCCGATAATGCGCGCAAAAACCTGGCAGCAAACCTCTAAAAACGCGCCATTTTCTTGCAGGAACGAGGCGCGAAATCGAAAAAACCTTGCGGAAACCTGGCAGAAACCTGGCACGACGTCGGCAGAAAACAGGCAGGTCCGACGGGCCGGCAAAGCGCGGAAAACCTCTGCCGAAATCAAAAAACGGGCCACGAAAAATCCGTGGCCCGTCGAATATCTGGTGGTCGCTGAGGGATTTGAACCCCCGACCCAGTGCTTGTAAGGCACTTGCGCTCCCGCTGCGCCAAGCGACCATGATTGCGCGAATGCGCCTTGGTATTGTCCCACACCTTCCTAGCGAGCGCAATATGGCGTGAAGCCGAAGTGTTCCCGAAGCGCCGCTGAAACCGCAAAATCGTCCTCGAGCGGCGTCTTTACGCTCACACCGGACTCGCGCACATTCAGCACCCCGCGGCTGATGCTCTTGAAGCCGGAAGCCGTGCGGATATTCGCCATCACGGTGTCGCGGAACACGGTCCCAGGCTGCGAACAGGTAAAACTCAGCGCTGTAAAATCAATATCCTCGACAGTGGCAAGGCAGAACTCAAGCTCGGTCTGACGCCTCGACGGGCCCTCGTCGCCGTATAAGTCGCGCTTCGCCTGCGAAATCCGATCGATAGCCCACCAGTGCTCGTCGATACGGCGCGGAATGTACACCTCGCCGCGAATCGTCTGTTCGCGTTCGTCGCAGATGACAAGAGGCCCTGCAGGAAGCGGTCCGCCGAACCCGACGTCGACCGAAAGCAGCTCCCCATCGAGGGAAACAAGCGTACCCCGATGGTTGATCGGCATGCGTCCTTCCCTGCCGCGGACAGCTCGGCTGAGGCAGGGACGCACCTCGAAGCCCACCGAACGAAGCAGCAGCTCGAACATCTTGTTCAACTCGAAGCAAAATCCACCATGGCAATCGACGACAATCTTTTGATAGAGGTCACCCATCTCAAGGGAGGGCGTCTCCCCAAGCGCAACCAAATCGGCGGTTTCAAACGGGACGCTGCACTGATGCGCATACACCAGGCCGTCGAGCGTCTCTCTCGTCACCGGGGCGTCGCCTTCCCATCCGATTCTCGTCAAGTACGCCGAAGTCATAACGTCGTTGAGCATCTCCATCGCCATAGAGGGCCTCCTCCGCAAATCGCCGCGTTTCCCATCGGTTCCATATTACTAGAGCAAGCCGCATATATCAGCTACACTCCAATTGAGTGTTGACTTGCCCTTGTTGCAGCGTATCTTGCATAGCAGGAACGCGTATTGCCGAGCCGAAGGGGGACGCCATGGGATCCTACGAACGCGAACAGCAGATGATTGCCGACAAGACGGCCTCGCGAGGAGAAACCGCGCGACGGTATTTCGCGGAGCTCGATTCCCAGCTCAACGAGGAGACGTCGCATCTCTCCCATCGACCCGACTACTCGAAAACGCTCTTCGCTCCCGAAAACGACGACATCTACCGCGAGTTCTGTTCCTTCGTCGACCTTCCCGAGCCACGCCATTTCGACGATATCGAAGACCCGATCTCCGTCGATGGGCGCACTGCCGCCGACGTTTACTTCGCCATGAAATCGAAGAACGACCGCATCGTCGCCATCGACGGCGCGGCCGTCTATAACATGCTCGTGAAACTTCGCACGCAGCCCGAGATCGCCAACAAGGTGCTCAACTTCCGTCCCACCTGCTACCAGGGAGGATGCGGCTCAAAGGACGCTGGCTTCGACCTGGGGTATTACGACTAGGAAGGCACCCGAGCAAGCCGCACACCCGGTGGAAAACAGGCTCACCTGCGAAGGGCGCGAGGTAGCTCACCCGCGCAAGGCTAGCTTTGCGCCGTTCCATAACAAAGCCGCGCGATTCGTCCCATAATTCCCGCACCACCCAAACGAGCCCCCGCGCACCGCATACTGAAACGAAAGAACACGCCACCGTACCCGAGGAGTTCGCATGCAAACCAGCAATGCGCTTTTGCTCGATATCGTGGGCGCCTCCCGAACCCGATTCGTCATTCCCCCTTATCAGCGGGCATATTCGTGGAAGCGCCGCCAATGCGAGGAGCTCTGGCTCGACATTTTCCGCGCCGCACGGTCCGCCTCACAGCACTTCGTGGGAACGCTTCTCTACGCCCCCGAGAAAAGCGACGAAAACGGCAACGCTCGCTTCTCCATCGTGGACGGCCAGCAGCGCACGACGACCATCTCGCTTATCCTGGTCGCGCTCGTTCGCCATCTGAGAAACACGGGCACCACCCTCGCTCATACCACGGCAGGCGAAATCGAGGCGCGCTACCTTTTACTCGACGGCGACTCGAACCTCCCTGGCAAGCTCGTGCTCTCCCGAGGGGACCGCACCTCCTACTTCGACGCGCTGCACGGGGCCGCTCCCGATGCGATCGCCTCGGAGTCCATCGCGCACAACCTCGCGTTCTTCAGCGAGAAAATGGCCGAGCCCGATTTCGACGCCGAAGCGCTCTGGCAGGGGCTCAACCTGCTTTCCGTCATCTTCGCCGAAGTCGAGAAAACGGAGAGCGCACAGCCGATCTTCGAGAGTTTGAACTCCAAAGGTGCACCTCTTACCACCGCTGACCTGGTGCGAAACTATCTTCTGCTTGCCGAAACGCACACGCAGCAAACCTATCTCTACGACACGTATTGGAACATCATCGAGAGCCTGTTCGTGCCCGACCCTGGTTCTCTTCGGCTCGATAACGCGATCCAAGGATGGCTTTCGGTTAGGTTCCGAAAGGTTCGTGCGCACGGGCCCGGCGAGGTGTACAGCATCTTCAAGCGCTACGTCGAGGACGACTACACCGGCACGACCGAGGACCTTTTGCGAGAGCTGCGCAACTTCTGCTTCGTCTGGGCGGAAAACTACCGCTACCACGCGGTGAAGAAGTTCCGCACCATGGATTGGGCTGTTAACGGCGCACCCACATTGACCAGCGGGTTCACCCGCCAGAAAGCCCACAACGAAGCATATGCGCAACGCGTGCGCGCCGAGATGCGCAACACGGACGCGACGCTTTAGGAGAGATGGCATGAAAACGACGCAGCGCACCTTCCTCGATTACCTCGGGGCACCGCACACGCACTTCATCATTCCCGTCTACCAGCGCGTCTACACCTGGAGCGACAAGCAATGCGCGACGCTCTGGCGCGACTGCGCGCATGCGGGCGAGACGCAAAGCGAGCACTTCATCGGGACGGTGCTCTATTCGCCCGACCCGGAGCTCACAAGCGCGCAGACCCAAGCAATCGACATCATCGACGGGCAGCAGCGCACGGCAACGATTTCGCTGCTCATCGCCGCGTTGGCCGACTATCTGGAAGAACAAGGGGCAACGCTTGAAGACGGCACCGACGCGTCGACGCTGCGCGCGCGGTTCCTTTTCGCAGACGAGCGCACCTCCGGGGAAGCCTCGCGCGAGGAGAAGTTGACCCTCTCGCGGCTCGACAGGGAAACCATGGCGGCGGTACTCGACCACACCGACCTGCCCGAGGAGGACGACCTGTCGAAAAACGTCGTCTCCAACTACCAGCGCTTCAAAAGCTATCTGCAAGCCGAATCCGATGCGGAAACGATATGGCGAGGCCTCAAGCAGCTGACCATCATCGCCGCCGAGGTCGAGGAAAGCGATCATCCCCAAACGGTGTTCGAGAGCCTGAACTCGAAGGGAATGCCGCTCACCACAGCGGACCTTGCGAGGAACCTCTTGTTCTCCGACGTCGAGTACGAGGAGCAGGAGCGGCTCTACGATCAGTATTGGAAGCCCATCGAGAACCTGTTCGCGGATGACGATGACGACGCCACGAGCATGAACGCCGCTTTACGCGGATGGCTCGCCGTGAAGGCACCGCACCTGCGCAGTAGGGCGAGCGATGATGTCTACGACGCGCTCAAGGCGTTCTTGCAAACCGAGAACCACTCAGATACCGAATCGTTGCTGCGTGGATTCAAGGGCTTTTGCGAAACGTTCCGCGCCCGCTCCCAGTCGAAGGGAGCGCGAACCGCCGATATGCACACGACCTGGGGAATCGGCGGAAGAACAAAGGGGCTGCCCGTCGATCGGAGCCTCTTCGGGGAATGATCGTACCAGCTTGCGGGCAGCATCGTGTCCGCAAGCAAACGCCCCGGCTGATGCCGCGGGTCCCGCCGAGAACCCCCGCCCACGCTACGCCGGGTCGGCGGAGTTCAGCCTGATGGCGCACGCCTGGAGCTCGTCGACCAGCTCCATCGTGAGAGGTTCCGCAAGCTCTTCGCCCGCCTCCAGCTCGGCGTCGAGCGCAAAGCAGCGCCTTACGAACGCCTCGTTTTCGGCATCGAACATCTTAAGCTCGCGCGCGGCGCGAAAGCCGTCTTCCACATCGGTCGACTTCGCGATGCGCCACAACAGCAGCGTCACCAGTCGAACCGACCCGCGAAACCGCTTGTCAACAGGCACTTCAGCCATCATTTCCCCCTTTTATGCGAAAGGCGCCTGCCGAGCCATCGCAGCCCGGCAGGCGCCTCATTCCCCTTGCAAGGCACGACGCCTAGCCGCAAAGTTTAGCGCTTCTTGCGAACGTAGAGCGACACAGCCGTGAACTTCACGTTTTCGTCTCCTGCTACCTTCGGCACGGTATGCCCCGCCTTGTAACCGCGATCAGCCTCGACCTCGAAGGATTCCTCGACAGAGGGTGCCTCGAAGCCCGCAGCTTCAAGCCACGCGACGTTTTCCTGCTCGGTTCGCGCGGCCTGCACGCTGTTGCCGATAAAGCGAGCCTCGTCCACGACCGAGTCGGTGCGCGGCCGATCCGCGAAGATGGTCTCCAAAATCAGCAGCCCGCCCGGCTTCAGGACGCGGCCGAATTCGCGTATCGCCTGCTCCTGGTCGTAGAAGAGCGTGATCACGTTGTTCACGTAGACCGCATCGAAGACAGACGACCCAATGCCTGCGCCGATTAGGTCTTCGGGATAAGCGACGCGGAACTCCATGTTGTTGTGCGAAAGCCCGCTCTCGTGCCACGCGCGGGTTATGCCGTCTTTCGCCTCTTCGATATACGACGGACTCCAATCGATGCCCATCGCCTCGCCGTCGTTGCCGACCAGAGAGCTGAGCTTGTACACGCCGCGCCCGCGCCTGCAGCATATGTCGAGCACCTTCTTGCCCTTGAGCTCCTCGCGCGGAAGGAGCATCTTGCACACGCTCGCGAAACCGTACTCGAACTGCTTCCCGCCATAGTGCTTTGCAAGCGCACCCGCAGGAATCTCCGCCGGCGTGCCCTGCGAGCCCCGTGCGCTCGCGGAGGCCGCAGAGGAAGGGGCGGAAGTCGCCGCGCCGCCCGCAGGTGCTGAGGAAGTCGCCGCGCCGCGCGAGCCCACCGTCGCACCCGGCTCGCCCTTCGGCTTCGAACCGACACGCATCCCGACCGCGCCGGGCTCGCCCACCTCGCGCTCTTCTGCCAGCGAGGCGTCGATCTCGGCAAGCTTGCTCACCCGCTCGGTGAGCCCCATGCGGGCTGCGTCGACCTGAAGCTCCTGGTTGTGCTCGTAGTACTTCTCGTTCCCATAATGGGAGATGAAGCGCGTGGTCGGCTTGCGCGTGGTGAGCTCGGCCAGAAACACAAGCATCTCGCGGCTGCTGAGCGTCTCGTCGATGAAGTCGAACGCGTTGCCCATGCGCTCGTCAGCCGTGGCAACCAAAGGAGAAATCTTCGAGACCTCGGCTTTGTACGCGCGTTCGATGGCATGGAACGCGACGTCGCCCTCGGTCGCCTTCTCGAGCATGCACTGCGCCGCAAAGCCCTTCAGCAAGTCGATGACCAGGCGTTCCTCGCGAACAAACTTCCGCGAGGCGGTGCCAGACTCGATCTTTCTTGCCAGTTTGCGCTCGCGCTCGGACACGCGGGGGGCAAGCGCCTCGTCAACGCTCGCACCCGCGAGGAACTCGGGCTTCGTCTCGCGCAGCAAGTCGCGAAGCGCCACAACGACGCCCTCCTGATCGAGCGCCTTCGAGCAGTCCGCCGACAACGTGTCGATCATCAGGCCCAGAAGCGCAATGCGCTCGTCGAAGGGCGCTGCCTTCGCGCGATCTTTGATGGACGGCGTCGCAGTGCCGGAAAGAATCGACCCCACCTGATAGTCGGAGCGATACTTCTCGAACAGCGAGTAGTACACGGTGAACTGGTCGACAATGTCATCGTCGCGCAAGAACTGCACGAACAAGTCGCGGTTCACCGGCTTGCCCATCTGCTCGTACAGCGAGATGACCTTCGCCAAATCTTCCCAACCTCGTGCCGTCACGAACGATTTGCCGCCGCCTGGCCGCGATTCGACCTTGTAGAAGCAGTCTTTTTTCGCCTCGAGAAACGTGGTCACGGCAGGGTGAAGACCCGCTTCGGAAGCGTAGGTCTTCCACGCGCCGTAGTCGGGCTCGACGTCGATTTCGCGCAAACGGTCGAGCGTTACGATGTCGAACTCGTGCACCGAGCGGTTGTACTCGGGCGGGTTGCCCGCGCACACGATGACCCATCCTTCAGGCACCTTATGTTTACCGAACGTCTTGAACTGCAGGAACTGGAGCATCGAGGGGTACAGCGTCTCCGAAACGCAGTTGATCTCATCGAGGAACAGGATGCCCTCGCGCAACCGCGTGCGCTCCATGTAATCGTAAATTGCCGCGATGATCTCCGACATCGTGTACTCGGATGTATCGAATTCCTTCCCCTCGAATTCCCGATGCTCGATGCGGGGAAGGCCGAGCGCGCTTTGGCGCGTATGGTGCGTCATGGAGTACGACACAATGCCGATGCCCAGCTCGCGAGCAACCTGCTCCATGATGGCAGTCTTACCGATTCCCGGCGCGCCCACCAAGAAAATCGGTCGCTGGTGCACGGAGGCAATCGAGAGCATCCCCGCGTCATCCCTCTTCAAGTACGCCTCAACAGTGTCTTTCACCTGCTGTTTCGCCGAGACGATATTCATAGTGCCCGTCCTTTCACGCACCCGCGGTTAGCGGATGCCTTGGCTTTTGAACCGATTGATGCCCGCCTCGTCGATGACGACCTTCATCGCCCAGGGCGGCACTGGCGGAAGGTCGCGCCCCTCTTCGTCCATAAATACGAACGCCGTGTCGTAATCGGGCGGCTTTTCGGGAAAGCTCCCCAGGCCGTCCGTGAAATAGATGAGTCCCTTCATCTCGGGCAGCTCGCCGCGATCGCGCAGCGTCTCAACGTAGTCAAACACCGGGCGGAAGTCGGTCCCGCCGAACCCCCTGATGACGAAGTCCTCCATGAGTCTGTCGACCTTGCTGATATCGGTGATCCGCATATCGGACTGCACGCGCGCGTCGCACTGCACGATATGCACGTTGACATCGGTGGTATAGGTTTCCGACTCCTTTAAGATGTCGAACGTGTGCTCGATGAAACGGCGCACCAAATCGCCCCGCACCGATCCCGACGTATCGATAGCAATGACGAACTCGCGCACCCGATCGGTCTCCTTGTACTCGAGCGGCTCGACAAGGGGCATGTTCCCGTAGAGCTCCATGCCGTAGGTGTAGTAGATGTAGTCGAATTCGTCCTGGTTAAGCAGCATTTCCTCGTTCATCGTCATGAACTTGCGCAGAAACTCCGTGTAGTCGTACACCTTGCGGTTCGCCACTGCCAGATGCTGCATCAGGCTGTCCGATTCGCGGCCCCACTCCTTCGAGAATGTCTCGAGGTTCATCTCGATTTCTTTCGAGATTTCCTCCCATTCCCGCTCGGCCTCGTCGTCCTCGGAATGCTCGCGCTCCTCATCCTCGCTGGTCAGCGGAACGGGCTCGGCGTTTTCACCTTCCCCATCCTCGGCATCGTCGGTATCGTCCGCCGCATCTTCGGCCTGCTCGGTTTGCGAATCGTCCCTTGTATCGTCTGTGTCGGTTGGCTCGTCGGCACCGCCCGCAGACTCAAGCTCCATGTCGTCGGACTCGGGCGCCTCGCCGGATTCGCGCTCGCTCACCTCTTCCGGCTTCTGAGCTTCACGGCGCTCGGCAGGCGCATCCTCGTCGGCGTTCGACGGCCATGCCGAATGATCGTCCCTCTCGAACAGGGCAACCCAATCGTTGAGCGTCGAGCGGCCCATCCCGAGGTACTGCTGCCCGGAAGGCGTGAGAACCATGCCCTTCACCAGCGCATATACCTTATTGGGAAGAAGGCTTCCCGTCAGCATCTTTATCCTGTCGAGCGCTTCGGTCCGCTCGGCGTCCTGCGGGGAGGAAAATCGCCCCGCGCACATATCGAACGCCACGCTTTCAGCGATAATGTCGCACGTCAGGTTCCAAGCCTGGCGGTTTCGGTGGTCCTTGTCGAACGGATGGCGGAAGATGCAGTGCATCACCATATGCAGATAGTCGCGGATGAGTTCGTCGAAGTCCTCCTCGAACCGCGCGATCACGCGCGGCGGGTCGAACGCCACACGGCGCGCATCCGTGGTCAGCGGATACCGCGCCCCCGCTCGAATCGGCAAGTTCTCCATGCGCCAAAGGGCCATGTCCAGGAAGCGGAACTTCAGCATGAGCTGAACGCGACATTCGTCGAGAATGTCCCGGGCGAGCTCGTCTTCACGCGCGCGTCGCGCAAGCTTCGCGTCAGCTATCGTCTCATGCTCCGACATGTCGCCCCCCCTACAAATCGAAGTCCATCAACTGGCTGCCGAAGAATCGGCGCTTCACTTCAAGAAGGTATCCCGTCATCGCGGCATCCTGCAGATCACCCGCGCGCTCTACCACGATATCGATATTATCTTTTGTGAGATAGCCCAAATCAAGCATGTCATCCACGACCTGCCGATCATCATGACGCGCCGCCTGCACGATGATGTCGACGAGGTTGCTCCTCATCACGCGATCGCACATGCTCCTGTTCGAAGGCGTCATGAGAACGGGGTCTTTCAGCCGCGCGATGATCATCTTGCTCTGGTCGTATAGGCCGATGCCGCCGTCAACCATCGCATCGTAGCTCGAGCCGCTCACTATCGAGCCGTCGTAATGGTCGAGAATCGCCTCGACGCTCACATGATCGGGGACGCTGAATGCAAGCTCAATCTGCTTAACGCTCCGGTCAATCTCGGGAAAGCGCACGTCGAAGCTGGTATGACCCTCAATCGGCTCTTCAAGGTCAATGTGGATCAGCTCGATAAAGCACTGGAAAGCAAGGCCGCGCATTCCCACCAGCTTGATACGGTCGGAAAGGTAGAGCTCGCGAATGTTCCTGTCGCCGTTGAAAGCGTAGGGCGCGATGGCGACAACCTCCTCGGGGATTCTCACGCATTCCCGAGAATCGGTGTTCACTACGACGCGGGCGTGGCCATTGCTCCATTTCTCGAGCAGCATGCCGCCCTTCTCCTCGTAGCGCGCATTGCCCTGCGCCACCGTTATCTCGCGAAGTGTCGGCCGGCGCTTTCCATTGTGGGCGTTGTAGGTGACAAGCGCGTTCTCCCCGATCTTCTCAAGCGAAGCAGGGATATGAAGCGATTCAAGAGCCGTGTCCATGAGCGCCTCAGAACCCATTTCGGTAACACCCTCGGGGACAACGATGCACCGCAGCGCCCGGCAGCCCTTGCATGCGGCAGCGCCGATAATGTGAACCCCTTCGGGCAGCACCACCTCTTCGAGCGCCGCATGGTTGAGCAGCGCCCCCGGGGCTACCTCCGTCGTTCCCCTCGCAGCCTCGAATCGCTTCGCCTCGCCATCGAACAAGCACAGCAGCTTCATGCCGTCGCCTTGAAGCTCATAAAGAGCGCCAGATTTATCGAGCATGAGCCGCGCAGAGCCAGGCTCCATCGTAAACGTCGCACCCTCGCCTGCATAAACCAGCTTCGTCCGCACAGCGATGGGGTAGCCGATTTCAACAATGCTGTTCGGAATCCTTAAGCTCGATAGGTTCGTATTGCTGAATGCATCCGCTCCGATGACCCGCAGCCCATCGTTCAATGTGACGCTCTCAAGGGAGACACACGCGAAGAACGCGCGCTCCCCAATTTCCCTTAAGGCGGAAGGTGCCTCGAAAGTCCGCACCGCAGTGCGAGAAAAAGCGTAGGGTCCTATTTCCTCGACGCTGCTCGGCAGGTCAATCCGCGCTAGCTCGTCAAAGGAGCTGAACGCCTTTCGCGCAATCGTCGTGCACGAGGGAGCAACGGCGTACGAAAACAGGGGGCACGCAAGCGCCACGAGCGTTTCACCGTCTTTGGAATAGATTGCGGCACCATCGGTCTGCAGCCAAGGATTTTCAGGATCGATCGATATTCCAATCAGCCGACTTTTCTGGAATGTTCCCGGCTCAACACGGGAAAGCGCCGCGCCGAACTCGACGTACTCGAGATGGGGAATGTCGAACAAGCTCGGTCCAACCTCTTCCAAAAGCCCCGGCATGCGCAGCCTCGAAAGCGAAGGGCATCCACGAAACCAGTCGGACTCGAAAGTGGCAAGGTTGCGCGGCAGCACAACGCATTCCAAACGCTTGCAGAAGCGGAAAGCGCAACCCCCGATAAACTTCACTTCCTCTGGAACGACGATCAACGTCACGTCTTCCAGATTTGAACAGGCATCGGGCGCCAGCGAGCGAACCGGCAACCCCTCGATCGAATCGGGAATCGCAAGCTCGCCTACAGCATACGAACAGCGCTCAATACGAATCGAAGATTCCGACAGCACGACGTATTCCCAATCGGTTCCGACTTCATCAACGAAATGACGAAGCTCAGAAGTACATGCATCCTGAATCGCCTGCGCTCGCAGAGCAGCCTCACGGCGCTCACGAATTCGCGCCTCAGTCGAGAGCACCTGCTCCCTTGTCGCCTTTCCGTCATTGAGCGGCATAGGGGTAAAGCCTCCAAAGCTCACATCGAGCTTGCTAACATCGAGCGACTTGTTACGATTCACTTGAGCCTTAGCGTAGGCGATATGAGGAATCCCTAATAGACCGTCTGCCATTCCCGCACCTCAAAGCAACTATCAACTAACGAATGCAATGCGTCGCAAGGGGCAATCCAAGAATAACCCCCGTCCAATCTCATTGCGTACCCCAGAATAGACAAAACGGCCCGACGCGAGGGTGCCGGGCCGTTTTCGAAAAATGCGATTACTTTCGGGGAACGCCTGCGGGGTCGACCGGGCGACGAGAGGAAATCTCATCGCCAAACGTGATGCAATAGCGCATACCCTTGAGGGTTACGTACAAGCAGGCAATCTCGTGCTTCCCACCCTTGTTGAATACCTCGTAGGTCAGCATCTCGCGATCAATCATCGGTTGATAAATTTCACTGTCGACAACCTTCTCAAGCAACATGTTCGTCGCCTCGCGGCCAAGCTCGTCCTGCTTCAAAGCGATGTTGTACAGAATATCTTCCTGAGCTTCCGTAAGACGCCCGAGCTCTTCAACTTCAGCGCGAATTTCCTCTTCATTCGTCATAGCCATATCGAAAGCAATCCTCCTTGAGTAGGTAGCGCGAAAACGCATAACTCTGCTGATGGAAGTATCTTAGCATTGGAAAATCGCCATTTGAGCAGGTCGAAGCTAGTGGAACAGTATGGCTGAAATCGTTTCATCCGCATTTTCGGGACAAAAAAAGAACCCCTTCTTACGAAGAGGTTCTTAAGCGAGCTTAAATCAGGCCCCTAGAAAAACATCCCCTAGAGGGAACTAGATGCCGTTGTAGCCCTTCGAAGGATCGGAGTCGCCAACGCCATTAGCGGTGTCGCCAGCTTCATTGCCGGTACGCTTCGTAGAGGTGTATCCACCCCAAGCGCGAGCAATGAACTTGTCCTTCACGAAGAAGATCTGAGCCTTCATGAGGTCAGCCTGAGCAATGCCGTGCTCAGCGAGGACTTCGTCCTTGCTCTTGCCAGCCTCGAGGCCTGCGTTCAGCTCAGCAGCTGCAGCAGCAGCGTCGAGCTCAAAAAATTCATCGCGGGTCATGTTATCCCTCCTTATTGGTCTATCACACGATGCCGTGGTCGCCAGTCGCCTAGCGACCACGGACATCTTAACACACTAAAGAGTTACAGCTGGAAGAGAACCATCGGACGATCGAACTCTGCCATCTTGGCGATCATGTCCTCGAGGGTACCGTAGTACATCGAAGCGGACTCGTCGACCTGGACAGCGAGCGGACGCTGACCGGCCTTGTCGCCATTGGTTCCCCAATGCTCGGAGAAGATGGACGTCGGGCAAGGAATGTAGAACCACTCCCAAGCGTCGCCGTCATTACCTTCGCCCTTCTTGAAGGGACCAACCTGAACTTCCTTGATACCGAACTGTTCGAGAGGAAGGCCAAGCTCTTCTTTGCAGCCGATCTCGGCGGCATGGTTACCGGAGTAGTACGTGTAGTCTACGAGCAGTGCGTACTTCTGATCTGCCATTTATGCCACTTCCTTTCTTAGTCGTCGGAGTTCAGGCTATGGACGCGGCGGATGTTGCACATAACACCCTTGTACGGAGCGCCAAAGCCAAGCTTACCAATGTTCTGATGCGGCACGAGGCTGTTGAAGTTGGACTTCCAAACGCCGAACAGGTTGGGCTCTTCGCCGTCCTGCTCAGGGAACCACCAGCCGTGAGCGCAGTTGAGGATACCAGGCTTCATGACCGGCGTGATCTCAGCCTTGAAGCGAGCCTCGCCGAACATGTTGTAGACCTCGATCCAGTCACCGTCGGTCACATCGTACTCTGCAGCGGTCTCAGGATTGATCTGGCACCACGGCCACGGATCAATCTGGCGCAGGGACGGAACCTGACGATGCTCAGAATGGAAGGAGCTGTAGCGACGAGAACCAGAGGTGGTGATCAGAGGATACTGACCAGCCAAGTCGGGCTTGCTGATCGGGCTGTAGTTCGGCTCCTCGTAGTACGGCAGCGGATCCTCGCCCCAGGATTCGTAAAGAATCGAGTAGGCTTCGATCTGACCGGTAATGGTGTTGAAGCCGGGAGCGCCGTCGAAGCGGAGCATGCCCTTCGCGTACTTCTCGTACTCGAAGCCATGAGCACCAGGCTGATAAAGGCCGAGCTCCTGGAAGGTCTTCCAGTCGAAACCGAGTTCCTTGAGCTGATCGCTGAAGAAGTCTTCGACTGCCTGCTGCAGCGCAGGAAGGTCAAGCGACTTGCCGTCTGCAGGCTTGTACCACGGCCACCACTCGGGGTTGAGGCGCTGACCGAACATGAGGCAGATCTCGATGTCGGACTTGCACTCGCCAACCGTGAGAGCCTTGTTCATGGGGCCCATGAACACGGTGTTGCGGCCATAGTGGGTGAGGACGATGCCGTCATGCTCAGCCCAGGTGGACATGGGCAGGAAGTAGTCACCAAGAGCCATGGAAGTCGGCGTCTGGGTGAGGTCCTGGATGACGACGAACTCGAGCTTCTGGAGAGCCTTGTGCCAACGCTTCGGCTGAGCGGAGCAGGTCGGCGTCAGGAAGTTGGAGCTGTTGAACCAGCCCATCTTCAGAGCGTACGGCTGATCCGTCTCCATGGTGTTCAGGGTCTCGTCAGGCTGGGTGGTAGCCATGCCGGTGGACAGGCCAGGCCACTGCGCAGCACCGATACGCTTCGACCAAACTTCGTCGGTCATAGCGCCGCGCTGCTCCATGCGCCACTTGCCGAGAAGTGCCGACGGAGGACCAAGGGTAAGTCCGCCAGGACGGTCGATAGAACCGCACATAGCAGCCAGGATGATGAAGGACTGGGACAGCTGAACGCCGTTCTTGTTCTGGTCGAACGCCAGACCCCAAGCCCAACCGATAGGACGCTCGGTGCCGATGATGTGGGCGACGCGCTTGATTTCCTCAGCGTCGACCGTGGTAATCTCGGCGACCTTGTCCACGGGGTACTCAGCAGCACGAGCCTTCAGCTCGTCAACGCCGTAGATCCAGTTCTCGACGAACTCGTGATCGTACTCATCGTTCTCGAAGAGGAGGTTGATGAGGCCGAGGGCGAGAGCCGTGTCGGTCTGCGGACGAACCTGCAGGTTGATGTTGCCATCATGAGCGCCGACCCAGGTGATGCGGGGGTCGACAGAGATGATGTGCGTGCCAAGCTTCATCATGTCGACGAGGCAGTGGCCGAAGAAACCGTCGCCGTTAGAGGGCAGCGGCTCCTTGCCCCAAACCACAACCCACTTGGACAGCGTGTAACGCGGGTCATGATAAGAACCGGGCAGATGACCAGCGTAGTCGAGCTCAGGATAGCCTGCGCCGAGCACGTAGTCAGAGATGGAGCAACGAGGACCGTAGCAGGACCAGCCGGACTGCGTGTAGCAGCAGTTGGGGGACTGCAGAACGGAGAACGTCAGCGCGTAGTAGTAGATGCAAGCCTCACGGCCGGTACCACCGAAGCAAACGATGGACTCAGGACCGTAGGTGTTCTGGAAGTAACGGACCTTCTCGCAGATCGTGTCCATTGCCTCGTCCCAAGTGGTGCGCTCCCACTTGTCCTTGCCGCGATCTTCGAACGCACGCTTCATCGGGTAGATGACGCGATTCGGAGAATGGGTGTACTCACGAAGAGCAAGGTTCATGGCGTTAACACGACCAGTGGTGATCGGGTTATCGTCGTCGCCTTCGATACGGATGAGCTGATCGCCCTTCGTAACGACCTTGACACCGTATCCAACCGGGTGAGATCCCGGAGGAGACCAAGTGTTGCTACGAGTGACTACGGTACCGTCTTCAAGCTCGGTACGCCACTGCTTACCATATGCCATAGTCTTCTTCCTTCCTTTTCCCTCGCCAATTTCTTTCTCCACATTTACCGAGCGGGGTCGCTTGGAAGCCGCTGTCTTGCTTCCTTGCGTCACCGCCTCAAGGCACGTTTCATATTAGAGACATTACGGGGCTTGGAATCGAATCAGCGGGTTGTTTTTGGGCAGTTCAACCTCATCCTGCTAGGTTGATTTTCGTAATCCAACCCTCTATTTCCCCTGGTCATAAAAAATTCCGCGAACGGCATGTCCATTTTTCAACTTTTTGGCATTTCACGTCCCTCCCCTGAAATCGGGTAGGAAAAGGCGCGGAATCACACGCTGCATGACACCATCCATTGGTACAATAAGAAGTGGTATTCATGCTGTCTGATACCAATTACGTATGAAGATATCCACGTCACGTCCCGGGCCTGATTCGCGGCCCGGTTTTTTGGGGAGGAACGCACTATGGCCACTCAGCAATTCACCCTTACTTCTTACGATCCCGTTTACGCGATCGCCGAGGAAGTCCGCATTCCGGAGGACACAATCCGCGAGACCGCTGTCCGCTGGCTTGAGATCAACATCTGCAAGGAGGGCGAGAAGGCGAAGCTCACCGACGGCTGGGTCAACGCCCACTGCGAAGATTTCAAGTCGGTCGACGAGCTCTTGATTTTCATCCGCTACAACATGTACCGCGACAATCGCGAGGTTCAGGAGCTTGCCGACCAGGACGCTATCTGCAAGGAGCTCTCTAAGCGCCTCGTCGAGGAACTTCCCGCCGACCTCGTGGAGAACTCCCTCTATGCGTCTACGATGCGCATGGAAGAGATGATCAGCCGTCAAGGCATGACGAAGGAAGAGTTCTGCGAGCAGCGCGGCATCACGCCCGAGCAGCTCGACGCCGACGTTCGCGAGCGCACCATCCAGAGTCTGAAGGAAGACTCCGCCCTGGCCGCATACGCCGACCATGCCAACTACACGCTCGAGGCCGAGGACTTCTACGCCATCATTCCGGGCGACTCCATTCAGGACAAGGCTTACAAGCGCCGTCAGATCGAGCTTGATGGACGACTTCCCCAAATGGAGGAATACGCCCGCAAGACCAAGGCGTTGAAGGAAATCATGGAGAACGCCATGATCAAGCGCAAGGCAACCGACACCGAATGGCTGCGCTACGGCGACACGAGCAAGGACGTGCTGAACGCGAACAAGCAGTTCCCCGAGAACTTCGTCACGCTGTAAGCGCCTCTACACTCCCCCAGCATGCAAAAGCCGCTGCATAAACTGCAGCGGCTTTTCTTTCGCCTGAGCGAGGCTCTGTTTGGCTCGTATAGCCACAGGAAGGCCCCCGCATTGAACTGCGAGGGCCTTTTGTTTCACTTGAAATGGAAGTGCTGCTTCGGCAATGCGCTATCGGTAGGATTCGCCTTGGTCGCCGCCGAGGAGCTTCGACTGCTCCTTCATGTGCTGGCGCTTCTCGTGCTCCGAGATGAAGTTCTCAGGTGCCGCCTCAACGCTCTTGATCTCTACCTCGAAGGTGAGGTCCTTACCTGCGAGCGGGTGGTTCAGGTCGAACTTGGCGTTGCCGCCCTCGATCTCGATAACGGTGCCAAGCGTCGGTTCACCCTCGTCGTTGGCCATCCACAAGCGAGAGCCCACTTTGATGTCGCGCTTGGGGATCTGGTGCGTCGGGATGACGACGACGTAATCATCGAGGTACTCGCCATACGCCTCGTACTGGTCGACGGTGAACGTTTTCTTCTCGCCTTCGACACCTTCCATGGCGAGGATTTCCTTCTCGAAACCGTCGATCGCCATGTCCATGCCCGTTTGGAAAACCATGGGGTTCTCCTCGGTTGCATAACCGAAAACGGTGCCATCTTCCAACTTGCCCGTGTACACGAGCGTTACAGTAGATCCAAGATCCATGTTCATCTCCCTTTTCTGGCGCCCAGCCAAAGTGCCAAAGCGCGCTTAAGCGTTTCTATGCCGGTTTAAGCCTCTTCGTCGACCACAGTCACTTCTGCGGTCTGCACAAGCCAGCGAGAGGCTTTCGAATGGCGGCAGACCTTGCGAAGCTCTGCCATACGGTTCGCCTTTTCCCACTTCTCGCGCGTTGCGATGGCGTCATCCTCCTGGGCAAGTTCCTTCTCGATGTCTTCCTCAGTGATGTCGATGCCCTTCTCGGCAATGAGGGCCTCGAGTGCGCAATCGATGCGGGCGCGACGAATCGCCTCCTGCGTCACGTTCTCCTTGATCTCATCGGCCTTGCCGTTGTTGTTGAGGAGCCACTCCTGCAGAGAGGTGCCTTGCTTCTCGAAGCTCTGCATCATCTCGCGACCGACGTCCTGACGAATGAAGTCCACGTAGTATTGCGGAACGTCGCCCACAAGGCGATCGGCGAGCGCGTCAACCGCACGCTGCACCATAAGGCCCGGGAGCTCGGCTTCTTTATGTTGATTGATCTGGTGGCGCATCTGCTTGCGCATATCCTCGGCGTCCATGCAGCCCACCTTGGCCGCGAGCTCGTCACCGATCTCGGGAACGATCTTGCGGCGGAATTCCTGAATCTCGACGTTGGCATGCAGCTGGCCATCACCGAACTGCGTGTTGCCCTCCTCGTCTTTCGCCTCGAAGTCGAACTCGAGGGTATCGCCGAGCTTGCTACCGACAAGATGCTCGTCGAAGGACGCGGGCATAGAGCCAGAGCCCAGCTCGATCATGCGCGTTGCATAGCGAAGGCCGTTCACGGCGTTGCCGTCTTGCGTAACCGTCACGGCCGCCGAGACCACGTCGCCCATTTCCGCAACGTGATCGGGGTCGTCGATCTTCTCGAAGGAATGGTAAACATCCTGGAGGTGTTTGAGCTGGCGCTCGACTTCCGCATCGGTAGCCTCGTCGGGCGGCATCTCGATGGAAACGCCGTCGTAGCTCGAAAGCTTCATCTGCGGCACCACAGCGCCGGAGACGGTGAACGTGAACGGCTGACCCTCGACGACGTCGTTATCAACGTTGAAATCCGGTTCCCCTACGAAGATCACGTCAGCATCGTCAAGCGCCTTGAAGGCCTTTTCGTTGATGAGCATCTCGGCGACGCCGCCCATGGCGTTCTTGTGGCCACCTACGTTCTGCTCGAGAACCGCGCGAGGCGCCTTGCCCTTGCGGAACCCAGGAATATCGCGCTGAGCGATTTCAGCGAAGAACTTGTCTGCCGCTTCCTTCACTTCGTCGGCAGACGCAACCAGGGTCAGAACCAACTCCTGCTTGTCCCCATCGTCCTCGCGAACTCTGTCTTTAACCTGCACAGCTCCTCCTTTATGCCGGCAATGATTTCTGCGTTGCTGAATATACGCTGTTCATGCAGTTCATTGTACCTTAGAGGGCATTTCGGGGAATAAAAAAGACTGGCCCAGAAGCTTTCTGGACCAGTCTTTGAAAAATCGTACTACAACTTTTACGTTGCGGAACGAGTGGCTTCTTACATGCCAGGAGCCTTGGGGGCACCAGGAGCGCCGGGAGCCGCAGGGGCACCAGGAGCAGCCGGAGCGCCAGGAGCGCCGGGGGCAGCCGGAGCGCCAGGAGCAGCAGCCGTCAGATCACCTTTGCAGAAGGGGCAGTTCTTGAGAACCATGCCGCCCATAGCCTGGATGGCCTTGCCGCAGTGCGGGCACTTGTTCGGGCCAGCCGATGCGTCTGCAGGACGAAAACACATAACAATCCTCCTTTGTAGCTTCCCGAAGATTCGGCTTCATACCAAAACTTCGGGCATCCTTTTTTCAAAACGCCATCCCCGCCGGATTGACGCTTCGATTACCTTCCGCTTTGTCCGAACGTAGCCATCGGCTGCTCTGGACCTTCCCAATCCGTAAATTGAGCAGTCTCCAACTAAGCTCTGTTATCAAAGCATCTTTAGTTTATAGGTCGAAGCGGGAATTGCATCATCACAATGGGATGTCTTTATATTTTCACCATCATCCTTCGAGGTTGAATTTCCTTATCTTATCAGGGAAAACGTATAGGACATAATCCACTATATGGGGCATTCCTATGATAAAATCCGAGAGCAAGAAAAACGGTAGCTTTTAAAGCTAAATCTATGGGATTGCCGAGCCTTAAAGCGGCAATTTCCCGTCTTGCTCTATACTTTTCAGTAACGTTTTCGGCACTACCGAAGGAGCTCTATGCCCAAGTTCAACAAGATGTACTTCCCCGTCGACGCTATCGCGAAACACGAGGATTTCGACGTTTGGTATAGCGACGGAGAACGAGCTTTGCGCTTCGAGGGCCCTTGGGAGAAAGAGTCCGACCGCATCGCGATGATCGGGCGCATGGGCGGCCAAATCGGCCAAATCAGACCCGACAACAAGGCACTCAACTATTATCTGCGCCACGATCGCTTCGAATACGAGTTCCAAACCCGCGTCATCAAGGAGCACTATTATGTCGAGGGCATGCTGTGGGACATCCACGGCAGCGTGAGCAAACCACCGGTCGACTTCTTCCAGATCAAAAAGAAGAAAAACGAAGTCCACGTTCGCAAGACGCTGTTCATGGACCACGGCGAGTGCTTCGAGGTGACTGCTCGCGACACGGCGACGCTGCGTATTGCCGTTGAGGCCACGGTGGCCATGTGCATCAAAGAGGAGTATAAGGGCTTAAGCGACCCTGATGAAGACGAGCGCGGCGGAAAGAAACGCGGCACTTTCGGCAAGTTCTTCGACTTCATCCAGCCCAAGGGCGTTCCCTACGAGAAGCTCTACGATGAGGAGGGCAATCCTCTCGGCTAATAACTGCCGCTTTAGCTGGGCGAACGCCAAGCAGCAACCCAAAACTTGAGAAATCGAAGAAGGCCTCGGGCATCGCGACCCGAGGCCTTCGTTTTATCCGCCAAGCCACTCTTTAGAGCAGGTGGAACCTGACAGCGACACTCTAACGCCCGGAGGCTGTTAATGTCGCCCCTGCCCTGCCCGCACAACAAAAGAACCCCCGCCGAAGCGGGGGTTCTCGATGCAACCGAATGGGTTACTTTTCAAGCTTGCGCTATTCCGCGAAGTAAGCCTTGCGATGCGGGGTAGCGAAGATGAAGAAGTAGACGAACGGAAGCAGAACGCCGACTGCCATGAGGGGCAGAGCGATCGGGAGCTTCGACCAACCGGTGATGGCCAGCGGGCACACGATGCAGGTGATGAACAGGAACGCGATCACGACGAGCATGATGATGAAGTTCGTCATGCCGGTGTCGGAAGCATCGGTCTTGCCGTCGCCAGCGAGCTCGTCCATGGACTTACCGCCGGTTTCCTTAACGAACAGGAGGCAGCAGATGAAGCCGAGAACGAACGGAACGATGAGGACGAGAACGACCGACGACCAGTTGGTAGCGCCTTCAGCGGTCTGGAACATAGCCATGCCAGCGATGCCGCCGAGGACGATCG
>NZ_CAKUAL010000014.1 GCF_934636505.1 uncultured Ellagibacter sp.
GTGGAGCTGGTAGGCGCAGCTTCGCATGACGAAATATCTTGCTCGACATATCGTGCGGTTCGCACTGCTGATGCTTGCCGTGGGGTTGGTAGTGTTCGCGCTGGTGAGCATGTCGCCGATCGATCCCGTGCAGGCGAACGTGGGGCAGGCCGCGTATGTGAACATGTCTGAGGCTAAACGCGCTCAGCTGGCGAGTTACTGGGGCGGTGATGTGCCGTTTTGGGAACGCTTCGCCAACTGGGCGGGTGCCCTTCTGCAGGGCGACATGGGAACATCGCTCAGGTTCAATGCGCCGGTGTCCGAGGTCATCGCGCACCGAGCCGCCAACTCGTTGGCGCTCATGGGCATCGCGTGGCTGCTCAGCGGCGTGCTCGGGTTCGCGCTCGGCATTGCTGCGGGCGCTCGCCGCGGTGGTGCTCTCGACCGGGTCGTCCGCAGCTACTGCTTCCTTTTGGCTTCGACCCCCACGTTCTGGCTCGGCTTGCTCATCTTGATGGTGTTCGCCGTGCAGCTCGGCTGGTTCCCCATCGGGTTCTCCGTGCCTATCGGCGTATCGGCGGCGGACGTGACGTTGGCCGACGCGGCGCATCACCTGGTTCTTCCTGCGCTCACGCTCTCAGTGACGGGCGTGGCCAACATCGCGCTGCATACGCGCGAGAAGGTGGTTGACGTGCTGGAAAGCGACTACGTGCGCTTCGCACGCGCACGCGGCGAGTCGGAGCTGAGCGTGATCGTGCACCACGGCTTGCGCAACGTAGCGCTGCCGGCCGTCACGCTGCAGTGCGCATTCATCTCCGAGATCTTCGGCGGATCGGTGCTGGTCGAGCAGGTGTTTTCTTATCCTGGCCTGGGGCAAGCGGCCGTGACCGCAGGATTGGGCGGCGATGTGGCGCTTCTCGCGGGCATTGCGCTCGTGAGTGCCGCACTCGTGTTCGGCGGCAACCTGCTGGCTAATATTCTCTACGGCGTGCTCGACCCGCGCATGCGCGTCGGCGAGGGGAGGGCTTGATGGAAGAAGTGCTCCATGCCCCTGCGCAGCGCTCGCGCGGCAATCGGGCAATCACCCTCGTCGCGTGCATCGTGGCCGCTTGCGCGCTCGCTATTGTGGTGGCGTCGGGGCTTGTGCTTTACGGTCAGGCGACGGTCACGGACTTCACCGCGAAGAACCTCGCGCCTTCGCTTGCGCACCCCTTCGGCACTGACTGGATGGGTCGCGACATGCTTTTGCGCACGCTTGCGGGCCTGTCCACGAGCGTGCTGGTGGGCTTGCTGGCGGCCACCGTCTCGTCGGTGATCGCGCTTGTGCTTGGGTGTGCTGCCGCGCTTGGCGGAAAACGCGTCGATGCCGTGGTCAGCTGGCTGATCGACCTGATGATGGGCGTTCCCCACATCGTGCTTTTGGTGCTCATCTCCTATGCAATCGGGAAGGGCTTCTGGGGCGTGACCATCGGCGTTGCCGTGACGCATTGGCCGAGCCTTGCGCGCGTTGTTCGTGCCGAGGTGCTGCAATGCCGCGAGTCGAAGTTCGTCGAAGTTGCGCGCAAGTTGGGGCAAAGCCCGGCGCGCATCGCGTTGCACCATATGGTGCCCTATGTGCTGCCGCAGTTCGTGGTGGGGCTTATTCTGCTCTTTCCGCATGCCATCCTTCATGAGGCGGCAATCACCTTCCTCGGCTTCGGCTTGCCGCCCGAGCAGCCGGCAATCGGCGTGATCTTGAGTGAGTCGATGAGCTACCTATCGACGGGTGCCTGGTGGCTTGCCGTGTTCCCGGGTTTGGCGCTCATGGCGACGGTGCTGCTCTTCGATGTGGCTGGTCAGAGCTTGCGAAAGCTCGTTGACCCGCATACGGCGCAGAAATAGGTGGGAAGATGTTGGAGAATGCAAACGACGGCGCAGCTGCGCAGGCGGCTTCGGCGAACAAGGCTGCCGCGCTCGCTCACGAGCAAACCGCGCACGAGGATGCGCAGTCGCACCATCATCACACGCACGCCGCGACGTCGCATCATGACGGCGGGCACCACCTTTTGCAGGTCGAGGATTTGAACGTGAGCTTTCGCATGTACGACGAGGACGCGCCGTACTTCCAGGCGAAGCAGCGCGATGCCCAGGTGCTCCACGGGTTGAGCATCGCCGTCCACGCGGGCGAGATCGTGGCTGTGGTGGGCGCATCGGGTTCGGGCAAGACGCTTCTCGCCGATGCGGTGTTGGGATTGTTCGAGCCGAACGCCACGGTGCGGGGGCGCATCTGGTTCGACGGCGAGCGCAAAGACGCGGAGGGTTTGCGCGCGCTGCGCGGGCACGGGCTGTCGCTCGTGCCGCAAAGCGTGAGCCATTTGGACCCCATGATGCGCGTGGGGAAACAGGTCGAAGGCTTCGCGAACGCGCTGTCGAAGGCCGAGCGCAAAGCGCGCCGCGAGCAGCTGTTCGAGCGCTACGGGCTCGGTCCCGAGGTCGCACACCTTTACCCTCATGAGCTTTCAGGCGGTATGGCACGCCGCGTGCTATTATGCTGTGCGCTCATGGACGACCCGCGGGTAATCGTGGCCGATGAGCCCACGCCCGGGCTCGACCTCGACCTCGCGGTCCGAGCGTTGGACGACTTCCGCGCCTTCGCCAACGAAGGCAACGGCGTGCTGCTGATCACGCACGATATCGAACTGGCGCTGCGCGTGGCCGATCGCGTCGCCGTGTTCAAGGATGGCACTGTGGTGGAAGAGACGGCGGTCGCGAACTTCGCCGACCCCGCGCTTCTGCGCGACCCGTTCACCCGCGCGCTGTGGCATGCCCTTCCCGAGCACGATTTCGCGGCTACGGCGAACGAGAACGGGTGGGGCTGTGGCGGCGAATTGGATCGCAAGGGAGGTCGCTCGTGCTAGAGGCTCGAGACATCACGTTCGGTTACCCTGGCGCAAAACCCCTGTACAGCGGATTCAGCCTGCAAGTCGAGCCCGGCGAGCGTGTAGCGCTTCAGGCTCCCTCGGGGTTTGGCAAGACCACGCTGTGCCGCGTGCTCGCTGGGTTCGAGCGTCCGCAGGCCGGTGAGGTACTGCTCGATGGTCAGCCGCTTCCGCGTCGCGGAGTATGCCCGGTGCAGCTGATCCAGCAGCATCCCGAGCAGGCGGTCGATCCGCGCCTGCGCATGCGCAAAACGCTGGCGGAGGCGGGCGACGTGCCGCAAGAACTCCTCGACAACCTGGGGATTCGCGATGAGTGGATGCAGCGCTACCCCCATGAGCTCTCCGGCGGCGAGCTGCAGCGCTTCTGCATCGCCCGAGCGCTCGCCACGCACCCGCGCTACCTCATCTGCGACGAAGTTTCCACGATGCTGGATGCGGTCACGCAAGCGCATATCTGGCGCGTGCTGCTGGACTATGCCGAGCGGGAAGGTGCCGGCATGCTGCTCGTTTCCCATACCCCTGCGCTTACGGAGCGCGTGGCGACGCGGAAAGTGAAGCTCTCGAGGAGCGAAAGCTGATTCGAGAAGCTCGCATGTCCATGCTTCCTAATGTCTTGTTTGCGAATTGCGCCTGTGGGGTGCGCTTGCTCGCCTCCGTTAGAGCGGTAGAGCGTCGAGATTGTTTGTCTTCCCGTGACGGGGGCTGGCAGCCCATGCTCGTTTGCCTATAATGAACGCTGCTATGGAAAAGACATCCCGAGAGAAAATCGCGCTCATCGTATTCCTCATCCTTGCTATTGGGATGGGGTGCATCCTGTTCGGCTACGTGTTTGCTGGCCATTCATGGAACGTCACCGCCTCGAACATCGATGATGCGTTCGGTAACATGGAAGGCTATACCGCCATCGTCTACGAGGGAACCATCGAAGAGGAAGAAAGCGCTGCGCAATCGTCTGCATCTGCGACATCAGCCGCCAACGGCTCCGCCAACTCAAAGAATGCGGGGGATGCCGAATCGCTTCCCGGGGACTCGAAGGCGGGGGACGGGCAAGCCTCCGCTTCCTCTTCGTCCTCTTCCGATGGCAATCAAGCCTCTGCTTCCTCTTCGGAAAACAGCCAGGCATCTTCTGCCGCCTCGTCTTCCGACAAGCAGACCGCTTCTTCTCAGGGTGGTTCGAGTGTAAATACAGCTTCCCCAACGAGCGTAAGCGCGCAGGGCAACGGCTCTGTCGATCAGGGAGTCTCTACTGCATCGGAACCTGTCGCTGCGGAAGGCTCCGCGTCCGAAGGCGTCGTAGGGGAAAGTACTGCCGGGGAAGGCGTTTCTGCAACTGTTTCCCCTGGTGGAACCTTAGATTCCCAGGTGGGTTCCGCTGCACCGCTCGCGGGGCACAAAAAGGAGAAGGAACCGGTCGCGCTCTCCGATGTCGATGAGCTCTACCAGGCCAAGGGCGCAAACGTCATCTCGCTTCATACGAGTGATCTGTCCGCCTATGAAGAGGGAACGATTCTGAAGCGCGGCGGCAAGCGCTACGGCATCTTCTCGGTCACCCGCGAGTACTCGAGGATCCTTATCGATGAGAAGGTTAAGTACTTCACCGAGCAGAAGGTAGACTACGTCATTGCTCTTTGTCCCGAGGAGTCGTATCTCAAGAATGCCGAGAACATCGACATCGTCATCACCACGGCAGACTCGACGATCTCGTCGATGGGCGAATCGAGGAACGGCGGCTTCTACGTGAGCACGCCGAAGATCGGCTCGGTCGGGGCGATCCTCATCTCGCCAAGCAATGTTGTCTCCGCGAAGACTATCTCCGAGCTGTAGATCCTCCGGGGTTATTTCTGCCGCGCGACAATGAGCGGCGACCGAAACAGCAAGCGACCCCGCCTCGTGCAATCGCGCATTCGGTGGGGTCGCTTCATGAATCGCCTTCCCGAAAAGGGTCAGGCTATTCGGGGTTCCTGCATCTGGTCAATCGACGCTCCTCTTTGGGTGGGCCGTCGCTACTTCAAGACGATGTTCTCAATCATGGGCAGTGCGTCGTTCCAATCGACTTTGGAGCCTATGACCACGCCGACCGTCATTCCGGAAGGTGCCTTGGTGAACAGGTTGACGGTGCCATTGGAGGCGGTGTGACGCACCCAGGTGATGCCGTTGACGTCGACTTCGTCGATGGTGCCGTCTTTCTTGGAGCCCATTCTGGCTTCCGCTTCGGTCATCGGCTCGGTCTTGTACGTGCGAATGTCGATGAAGGCGAAGGTGTCATCGCCGAGCGTGAACTCGCACTCTTCGTACTTCTCGTTCATCGATCTGGTGCCTGGTTTCCAGCCATCAGTTGGCTCTAAGCTGTACGAAGGGTAGTCGACGCCGGTTTTGGCCTCAACGGCGGGCTCTGGGGTCTCTTCAGCCTTCGGCTCTTCCGCAGGCTGCGTCGTTGCCGTGTCGTCGCTCGCCTTCTTCTGCTCCTCGGCGTCACCGCCGCAGCCGGCCATCGTGAACGCAAGGGCTGCCGTCAACGCAACGGCGGACACACCGAGCGCGACCTTCCTCATCATGGGCTTCAACATATTCATCACTCCCTTTCCCGTTGCATCGTGCAAGCCGCTTCGCACTCCGCCCTTCCCGACGAAGTCAGCTTCTATCGGTATTGTGCCTTGCGGGGTCACGTTTACGAAGTGACCAGCGGCCCAAACGATGCGCACATGTGCACCGCACGGCCAAGATACAAGGGGGGGAAGGGATTGCCTGACCCGTTTTCGGGACTTCGGGCAGAGAAAAAGGCGGGCCCCATGCGAGGAACCCGCCTTTCCGAAAGAATTGCGTGAAGGTGGTGCTTAGACGATGCCCTGAGCCATCATGGCGTCGGCAACCTTCTTGAAGCCGGCGATGTTGGCGCCCATCACGAAGTTGCCCTCATGGCCGTATTCCTTCGCCGTGTCGTCGACGTTGTGGAACATGCCGCGCATGAGCGTTTCGAGCTTGCCGTCGACCTCCTCGAAGGTCCAGGAAAGATGCTCGGCGTTCTGGCTCATCTCGAGGCCGGACACGAGCACGCCGCCCGCGTTGGCCGCCTTGCCGGGGAAGAACGCGACGCCGTTGTTCTGGAAGTACTCGGTCGCCTCGATCGTGGTCGGCATGTTGGCACCTTCGCCGACTGCCTTGCAGCCGTTCGCGACGAGGGCCTTCGCGTCCTCGATGCCGAGGGTGTTCTCGCGCGCGCAGGGGAGCGCGATGTCGCAGGGGAGCTGCCACACGCCGCGGCCGTCCTCGGCGTGCCATGTCGCGTTCGGGCGCTCTTCGACGTACATCGCGAGCGTGACGCCCTTGTCGTGGCCGGAGCGCTTCTTGTTGTAGACGTGCTCGAGCACCTGGTAGTCGATGCCTTCCTGGTCCTCGACCCAGCCGTGGGTGTCGGAGCAGGCGATCACCTTGCCGCCGAGCTGCGAGACCTTCTGAATCGCGTAGATGGCAACGTTGCCGGAGCCGTGCACAACGACCTTCTTGCCCTCGAAGGAGTCGCCCTTGCTCTTGAGGTACTCGTCGACGAAGTAGACAAGGCCGTAGCCGGTTGCCTCGGTGCGGGCGAGCGAGCCGCCGAAGGAGAGGCCCTTGCCGGTGAGAACGCCGGTCCACTCGTTGCAGATGCGCTTGTACTGGCCGAACATGTAAGCGACTTCGCGGCCGCCGACGCCTAGGTCACCTGCGGGAACGTCGGTGTTCGGGCCGACGTGGCGGTAGAGTTCGGTCATGAACGACTGGCAGAAGCGCATGATCTCGTTGTTGGACTTGCCCTTCGGGTCGAAGTCGGAGCCGCCCTTGCCGCCGCCCATCGGCAGCGTGGTCAGCGCGTTCTTGAAGATCTGCTCGAAGCCCAAAAACTTCAGCATGCCCAGATAAACCGTGGGGTTGAAGCGCAGGCCGCCCTTGTAGGGGCCGATTGCGGAGTTGTACTCGACGCGGAAGCCGCGGTTGACCTGGACTTCGCCCTTGTCGTCAACCCACGGAACGCGGAACTGGATGATTCGCTCGGGCTCGACGATGCGCTCGAGGATCTTCGCTTCCTCGTATTCCGGATGCGCCTCGATGACTGGCTCGAGCGTGCTCATGACCTCGGTGACGGCCTGGATGAACTCGGGCTGATCGGGGTCCTTCGCCTTAACTTGGTCGATAATTCGCTGGACGTAACTCATGTAACCTCCTCGGGGTTTACTTGTTCCCAACCGCGGCCATTATAAGTTTGCTCAACGACTCCGTTACCTCTAATTAACATGATAGAAACAATGGTCGCAGCCAATCGCGTTTCTCCTCCATAAACGGTAGCGGTGGAGCCTCCGAGGAAGGGAAATCGCCGCACCTTTGAAGGGAAGGGAGCCGCCTCCTCTCCGAAGGAAGGGACGTCGCGTCGAGCCAATCGGAGCGTCCACGGATTTAGTACGCCCCAGTGCGTGATTGGGCGCTCATGCGACACGATTTGTAGTACCATTCTAGTTCTGCGTTTTTACCTCAGTTTTGCCTCGATTTAACTTCATCGCGCTCGCAGCGCGCGATGCGAAAGGACTTGCTCGCATGGAAGCACTTGCATGGCTGCTCTCGCTCATCTTGCAGCCCTGTTACGCGATAAGCGGCAATTGGTGGATAGCCATCCTCCTGTTCACCATCATCGTGAAGATCATCCTCATCCCGATGTCGCTTTGGTGCCAGAAGAACTCGATTGTCATGGTGCAGCTCATGCCCGCTTTGAATCGCCTGAAGGTGAAGTACTACGGCGACCGCGAGACGATCGGCGAGGAGCAGAACAAGCTTTACAAGGAGCAGCATTACCACCCGATGCTCTCCCTGATTCCGCTTGCTGTGCAGATCATCATTCTGTTCGGCCTGGTCGACGTTATCCATACGATCACCGACGGCGGCGCTCCGGGCACCGAGTTCTTGGGGCAGATCCCCTTCGAGGACGGCGGTGCGGCGTGGATCATGCCGCTTTTCGCGGGGCTTTCCGCCATCATCATGGGTTTTGCGCAGAACCGCATCAACCCGCTGCAGCGCGAGCAGTCGCGTGCGGAGAAGAACATGACGAACGGCCTGTCCATCGGCCTTTCGTTCATCTTGGGTGTGTTCGTCGCCACGGGCATGGGCTTCTACTGGGTGTGCTCGAACCTGACCTCCATCGCCATCCAGGCGCTTGCGAACGTCCTGGTGAAGCCTGCGAAATACATCGACTACGAGGACCTCGAGGCGAGCCGTGCTGAACTTGAGGAGCTCGAGAATTTTTCGGGTCCTAAGAAGAAGTGGTACGAGCGCGATCCGCTCGCCAAGCGCGAGAAGGCCGACTACAAGCGCTTCTTCAAGATCGTCGGCAAACACATCGTCTTTTATTCCGAGGGAAGCGGCTTCTACAAGTACTTCCAAGGTGCGATTGAGTGGCTGCTCGCGCATTCCGACGCCGATATCCACTACGTGACGAACGACCCCAATGACCAGGTGTTCAAGCTGGCCGAGGCCGAGCCGCGCTTGAAGCCCTACTACATCGGGCAGCGCAAGATCATCACGCTTATGATGAAGATGGACGCCGATTTGGTTGTGTCCACGCTCGAGGATTTGGAGAACTACTACATCAAGCGCTCCTATATCCGCAAGGATATCGAGTACGTGTTCATGTTCCACCACATGACCTCGACCCATCTCACGCCCCAGAAGGGCGCCTACGACCACTACGACACGGTGTTGTGCGCGGGCCCTCATCAGGTGCGCGAGCTGCGCCGCGCCGAGGAGCTCTACGGCACCAAGCGCAAAAACCTTGTGGAATGCGGCTACGACCTGCTCGATCGTGAGATTGCCGAATACGAGCTCGCCGCCTCCGCGGTCGAGCGCGACCCGTCCCGGTGCGACGTGGTGCTCATCGCGCCGTCGTGGCAGGAGGGCAACATCCTCGACACCTGCATCGACGACATGCTGAAAAGCGTGCTCGGGCGCGGCATGCGCGTCATCGTGCGCCCGCACCCCGAATACACGAAGCGCTATTCCGCCAGGTGGAACGCCCTTTTGGCTCGCTGGGCCGATGTCCCTGAGTCCGATTTGTACTTCGAGCACGACTTCAGCTCGAACAAGACCGTCTTCACTTCCGATATCCTCGTGACCGACTGGTCGTCGATCTTCTGCGAGTTCTGCTTCTCGACGCGCAAGCCCGCCATCTTCATCGATACGCCGATGAAGGTCGGCAATCCCGATTGGCAGGAGCTCGGCATCGAGCCGACTGACATCGCGCTGCGCAGCGAGGTCGGCGTGTCGATCCGCCCCGAGGATGCGTCCACCTTCGGCGATGTGGCCGAGGAGATGCTCGCGAAGCGCTATGCGTGGAGCGACCGCATCAACAAGGTGCTCGACAGCTTCATCTTCAACGTCGGGCATGGTGGGGAAGTGGCTGGGCGCTACCTGCTCGACCGCATGATTGACATTCAGGAATCCAAGCGCGACGGCGGTGTGTCCGACGATTCGCTCGCCGCGGGTGAGCGCGCTGCGGTCGATGCCGTGGCGGCGTCGCGCGATGAGGGGGAGCGCATGGAAAAGCATGACGGCAGCGAAGCGCGCGGGATGCATGCGAGGAAGGCGGGCCGCCATGAAGCGTAATCGTCTTATCGCGGGCGCGTTTGACGTCTTTTCGTTTGCGCTGGTCGCAGGTGTGCTTTCGCTTGCATGGATCACGCCTGCCTACGCCTATGTCGACCCTTCGGTCATGACCTACACGATCCAGGCGCTCGCTGGCGTCGCGGTCGCGCTTTCGGCTGTGCTCGGTGTGGCGCTTCGCCGTACGCGCAAGATGCTCTTCAAGCTGCTCAAAATCGACGAGAACGCGGGCAAGGTGGTGGAGGCGCCTGTCCACAGGCTCGACAAGGACGGCAATCCCATCCTCGCACCCGGCGAGATTGCCGCCGATGCGGAGTCGGCGTCCTCGAAGAAGGCTTCCCGAAAGGGACGCGCATCCGACGATTACCCCCGCGCAAAATGGGGCGTGCGCGTGGTTTGCGCGCTCATCGTGTGCGCGTTCTTCTCGTTTACCCTGCTCGTCGTGCCGCCCTATGAGATTGTTGCCGGCGCTGGAGCCGATCTTGTGTTCGGACTTTCCGACATCTGGCCGATCTTCGCGATTGCAGGCGTTGTAGTTGCGGTCGTTCTCGCGCTTGCCGTGTCGCTTCTGCGCGGCAGGGCGTTCGATATCGTGCTGCTCTTCCTGTTCGCGTTCGGCGTTGCGGCGTATGTTCAGGTACTCCTGTTGAACTCGGAGCTGCCTACCGCGGACGGCAAGTCGGTGAACTGGGGCGATTACACGTCAACTATGCTGGTGAGCACCGTGGTGTGGATCGTCATCGTGGCAATCCCCCTTGTTGTGGGACATTTGAAGACGAGCCTCGCGCGCGGCGGCGCGGTTGCGCTTTCCCTTGCGCTCATTATCGTGCAGGGAGTCGGCGTGGGCAGCCTCTTCGCGTCGGGTGCATTCGAGGCGGCTACGATAGAGCCTGATCAGGTGAACGTCGCTGACTTGCGCATGACCGAGGACGGCCTGTTCACCGTTTCCGAGAAAAGCAACGTCATCGTCTTCGTGCTCGACTTCACCGACACGAAGCAGATGTCCCAGATCATGCAGGAGCATCCGGAGGAATTCAACGACTGGACGGGTTTCACCTGGTACAACAATGTTGCGGGCTCCATGGTTCCCACGCGCTACGGCGTGCCGTTCCTCTTGACCGGCCAGCTGCCTCAGCAGGGCGAGCTCTTCTCGCAGTACCTCGCAACGCGCTATGAGCGCAGCACGTACCTCGACGACATCCACAACGCTGGCTACAGCATGGGCATCTACACCGATACGTTCGGAACCGAATATTCGAGCGAGGACGTGCAGCGCCATGTGGCGGGCCTTACCATGAACTACCACCCCATGAACCAGGAGGATTCCCCCTCGCTGCTCGATGAGCAGGGCACCCTCTTCACGCTGTGGAAGTGCGCGATGTACCGCGATTTGCCGTGGGCGTTCAAGCCGTATTTCTGGTTCTACACCGACGAGGTCAACAACGGCATGACGCTGCAGGTGGAAAGCGACGACGGGGAGGTGCAGCAGAGCACCCTGTACACGATGAACGACGGGGCCTATTACGATAAGCTCAAGACGACGAAGCTTTCCGCGACTGACGACGGCGAGACGGGTGCTTTCCGCTTCATCCATTTGCTCGGCGGGCACTATCCGTTCAACCTTGACGAGAACGGCAACGACATCGGCACGGACAACTCCGACGCGATCCGTCAGATCCGCGGCAGCTTGAAGATGCTTTCCGAGTACATCCGCCAGCTGAAGGACATGGGGCTCTACGACAACACCGCGATTCTCGTGACGAGCGACCACGGCGATTGGGGCATCTACGAGGATTGGGATTCCACGTCGAACGCGATCATGTTCTACAAGCCGGCGCAATCGGCCGAGGCGGACGCGCAGCCGATCAAGACGGTGTCGACGCCGGTTGCGCATGTGAACGTGCAGCCGACTATCATCCAGGCTGTTGGCGGTGACTCGTCCAAGTACGGCGAGACGCTCGCGCAGGTGCCGTTCGACAACCGCGTGCGTCAGTTCTACACGACGACGAGCGACGGCAAAAACGACGTCTCCATCGTGGAATACAACATCACCGGCTGGGCCACCGACTTCAACAACTGGCACAAGACGGGAGCAATCTGGGACGCACAGCAATAGCGAGCGAAGAGAGCGAAAGACGCCGACAGCGGGGGCCTTCAAAGCAAGGCCCCCGTTCGCATTTGGATGCTCATAATGGAATGGCTTGCGCAAGGTCCTTGGTCTATCTTCGGAATCGATGCTCGGATAGTGTCGGTGCTTTATGCTGACGACTGCGTTATTGTGGCGGAGAGGCGCGAGTGTCCGAACCCTGTTCGGGGGAGCGCCGTTTTTGCCCGAGCGAGTCTTATCATGTGCTATTGATAGGGGAAAGCGTCATGTGCGAGGCTGAGCGCATGCAATGCGATGTGGTTCCCGTCGATGTTCATTTGGAATTGCCGGGTCGAATTAAGACTGCTCGCACTGTTTCTTTTATTGACGAGCATATGGTCGAGGTTGGCTTGTGCGAATCTAAGGCGCCGACTCTTCTTGACGCTGGAATGGCGACGAACTTCGTGTTCAAACTCGATTGCTGTACTCGCGAAGTTATGGAGCGAGCCAATGCGGCGAACGCGTCGGCCGGGCTCGAAAAATGCGTGAATACGCTTAATGGCGAATGTGATTTCGGTTTCTATCGCGTCGCGTGCTCGACATTCGATCGCAATCTGCGGCTAGTTGATAGTCGATTTCCGCAGGTGCTTGCGAATGCGTTGCTGCGATACTTCTTTGGCGAGGGGGCGACATGCCTGCAAATCGTCGACGCCATGGAACGCGACGATGCGCTTGGAATCGGCGAAGGCATGTATAAGCACCTGTTTAAAAAGTTTCTCTGTGCCGTGGCGCTGGGTATGACGCCAAAGGAAGAATGGAGTGGACATGACGATGCTTCGAGTGGTTATGTCATCGCCTGCGACGATGGCGAGGTGTTCGTATTTCATGCCTATAACAGGGATTCGCTCGGAAATTATCTGCTCAGTTATACGAAATTTGAGACAGCGTCGATTTCAAAGTATGACGATGGGTTGGTTTACGAACATGATGGCGAGTACTTTATTAACCTAAGCCTACAAATTGGGTTTCCGTAAGCTTGTCGTAGTGTCGAGAGTAATATATTGTGCGAAAGATAATACGGGGAGGTTCCTATGAACGAGATTAAGTGTCCGCATTGTGGGACGGTGTTTCAGGTGGACGAGTCGGGCTTTGCGGACATCGTGAAGCAGGTGCGCGACGCGGAGTTCAATCGGGAAATCGAGCGCCGCGAGAAACTCTTCGCTGAGCAGCGCGAACAGGCGGTGGCGCTTGCGGGTGAGAAGGTGCGCGGGGAGGCGCGCGATGAGATTGCTTCCCGCGATGCGGAAATCGCGAAGCTCACCCAGAGCCTCGACACGATCAAACGCGAAAACGACGCGGCTTCCCGCGCTGCGCAAGCTGAGCAGATTGCGGCGCTCTCCAAAGTTACCGCGAGCAAAGATGCCGAAATCGCAGAGCTCAAGTCGAAGCTCGCTCGCCTCGCCGACGAGCGCGCATCCGATGCGCGCGTGACTGAGGCCGACCACAAGCGAGCCTTGGCTGACGCGACCGCCTCCCGCGATGCGAAGATCGCCGAGCTCACACAGAAGCTCGAGGCCCAAAAGACGTCCTTCGCGACCGAGAAGGAGCTCGCCGTCACGCAGGCACGGACCCAGGTCGAGCGCGAGCGCGATGACCTTGCCGCGCAGGTGAAGCTGAAGGCTGCCGAAGGCGAGCAGAAAGTGAGTGCGCTGCGCGAGGAGATGGCGACGAAACTTCGCGCAAAAGATGAGCTCATCGCTTACAAGGAAGAGGAAATCGCCCGCTACAAGGAGATGAAGGCCCGCCTTTCCACCAAGATGGTGGGCGAGTCGCTCGAACAGCACTGCGAAATCGAGTTCAACAAGATGCGCGCCGCCGCCTTCCCGAAGGCATACTTCGAGAAGGACAACGATGTGGTCGACGGCACGAAGGGTGACTTCGTGTTCCGGGAGGCCGACGACGAGGGCAACGAGGTCGTCTCCATCATGTTCGAGATGAAAAACGAGAGCGACGACAGCACTCACAAGCATAAAAACGAGGACTTCCTGAAGAAACTCGACTCCGATCGCAAGAAGAAGAACTGCGAGTACGCGGTGCTCGTGACGATGCTCGAGCCCGAAAACGAGCTCTACAACGAAGGTATCGTCGACATGAGCTACCGCTACGAGAAGATGTACGTCATCCGCCCGCAGTTCTTCATCCCGATTATCAGCATCCTACGCAACGCCTCGCTTTCGGCGCTTTCCTATAAGGCCGAGCTCGCCGAGGTGCGCAACCAGAATATCGACATCACGCACTTCGAGGAGCAGATGGAGGACTTCAAGACGAAGTTCGGGCGCAACTACGACCTCGCGAGCCGCAAGTTTCAAACCGCCATCGAGGAGATCGACAAGACCATCACGCATTTGCAGAAAACCAAGGATGCCCTGCTGTCGTCGGAGAACAACCTGCGCTTGGCGAACAACAAGGCGCAAGACCTCACCATTAAGCGTCTGACCAGGAACAATCCAACAATGAAGATGATGTTCGCGGAACTTGCCGAGGCGAAGGAAGCAAACGCGGCGAACGATTTTGACGAAGGCTCGGAAGACGAGGCGGCGGCCGAGTAGCGTCGAGCCTTCGCCTTCTGAGGCTTCATCGACGGGGAGGGTTTGAGCGGCTTTAGGGCTCGCATCGCCATATTTCGTACAATTTGCTGGGTAGTACTTGGAACATATGTTCGTATCTGTTAGACTGTCCGCATGGACCACAAGGATATGACATATATGCTCTCCTCGCGGCTTGGTGGGGAACTGGTGGGCCGCGGCTCGGGCCTCGACGCGGAGGCGGACGACGTCAGCGATGCGCGCGCACGGGCAGCGCTTCCTGGCGATGCGCCCCCAAGCCTCAATGCGGCCCAGCTTGAGGCCGTTACTACGACGGAGGGCTACGTGCGCGTCATCGCCGGCGCGGGAACGGGCAAGACGCGCGCCCTTACGGAGCGCTTCGCATACTTGGTAAACGACCTCGGCATCATGCCGGGAAATATCCTGTGCGTCACATTCACCAACAAGGCCGCGAACGAGATGCGCCACCGCATCCGCGCGCTCACGGGCGACAACGACACGGGCTTCATCAACACCTTCCACGGCTTCTGCGTCTCGGTGCTGCAAGAGGATTCGCACGCCGTTCAATACCCGAAGAGCTTTCTCGTGCTCGATAACGCCGACATCGATCAGATGCTTCAAACCATCTACGACGAGCGGGGGCTCACGCTGCGCGATATGACGTTCGGTCGCGCGCGCGACATGATCGAAATTATGAAGCTCAAGGATCGGCCCGATTACTACCGCGACCTGCTTGCCATGCCGCTCGCCTCTCTGCGCGAAAAGTACGAGCAGGCAACTGACGTGCGCGACATCATCTTCTACGGATATCTATACCAGGAGAAGAAGTGCTTCGCCTTCGACTACAACGACCTTATTGTCGTCGTGCTCTTCATCTTCGATCAGCATCCTGATATTCGGCTGAAATGGCAGAAGCGCCTGGAATACGTCATGGTCGATGAGTTCCAGGACATCGACGCGTTGCAGTACGAGCTTATGAGCGTGCTTGTCGGCTACCACAAAAACCTGTTCGTGGTGGGCGACCCCGACCAGACCATCTACACCTGGCGCGGCGCTGACGTGCGCTTCCTTCTCGATTTCGACCAGGCGTTCCCGGGGACGTGCACCATCATGATGCTTGAGAACTACCGCTCGACCCCCGAGGTCATCGCGGTGGCAAACTCGCTTATCGAGAAGAACCGCCAACGCATCCCGAAGGACCTGCGCGCATGTCGCACCCGGCACGGGCCTACGGTGTGGCATCACGCGAAAACTTCCGAAGACGAGGCGAAATGGATTGCCGAAGGGGTGCGTGCGCTCCATGATGGGGGCATACGCTATCGCGATACGGCGGTGCTCTATCGTGCGCACTACGCATCGCGACCGGTGGAAGAGGCGTTCCTAAAGGCCGAGATCCCGCACGCGGTGTATTCGGGCGTGCCGTTCTACGGCCGCAAGGAAATCAAGGACTCCCTCGCTTACCTGCGGCTTGTCGCGTACCAGGATGATCTTTCCTTCGTGCGCGTGGCAAACGTTCCCAAGCGCAATCTCGGGCAGCGCCGCATGGCGTTTCTCGAGGACTACGCCGAAGCGCACGCGTGCTCGCTTTTCCAGGCGCTCGAGCAGACGATCGACGACGAGATATTCAAGCGCACCAAGGCGAAGCAGCTCGTGGCGCTCGTCCGCAAGTTTCGCGCATCGTTCGAGGGCAGGCCGGTGTCGGAGGTGCTCGCGGCGCTCATCAACGAAAGCGGCTACGAAGAGGCGCTTCGCACGGAGGGAAGCCAGGAACGGCTCGACAACGTGGCAGAGCTCAAGCAATCGATCTACGAGTTCGAGAGCAACTGCGGGGAGGAGGTGACGCTCGAGCACTACCTTTCCCATGTGGCGCTGCTCACCAATGCCGATGCGCTTGACGAAGCTCAGGACAAGGTGCGCCTCATGACCATCCATGCCGCTAAGGGCTTGGAGTTCCCGCACGTCTTTTTATGCTCGCTTTCCGAGGGGGTGCTCCCGTCGCGCAAGACGAAAACGATCGAGGGAATGGAAGAGGAGCGCAGGCTCGCGTTCGTCGCGGTGACCCGAGCACGGGACGGGCTCTATCTTTCCGAGGCGGCAGGCTTCTCGCATGAAGGCTCGCCGCGCCACCCGTCGCGCTTCTTGCTTGACATCGACCAGGGCGCTCTGCAGTTCTCGAACAAGCCGAGCGACGAGGAGCTATCCTGCGCGCGGGCAGCGTACGCCGCAAGCGACAAATGGATGGCTGGCATGGCGGCCGACGCGCGCTTCTCGCCGGGCGACTGCGTGCTCCACAAGGCGTTCGGGCGGGGCGTCGTCGAGCGCCTCGACGAGGATAAGCGCGCCTACATCGTGCATTTCGACTCGCTCGACACGCCGCGCGCCATCTCGTTTCGGGCGAAGCTCGATGCGGTCGACGCCTAGGGAAACGCTGAGTGTGTAGCGAAAAGCCAGGCGGGCGCATGCCGCCTGGCGCATTTGCTACACTTCGTGGTATGGAAGAGAACAACGTGAAAGAAACCCAAGCGGAGAAGATCGCGCGCATCAAGCGCGGCCTCGATGCTGTGCCGACCTTGCCCGGCGTGTACCTCTGGAAGGACAAGGACGGCCAGGTCATCTACGTGGGCAAGGCGAAGCAGCTGCGCGCCCGCATGCGCCAGTACGTGAACTTCCAGGACGACCGCGCGAAGATCCCGCTGCTCGTCGATCAGATTGACTCGTTCGAGTACATCGTCGTCGGCAACGAACACGAGTCGCTCGTCCTTGAGAAGAACCTGATCAACCAATACGCCCCGTTCTTCAACGCCGACTTCAAGGACGACAAGTCCTACCCGTTCATCGCGCTCACGAAAGGCGACGTGTTCCCTTCCATCAAGTACACGCGCGAGAAGCACAAGCCCGACACGCGCTACTTCGGACCCTACACTGATTCGCGCGCGGCTCGTCGCATGGTCGACATTGCGCGGCGTGTCGTGCCCCTGTGTGCGACGTCGTGCGCCGATTGGCGGAATCTCTCGCGCCGCCTTGAGAACGACCCGCTTGCGATGATGAAATCCGACGTGCATCCCTGCTTCGACTGCCATGTGGGCTTAGGCCCTGGCGCATGCTGCGGGCGCATCACTCCCGAGGAGTACGCCGCGAACGTGCGCCGCATCGAGCGATTCCTCGCAGGACAGCACCGGGAGTTCCTCGACGAGCTCTCAGCCGAGATGGCTGACGCGGCCGCCGAGCTTGACTTCGAGCGCGCCGCCCGAATCAAGGCGCGCATCGACACCATCAACTCGCTCACCGACAAGCAGCATGCGGCGTCCGCCCATAACCTGAACGCCGACGTCGTGGGCCTTTTTCGCGAGGAGACGGTCGCGGGCGCGCACGTGCTCGTCATCCGCGAGGGGCGCATCATCAACTCCAACGAGTTCGTCTTGAACCGCGGGCGCGACGTTCCCGACCAGGACCTTCTCCACAACTTCCTGTTGCGCTACTACGACACGACCACTTCCATTCCCCACGAGGTCATCGTACGGGAGCTGCCCGAGGACGAAGAGTCGATGGAGACGTGGCTCACCGAGAAGCTCGCGAGCGCGCACGGGGCGAAAGTGCGCTTCACAGCTCCGCAGAAGGGGGAGAAGGCGGCGCTTGTCGACATGGCGGAGATGAACGCGAAGCACACGCTCATGCGCTACAAGGTGCGCACGAACTACGAGGACAAGCGCGTGAACGATGCGCTGCTGCAGCTCGAGAGCGCGCTTGCGCTCGACGCGCCGCCCATGCGCATCGAGTGCTTCGACATCTCGACGATTCACGGGTCCTATACGGTCGCGTCGATGGTTGTGTTCACGGGCGGCAAGCCCGACAAGAACCAGTACCGCCGCTTCAAGATAAAGACGCCGCTCGACGAGGCGAACGACTTCCTCTCGATGCAGGAGGTGATGAGCCGCCGCTACTGCGCCGAGCGTATGGCCGACGAGCGCTTCGGCAGCAAGCCCGACCTCATCATCCTCGACGGCGGCAAGCCGCAGCTGTCGGCCGTCATGGAGATGTTCGACCAGATGGGGATCGACGACATCGCCCTGTGCGGCTTAGCGAAGCGCGACGAGGAGCTCTTCGTTCCCTGGCAAGACACGGGTCCGGTCGTTTTGCCCTCGGGGTCGGCGTCGCTCTACCTCGTGAAGCAGGTGCGCGACGAAGCCCATCGGTTCGCTATCACCTTCCACCGCGAGCTGCGCGGCAAGGGCATGACGGCAAGCATATTAGACGAGGTCGCGGGTTTGGGTCCCGTTCGCAAGAAGGCCCTGCTCAAGCATTTCAAATCCTTCAAGAACCTGAAGGCGGCGAGCTTGGCGGAGATCAAGGAGGCCCATGTGGTGCCCGACGAGGTCGCCGAGGAGCTCCACAAGGTGATCGAGCAGTATAATAGCGAGCGAAAAGATGAACTGGTCGTTGGCGGCGAGTAGGGGGTTGCACACCATGGATGCACAGCATGAGAAACGCGAGGAGATTCCCGAAGACGAGTACGAGGACGGCGCCGAGAGGGCTTCCGAGAAGGATACGATTGCGCTTGAGGACATGCCCGAGATCGTCATCGTCACGGGCATGAGCGGTGCCGGGCGCACCGAGGCGATGCATGTCTTCGAGGACCTGGGCTTCTTCTGCGTCGACAACCTGCCAGCGAGCCTTATTGGAAACCTGCTTGCGCTCAAGGGCATGCCCGGCCAGCCCGATGCGAGCCGACGCCTCGCTGTGGTGTGCGACGCGCGCAACCGCGATTTCTTCCCCAATCTGAAGGGCGAGGTCGAGAAGCTCGAGCGCGAGGGAATCGACGTGTGCGTGCTGTTCCTTGATGCTGCGGACGACAAGCTCGTCGCCCGCTACAAGTCCTCGCGCCGCCGCCACCCGCTGTGCACGGACGGCACCACCATCGCGCAGGGCATCGAGCGCGAGCGCCAGATGCTCTACGACCTGCGCGAAATGGCGCATCATGTCGTCGACACCACCGACATGCTCCCGCAGCAGCTGCGCGAAACCATCCGCTCAATCTTCGCCCGCGGAAACGAGCGTCGCGGCCTGGCGGTCACGGTGTACTCGTTCGGCTTCAAGCACGGCGCCCCCACCGACGCCGACCTCGTCATGGACGTACGCTTCCTTCCGAACCCTTATTACGATCCCGACCTGCGCTTCCTCACAGGTCTCGATGCTCCTGTTCGCGATTTCGTGATGTATCGCGAGGAAACGGTCGAGTTCGTGAAGCGCTGGCGCGCGCTGCTCGACTGCGTCATGCCTGGATACGTCGCCGAAGGCAAGCAGCAGCTCGCCATCGCCATCGGCTGCACGGGCGGGCAGCATCGAAGCGTTGCCATCGCCGAATCGACGGGCGATTACCTCAAATCGAACGGCTACCGCGTATCAGTTGCCCACCGCGACCTGAAGCTCGCGCCCCGCGCCGCCCAGGAGTAGGTTGTATGAAGAAGAAGCGTCCCTTCATCCAGGACCCCTCGGCGACCGCGGCTTTCGCGGCGTTGCGCGATTTGCCTTTGCCCCGCGCGGCTCGTGCTCCCCGCGGCGACAAACTTAGCGCCGTCGTCATCGGCGGCGGTACGGGTGCGCCGGTGTCCATCCGAACCCTGCTCTCGCTCGGCGTGGAAACGAGCGCCGTGGTGGCCATGGCTGACGACGGCGGCTCGACCGGCCTTTTGCGAGAGGAGGCGGACGTGACGCCCCCGGGCGACGTGCGCAAATGCATCCTTGCGATGGCGGCCGACCCGAAAGACCCTCTCACCCGCGCGTTCAAGTACCGTTTCCCTATCGCGAACAACCATTCCCTCGGGAACTTGATGCTGGTCGCGCTCGAGGACGCGTGCGGGTCGTTCCCCGAGGCCATTTCCGTGTGCGAGCATATGCTCGACGCGCGGGGGCATGTGTACCCTTCGACGCTGACCCACGTCACGCTCGCTGCGAAGACGCGCGGCGGCGAACTGCTCGAGGGCCAGGCGGTCGCATGCCATTCCGATATCGCGCTCTCGCGCGTCATTCTTCGAGGCCAAGGCGCGATCGAACCCTACGCTCCAGCGCTCGATGCCATCCGCGCGGCTGACCTTATCGTGCTCGGCCCCGGCTCGCTGTTCACGTCCATCATCCCGAACCTGCTTGTGCCGGGCGTTGTCGAGGCAATCCGCGAATCGAAGGGCACGACGGTGTTCGTCTGCGGTCTGGCCGACGTACAGGGCGAGACGCTCCATCTGAGCGCCCGCGAGCACGTCGAGGCGCTGCTCGACCACGGCATGCGTGGTCTTCTCGATTACGTGCTCGTGCATTCGTCGCAGCCGCTTTCGCCTGACCAGAGCGCCTTCGCCTCCTCGGCGGCTGACCCCCAGGAGTCCGCTGGCATCCACTCGGTCGCGGTCACCTACGACGACGTCATGGCCATCCAGGCGCAAGGCCCGCGCGTTATCGTTCGCGATCTGGTTGACCACAAGCGTCCGACTTGGCATGATCCGGAGGCTTTCCGAGAAGCGCTTTGGGGGGTGCTCAAACTATGTCGTTCACGGCGGAAGTAAAAGACGAGCTCGCGCGCGTTCTGCCCGAGTGCTCGCATTGCGGGAAGGCGACGCTCGCCGCGCTCGTGCGTATCGAGGGCACGCTGTTCGTCTCCGGCCCTGGTCGCTATCGCGTCGAAATCGCCACGGATGTGCCGAGCGTTGCGCGCCTCGTGATCAAGCTTTTGCACGGCATCTACCAGCTTCGCACCGAGCTCACCGTGCGCCGCAGCGTGCTTCATAAGACGCCGAACTACCTGATCGAGGTGCCCGCGCAGCCCCATCTGCCGAAATCGCTGCTCGATCTGGGCGTCATCACTGAGGAGGGCGGTTTGGAAGTGGGCATTCGCCCCGACATCGTGGCTAAGCAGTGCTGTGCCGCCGCCTACGTGCGCGGCGCGTTTCTTGGCAGCGGCTTCATCGCGAACCCGCGCGGCGATTTCCACTTCGAGATCACGGTCGAGTCCGAATCCCTTGCCGAGGGGCTTGTGGCCCTGCTCGCCGACAAGGGGATCAAGGCGCGCATCATGCAGCGCCGCAGCTCGTATATGGTGTATCTGAAGTCGGGAAACGCAATCCTTGAGTTCCTCGCGTTCGTCGGCGCCCACCAGTGCGCGCTGCGCCTCGAACAGGAGCGCGTCGTGAAAAGCGTGCGCAACGACGTGAACCGCATGACGAACGCCGAGATCGCGAACCAGGCGAAGTCGTCGTCCGCGGCGGTCGACCAGCTCTTCGCCATCCGCACGGTGCTCGAGGCGCACGGCATGGAGAACCTGCCGCCCGCGCTGCAGGAATTCATCCGCCTGCGCGTGAGCTTCCCCGACGCGAGCATCAAGGAGCTCGGCGAGCGCGCGAACCCGCCGCTTTCCAAATCGGCGGTCTATCATCGCATTCGGCGCATCGAGCAGCTTGCGCGCGAAGCCGCAAACCGAAAAGGGTAGCGGCTCCGCAGGCAATTCGCCCGAAGACGGCATCCATTCGCGCAAGGTCGGCTAGACTGACTCTGTGCGTCAAGGAAAGTAATCCTTCGAAAGGAGATTTGCATGGCAATCAAGGTAGGCATCAACGGTTTCGGTCGCATCGGACGCCTGGCGTTCCGCGCGATGGTGAAAGATCCCGCGATCGAGGTTGTCGCCGTGAACGACTTGGGCGACATCCCCACGATGGCGCATCTGCTCAAGTACGATTCCGTTCATGGACGTGCCTTCGACACGGTTGAGGTCACCGAAGAGGGCTTCGTGGCCGACGGCTATGCCGTGAAGGTTCTTTCCGAGCGCGACCCCAACAACCTTCCCTGGGGCGAGCTGGGCGTGGAAGTCGTCGTTGAGTCCACGGGCATCTTCAAGACCGGCGAGCTCGCAAGCGCCCACATCAAGGCCGGCGCGAAGAAGGTCGTCATCACGTGCCCCGCGAAGGGCGAGGACGCCACCATCGTCATGGGTGTGAACGACGGCGAGTACGACGCCGAGAAGCATAACATCATCTCCAACGCTTCCTGCACGACCAACTGCCTCGCGCCGGTCGCGAAGGTTCTCATGGAGAACTTCGGCATCAAGCGCGGCTACATGAATACCATCCATTCCTACACCAACGACCAGAAGATCCTCGACCTTCCGCATAAGGACCTGCGCCGCGCTCGCGCTGCAGCCATGTCGATGATTCCGACCACCACGGGTGCCGCCCGCGCAGTCGCCCTCGTGCTTCCCGAGCTCAAGGGCAAGCTCGACGGCTTCGCCACGCGCGTCCCGACCCCCGACGGGTCGATGGTCGACCTGACCGTTGAGCTCGATCGTGAGGTCACGGCAGAGGAAATCAACGCTGCGATGAAGAAGGCCGCCGAGGGTGAGCTTGCCGGCATCCTCGAATACACCGAGGACCCGATCGTTTCCATCGACATCGTGGGCAACAACCATTCCTCCATCTTCGACAGCGGGCTTACCATGGTCATGGGCGGCAAGTCCAACCTCGTGAAGGTCGTGTCTTGGTATGACAACGAGTGGGGCTACTCGAACCGCGTGAAGGACCTGGTGAAGATTCTTCTGTAATCGAAATCACGCATGATCGGGCGGCTTCTTGCCGCCCGTTTCTTTCTTGAAATAGGAGATTCAATGGCATCAATCAAGACAATCGACGATCTCGATGCGCGCGGCAAGCGCGTGCTCGTGCGCGTCGATTTCAACGTTCCCGTGTCCAACGGCGTCGTGACCGACGACACGCGCATCAAGGCGGCGCTGCCGACCATCGAGAAGCTTGTCGGCGACGGCGCGCGCGTCATCCTCATGAGCCATCTCGGCCGTCCGTCGGGCGAGGGCTTCGAGGAGAAGTTCTCGCTGCGCCCAGCTGCCCTGCGCCTGGCAGAGCTTCTCGGCAAGCCGGTCGCGTTCGCGAGCGACACGGTGGGCGAGGACGCGCAAACGAAGGCGGCGGCGCTTCGCGAGGGGGATGTGCTCCTGCTCGAGAACCTGCGCTTCGACAAGCGCGAGAAGAAGAATGACCCGGCGTTTTGCGAGGAGCTTGCCAAGCTCGGCGACGCCTACGTCAACGACGCGTTCGGCACCGCCCATCGCGCGCATGCCTCCACGGCCGGCGTCGCGGCGCTGCTTCCGGCGTATGCGGGCTACCTCATGCAGCGCGAGGTGTCCACGCTCACGGGCATGCTCGAGAACCCGAAACGCCCCTTCGTCGCCATCCTCGGCGGCTCGAAGGTCTCCGATAAGATCAAGGTCATCGACGCGCTCATCGACAAGTGCGAGACGCTCGTCATCGGCGGTGGCATGTGCTTCACGTTCCTTTTGGCGGAAGGCAAGCAGGTCGGCACCTCGCTTAAGGAAGACGAGTGGGTTGCCCGCGCCGGCGAGATGATGGAGAAGGCGGCCGCTCGCGGCTGCAAGCTGCTCCTTCCCGTCGATGTCGTGTGCGCCGACAAGTTCGCTGAGGATGCGAATACGCTCACCTGCTCGGTTGATGCCATTCCTGCCGACATGATGGGCCTCGATGTCGGACCCGAAACAGCCAAGCTCTATGCTGATGCCATCGCCGACGCGCAGACGGTGTTCTGGAACGGCCCCATGGGCGTGTTCGAGATGGACGCGTTCGCGGCGGGCACGAAGGCAGTGGCGCTCGCGGTGGCCGCCAACAAGGAGGCCGACACGGTCATCGGCGGCGGCGACTCGGTCGCTGCGGTCAACAAGTTCAACCTTGCCGACCAGATGACCTTCATCTCGACTGGCGGCGGCGCAAGTATGGAACTCGTGCAGGGAGAAGCGCTTCCCGGTGTCGAGGCGCTGCGTTAAACTGGCGGTATGCAAAGAGGGGAGGCGGCAAGGCGCGCATGGCGTGCTTTCGTCTCCCCGTTCTTTTTCGCGGAAAGGACTAGCCATGGCAAGAAAACCCATGATGGCCGGCAACTGGAAGATGAACAACGCCATCGGTGAGGCAGTCGTGCTCACCCAGGAGATTTCCAACAACTGGTGGAAGGACTGGGAGGACAAGGTCGACGTCGTCATCTGCCCGCCGTTTGTCGACTTGAAGCCGGTGAAGACGGTGCTCGAGTTCGACAAGACGAAGATCTTCGTCGGCGCGCAGAACGTGTACTGGGAGAAAGCCGGCGCGTTTACCGGCGAGGTGTCCGTTCCCATGATCCGCGAGTGCGGCTGCGACTATTGCATCGTTGGGCATTCGGAGCGCCGCGGGCTTTTCGGCGAGACGAACGAGGACGTGAACAAGAAGGTGCGCGCGCTTTTGGGCGGACGATTGAAGCCGATCGTATGCGTGGGCGAGTCGCTCGCCGTGCGCGACGAGGGCACGACGAACGAGTACGTCTGTGCTCAGGTGAAGGCTGCGTTCGCGGGCGTTGATGCCGAAGACGCCGCGAAGTGCGTCGTCGCCTACGAGCCCATCTGGGCCATCGGCACCGGCCGTACCGCGACGCCCGAGCAGGCAGAAGAGGTGTGCGCGGCCATCCGTGCCCAGCTTGCCGTGCTCTTTGGCGAGGAAACGGCACAGGCCATGCGCATTCTCTACGGTGGCTCGATGAACCCCGGCAACGTCGACGCGCTCGTGGCCGAGCCCGACATCGACGGCGGGCTTATCGGCGGCGCGAGTCTCAAGTGCGACTCCTTCATCCAGCTTGTGAAGGCGGTCATGCGGTAATGAGCGTTCTCGATTCGTTTGCGCGCGAAGGCCTCGCGCTTCCCGTATGCCTTGTTATCATGGACGGCTTCGGGCTTGCGCCCGCAGGTCCCGGCAACGCCATCTCGCTCGCGCATACGCCGTTTCTCGATAAGTTGTTCGCGGGCGAGTGCACGCGCCTGCAAGCGTCGGGCGAGGCGGTCGGCCTGCCCGAGGGCCAGATGGGCAACTCCGAGGTCGGGCACTTGAACATCGGTGCCGGCCGCGTCGTTCATCAGGAGCTTACGCGCATCAACCGCGCATGCCGCACGGGGTCCATCGACGAGAACGAGATCATCAACGCATGCCTCGATGCGTCTCGGGCGCCGGGCCGTGCGCTGCACGTCATGGGGCTGCTCTCCGATGGCGGCGTGCATTCGAGCAACGAGCATCTCTTCGCGATTCTCGAACATGCGGTCTCGCGCGGGCTTGAGGATATCCGCGTTCACTGTTTCCTCGACGGGCGCGACGTGCCGCCTTCGAGCGGCGAGGGCTATGTTGCCGAGCTCGAGCAGCTCATCGTCTCGAAGGGCTGGGGGAGCAAGGTCCGCATCGCGTCGGTTTCCGGGCGCTATTACGCGATGGATCGCGACAAGCGCTGGGACCGCGTGCAGAAAGCGTGGGAGGCAATCGTGCGCGCGACGCCTTCTGTCGACTGCGGGGCGTGCGACGTGGTGGCGGATTCGTATGCGGAAGGCGTCACCGACGAGTTCGTGGTTCCGCGCGCGCTTGATTCACGTGGAGTCCGCGACGGAGACGGCGTCATCTTCTTCAATTTCAGGCCCGATCGTGCGCGAGAGCTGACGCGAGCGTTCGTCGACCCCGCGTTCGATGGGTTCGAGCGGCCTGTGTTCCCGCAGGTGAACTTCGTTTGCCTGACCGAATACGACCCCGATATCCCTGCTCCGGTGGCGTTCCCGAAGGAGTTCCCCGACAACGTTTTGGCCGACGTGCTTGCGGCGCGGGGCCTTCGCCAATACCATATCGCGGAGACCGAGAAGTATGCGCACGTCACGTTCTTTTTGAACGGCGGTCGTGAGGAGCCCAAGTCGGGGGAGGAGCGCCAGCTTGTCGCCAGCCCCAAGGTTGCCACCTACGATCTGCAGCCCGAGATGAGCGAGCCCGAGGTCGCGCGCGACTTGGCGCAGGCGATCGATGCGGGCGAGGCTGACGTGTACATCGTGAACTTTGCGAACTGCGACATGGTAGGGCATACGGGAGTCATTCCTGCGGCGGTCGCTGCCGTCGAGGCGGTCGACGCTGGCGTTGAGCGGGTTCTCGCTGCAGTGGAACGTGCGGGAGGGGCGGCGTTTGTCACCGCCGACCATGGTAATGCCGACAAGATGCTCGCCGAGGACGGTTCTCCCCATACCGCCCATACTACGGCGCCGGTTCCCTTCGCGCTGGCTGATTTCTCAGGGCGCGGGCTTCGCCTTTCGGGTGAGGAGGGTGCGCTTTGCGATATCGCCCCGACGATGCTGGTGGCAATGGGCGTAGACGTTCCCCCTGAGATGACGGGAAAGAGCCTGCTTGCCTGATTTGTTGACGGATTTTGCGGACGATTCGTGTAGGGGGCTCCCTCGGTCAGGATTTGACGGAGGAAGCCCTTGTCTCGTTATGTCGTTTCCCGTATAATCTATAACTTGCGTATGGTTGCGTACGATGCGCAACAGGTAGTAACCGAGTAACGAAAAGAGTAACGTTTTGAATCCATTGCTCATCCTCATGCTGATTCTGCTGGTCATCTCCGGCATTGGCTTGATCATCTTCATCTTGCTGCATTCTGGCAAGGGCACCGGCATCTCCGATATGATTGCCAGCTCGGTGTACTCCACGCAGACGGGTACGAGCATCGTCGAGAAGAACCTTGATCGCATCACGATCATCTTCGCGATTATTTTCATTGTGTCTCTTCTCGTGCTGATGGTCGTTTATCCTCAGGGATCGATTGCTCGATAAGGAGTGTCTCCCCTTAATCTTAAAAAATATGAGATTAGGGGTTGCGCAATGAGGTAGAAAGGCGTAATATACTACCTCGCGACGCGGACATGGCTCAGCTGGTAGAGCACCACCTTGCCAAGGTGGGGGTCGCGGGTTCGAACCCCGTTGTCCGCTCCATTGTCATGAATGGGCTGGTCAAGCGAATGTTTGATCAGCCCTTAAAATGACAGACGCCAGGATGGCGACGTGGCCAAGTGGTAAGGCAGAGGCCTGCAAAGCCTTCACCCCCGGTTCGAATCCGGGCGTCGCCTCCAATTTTTGACAATCGTCTCGCGAAAGCGAAGCGAACATATGCGGACATGGCTCAGCTGGTAGAGCACCACCTTGCCAAGGTGGGGGTCGCGGGTTCGAACCCCGTTGTCCGCTCCAGAAACTCAAACGACCCAGTCACCCGACTGGGTCGTTTTTATTTTCGGTAAGTAGCTCTATTCGAAGATGTCTCCGTTCCGCAGTTTTAAGCTTGCTCTTCGGGAAAAGGTTTAGCTATACGCGAACCCAGATTGGTCCTTGCCATAAGGTCTTGGGTGCCCTACGGGTTCCTGAAGGCTTCTTAGGGTGCGATAAGCGTCGGGGGATAGTGCGTCTCGCTACTTTCCCTTACCGCTACTGAGGTAGCCTTTCCTAGCCTCTTTCTTTGTAATGTCGTTGCGACATTGAGGCCCACCTAAAAAAGTGCAACAACAAGGGGAGATTCTGGCGCGAAAACCGAGGTATCCCACTGGAAATGCTTCAGTTTGGCGGTTCGCCGTGGATTGGCGGATTCTATCGACAAGAAACCCCAGGTAGCAGGATTGCTCTTTCTGCAAGTGGTTGCAGATCGAGCATTCTTCGTGGGATACCTCGGTTTTCGTGCCAGGACTCGGCATTCAACGTGTACTAAACGGTCTCGAAAGACTTTCGCGAGCTATGTTCCCGATCTGGGCAAAGGAATGCTCGGGCAATCTCATCTGCCAGGATTCTCTCCGATATCGTTGGCTCCTCCGATATGCTGGAAGAGTCAAGACTCGATGGGGTGGGTGGCTAATAGGAAAGCGGCGCCTAGGATGTCCAAGCCCATATCAGGCCGCTCAAGCTTGTGGGGTTTACTACCTCGAATAGCAAAAGAGGCCTATAGGACAAAAAGTGTGTCTGGGCCTATTATTCATTCATTCCGGAACGGGTATCTCGTCTTGTGGTGGAGCTCCTCCCATACGAGGCCCTCTCCCCATTTCTCTGGACGGGAGGCGTCCTCGGCCCTCATGCCGTAGCGCTCCCTCAGCAGGTCGACGTCGGCGTCGGTGGGCATCTCGCGCAGCGTGTCCGCCATCGTCTTCGGGCATTCGACATGCAGGTAGCACCACCAGAACACGGCCTTGACGCGCTTGAGCCTCGCGAGGCCGCGGTGGCTCCTCAGGACCTCGCGGAGCTGGGAGTTCACGCCCCCTTCGATCCTGTTGTTGGTGGCGGGCATCGGCCCCTCGGCGCACAGCGCCGGGTCGAGGTACGCGAACAGCGTGCCCGCGTTGACGAGCCGGACGAGCCCCGACCTCGCCTCGCGCAGCCTGCGGTGAGTGTAGGCCATACGGCCTTCGACCAGGCTTTTCTGCTCGAGGAAGTCGGACCAGAACTCGCACCACTGCATGAACCTCTCGGCCCACCAATCGGCCTGCTGGAGCGTCTCTATATGCAGCAATTCCTTGGCCAGCGCGTAGAGCTCGACGCCCGCCTGCAGCTTGGGCCTCGACGTCGTATGCCTCTTGACCTGGCAGAACGCGTGGAACACGCATCTCTGGACCCTCGTCCTCGGCCATTCGGCCGCGACCGCCGAGGCGAAGCCGCTGCCGCCGTCGGTGACCACCATGTCGGGCGGGGCGATGCGGGAGAGCAGCGAGCGCCACGCGGCGGTCGTCTCGGCGCGCGCGAGGTGCCACGACAGCACGTGCTCGTCGCTGCAGGCTATGAGCACCACGCAGTCGCGCGCGATCCAGATGCCGTCGACGTAGACGACGCGGAAGACCTCGTCCACCACCTCCGGCATCGGCCATATCGGCCAGAAGAGGGCGGCCCTCCGCCTGAAGGTTCGGCCGCGCCCCGGCATATCGGCCTGCCTCCCGCGCGAGAGCAGCCAGCCGACGAAGGCCGCGAGCTCCCTGGCCGCCACGTCGTTTGAATGCGTGGCGCTGGCGCCGCGCGACCGGCAGCGCCATCTCTGGGAACCCGACGGGGCCCTCCCGTTCCGCTTCATGGGCCCTCCGCAGGACGGGCATGTCATATTATCCACGGCATCCTCCCGAAATCGATGACTTTTTGCCGTGAATTTCCTCATGCGACCTGGGAAAACGTCAATAACCAGACACACTTTTTGTCCGAGCGGGAAAGTCGATTCGGATGACTTTTCCCATAAAAAATGGGCGCTGGCCTGCGCAAACGCCCAAAATCAGACACATTATTTGTCCTATAAGCCGCAAAAGAGCCAGGCGCTTTGCCTGGCTCTTGGATTCATGGTGGGCGATACAAGATTTGAACTTGTGACCCCTACCGTGTCAAGGTAGTGCTCTCCCCCTGAGCTAACCGCCCATTTAACTGGCTGTTGTCGAACCAGCGGGTAATTATTATACGAGTTTCAAAATCGCGGTCAAGCCCTCTTTTGAAAATTTTTTCTACAGCCTCAAATCGAGCGACACAGGGCAGTGATCGCTGCCAAAAATCTCGTTGTGGATTGCAGCATTTTCAACCGAAGCTCGCAGGGCCTCGCTCACCAAGAAGTAGTCAATGCGCCAACCCGCATTGTTCTTGCGCGCATTGAAGCGATAGCTCCACCACGAATACGCGCCTTCCAAATCGGGATGCAGCGTGCGGAACGTATCCACAAACCCCGCATCGAGCAAATCGGTGAATTTACCGCGCTCCTCATCGGAAAAGCCCGCATTGCCGCGGTTCGTCTTGGGATTCTTCAAGTCGATTTCCTCATGCGCCACATTGAAGTCGCCGCACATGACAACGGGCTTCGGATGCGCGACTTCACCGACCCCCGTTCGCGGAAGCTCGGCGACGCACACATGCCCCTCGCCTGCCGCCTGAGCTTGCACAGGCACGCCCGCAGGAATCACGCCGGCCTCAAGCCCCTTGCAGAAATCACGAAACGCATCATCCCAGGCCATGCGATGGTCTATGCGGGCCAAGCCATCTTGCGCGTTCGGCGTATAGACATCAACGAGCCAAAACTCGGGGAACTCCAACGCCACAATGCGCCCTTCGGTATCAAGCTCGGGCACGCCCAGACCATGAAGCGCGCGCAGCGGCTCGCGGCGCGTAAAAATCGCGGTGCCTGAATAACCCTTCTTCTCGGCATAGCTCCAAAACTGCAGGTAGCCAGGAAGATCTAGATCGATCTGACCCTCTTGCAATTTCGTCTCTTGAAGGCAAATCGCATCGGCGTCCAAATCGAGCACTGAGTCCTCGAAACCCTTCTTCACCGCAGCTCGCAGGCCATTCACATTCCATGAAATCAAACGCATGACGCGCACTCCTCTTCAAAAACGAAAAACGGGCCGGATAACCCAGCCCGTCAAGTGTAGCAGTCCGGCCGTGCGCGGCACACCGCGCCACGCATCTTCCGAATTCGTTTATTTCTCCTGCTCAGTGCCCTTCTTTTTGGAAAGCCCAAGCTTTGCCGCGATATGCAGAATGCGGTCGTGCTGCCAAATCGCAAGAATTCCGATAACCGCCGCGATGCCGAACAGAATGGCGCTTTGGCCGTAATCTCCTTCGATAAGTCTATCGGCGCCAAGCGTGCTAATGAGCACGCCGGGGATGCGCCCGACATTCGCGAGCACCACAAAGTTGCGCATGCTCATATTCGTAAGCGGAACCAGGTAGGTGAACACGTCTTTCGGCAAACCAGGAATGAGGAACAGGATGAACACCATAACATCGAGCTTTTCAGAATTCTCGAAGCGTTCAAGCTTGTTCATCCACTTCTCGGGAATCATCGCGCGAACGAACGGCGCGCCGAGCTTATGCACGATTGCGAAAATGAAGGCGCTCGAAATCACGGCGCCCACAATTACGACGAGGGCGCCAATCCATGGGCCATACATCATGCCGGCCGCGATTTGCACGACTTCGCCGGGAATGAACGCCACCACGATTTGCAGAAACTGGAAGGCGAGCAAAATAAACACGCCGCCGACGCCCGCGTTGCGCACATCTTCAAGCACGCGCTGCAAACCGTCAGGCTCGGAAAGTTCAGAAACCCACGGCGCGATAAGCACGCACACGCCCGCCATGAGCACGAAGAACAATCCCAGGCCTACCAATTTGAAAATATCGGCCTTGGTCAGGCGGGCAAGAGAAGGGCGCTCGGAAACGGGAACTTCGTACTTTTCGTTAAAGGCTTCCTTTTTCGCTTCGTATTTCTCGCGATGCTCTTCGCGCTTTTCCTGAAGCTCCTCGCGCTTTTCTTGAAACTCTTCTTTTTTCAGAGCAATCTTGCCGGTCATGCCCGACGAATCCATCGCCATCTGGTTCACCTAGTTTCATCAAAGCGCCTCACCCAAACGCATTGACGCCATTGTGACGCAAAAGACGGTGGCGCCAGGCGAAAAACCCGAATGCCACCGTCTTGCCGTAATTTCGTTAGGTTGCCGTAACAATCGATACGGATTAAGACGAATGTCGCCAGAACAAAACCTGTTCGACTGGGCTACTCGCCCTTCGCCGCCTTGTCGAATTCGCTCTTGAACGCAGCGAACATGCCTCCTATGCCGGGTTCTTTGCGAGAAGGCTCCTCGTCGGCATCTTCGTCATCGTCTTCGTCATCGTCATCGTCATCGTACCCGTCGTCATCGGGCTCTTCGTATTCGCCCTCGTCGTCGGCCGCCTCGACAAGCGCCTCGCCCTCGTCGTCGTACTCTTCGTCGTACTCTTCGTCGACGTCTTCCTCGAGGTCCTCGTCGCCGGCCTTGGCCTTATCGAATTCTTCTTTGAAGGCGGCAAACATGCCCTTGGTTTTCGATTCGCGTTCGGCGACCTCTTCGCCCACTTCGGTCTCTTCGCCCGCAGCAGCCTTGTTGAACTCTTCCTTGAATGCGCCAAACGCGTCTTTAGTCGCGCTCACTTGGCGGCCAACGCCTTCGGCGCCCTCTTTCACCGCCGCGCCCGCAGCAGCCGTCGCGGCCTCAACCTTGGGCTTTGCAGCATCAGCCGCCTCCTTGGCGGCAGCGGCCGTTTCCCGCGCGCGAGCTCCAGCCTTCGCCGTGAATTTGCCAGCCGCCTCGGCCCAACCGCCTTCGGGAGAAAGTTCCCACACGTCGTCGGAAACCAAAATCGCGCCCTTGAACACGACCCCTTCGCCCGCTTCGCGCGAATCTTCCTTCACGGCCAAATCGGCGCCCATGCCATGCTTAAAGCCCGCAATACAGCTCGCCGGCACCTCAAGCGTTCCCAGAAGAAGCTTCGCCGTAGCGCCGTTGCTCGCCTCTACGGCTTCAACCTGGCCCGTTTCGATATCGAACGTGATGTTGCTCACGAAGCCGACCGCCGTTTCGTCGGCGGTCATGATCGGCAGGCCTTCCCACAGAACGCACTTATCCCAATCGAGCCCCATGGCTCGACATATCGCATGGCCCGAAGTGGGCGCATCAGGCTTGATGCGGGGGCGACCGTCAACGAAGTCGAACCCGTCGAGCGCCACGAAAATGTCTTTGCGGTGGAACATCCACAGCAAATCGGGACGCTTCACTATAAAGCCAATGCAGCGTCGCTCGGTCGGGTGGAACACGCACGATTTCACCTTGCCGATGCGCTTCGTTCCCTTCTTGCCGCCCACAACGCGGAGCTTTCGAATATCGTGGCTTGTCACCAGCTTCTTACGAGCCATGTCGGCTTCCCTTCCGTTCGCGAAAAGGGCCGGCGCAAGGCCGACCCTTCATTGTGCTGTACCTGTAGCTGCGGCGTTATTCTGCCTTCTGCTCTTCTTCTGCGGCCTCTTCGACTTGCTCGACGGCCTGCTCAACAGCGGCTTCTGCCTGAAGCTCGTCTGCGACCTGCTCGGCATTCGCGGATGCTTGCTCGGCGTTTTTCGCCACCTGGGCGGCAATGCGCTCGCGGGCGGCGTCGATCTTCGCGCGCAGCTCGTCGTTCTTTTCGGCGAATACGGGCTTCACGCCCTCGGCCGCCTCATGCGCGCGGCCCGCAACGACCTGAGCGCCCTGGGCGATAGCATCGGCAGCCTGTTTGCCGCGGTCGGACGCGGTTGCATACGCCTGCTGGGCGCCCTGAGCGACATTGGTGTACGCCTGCTGGGCAGAAGCGGCGACGTTCGTGTAGGCGGCCTGCGCGTTTGCGGCTGCGGCGCCGTAGGCCTGCTGGGCATTTTGAGCGGCATTGCCGTAGAACTGCTGAGCATCAACCGCAACCTGTGCGCCCAAGCCCTGAGCCTGGCCCCACATTGCCTGGGCCCTATCGGCCACCATCGCGCGCGTCTCAACGCCCGTGCGAGGAGCGTAGAACAATGCGACTCCCGCGCCGATCAATCCGCCCGCCAGGAACATACCGAGTTTGTTGTTCATATTTGCCTCCTCGAGTACGCGCCGCCGCCACGCAACGACGTTGCTATCGTTATTGGGGTCATTATAAGAGAAAACGCCCGCACGAACGCGAGCGTTGCCGTTATGTTGAAGCGAAAGACCGAAGCGCCGAAAACGAGCATTCGCACGATGCGCAGAGCTGCCGGCGACCCATGCCCGCCGCGAGCGCAAGAGCCTCGGGCGATTTCCGGGCTTGCTCGAAACGATCGGGAATCGTGCCAGGCGATGCGCATAAAGCGCCGGTGCCGGAACGCCCGCCTAACGAGCTCGCGCGAGCAAGGCGTCGTTCAGCTCGCGCTGCGCGACGGCGAGCGCCTGGCGAGCAACATGCTCGTCGGCATAACTCACCTCCACGCACGCTTTGTGCTCGGAGCGATTCGACCACGCGGTTTTGCCGACAAACACCACCTTGCTCGGTGATTCATCAAGCCGAGCCTGCTCGTCAATAACCAAATGCTCAAGCACATGGGGAATCGACGTGTTTGCAGCCACGCTCATAAACGTTTCGCCACGCTCATTCACGCACGTGTGCGACAGGATATTCGGGAAGCGCGGCAAAAGGTCGGCGATAAGCGCCGGCGTGGCAAAGCAGAATCGCTCATCGGATACTTCCACATGAGCAACCATGCGGTCGGGCAGAACCTCGATAGCCACAATTCGGCACGCCCACTGAAAAGCCGGCGGCGCTTGAGTTGGTTCAAACGGTTTTCGTTGGGAAAACAAGGCTACGCTCCTGCAGCCGCGCCCATCGCGCCAGGTTGCACGGCATTCGATCCGGGAGACAAATCGCCCGAGCTCGAGTTAAGCGCTTCGGCGATTTTGGCGCTTTCCTCTTCATCTAACGCAGGAGCCGAAGACGCAGAGGATGCCGATTCATCGGTCGTTTCGGTTTGCGCGGCTGAATCGCCAGCTGCTTCACCAGAAGCTTCAGCCGATGCTTCACCCGAGGCTTCGCTCGAATCGCCAGAATTCTGAGCAGTGGCGCCTTCTTGGCCTTGGCCAGCATTCCCTTCTTGGCCTTGGCCAGCATTCATTAGAGCCGCCGCTTCATCAGCCGAAAGCACGCGAGGCTCCCCATCGGTTGAGTCGGAGTATTTCTGGAACACCGTTTGGGACCCATCGGACTCCGTGATAGTAAGCGTCGCGCGGTCTCGCGAGAACTCGTATGAGCCGCCGCCCGTAAGATCAACGAACGTATAAGAAATCGTTTTGCTCTTCGTATCCAGGGTGTATTTGAAATCGACCGAATCGGGCATATGGATTGCTTCGGCATCGATAACCACGAGCGCGGTGCCGTTGGCGGTAAGCCATTCGCCCTGGATATCGGCCGAATCGTCAAAACGAAGCCACGTATCCCATGCCCAGAATGCGGCCACGGCAGCGCATGCGACAAGCACTGCCGCAAAGCATACGGCGACGATTTTAAGAATGCGGTTGCGGTGCGCCGAAGAGTGGGGCTTTGCCACCGCTCCCCTACGCGAGGGGCGATTGCGCGACGACGAGCCCGCATCAGGGGAGCACGTCTCATCCAATGCGGAATTCGAGGGGGCATCTGCGCCAGACGAGGCCGACGCGCCGGCACGGCCCGACTCGGCCACACTCGGCGAAAACGGCGTTTCCTGCGCGACAGGAACTTTCTGCGCAGGCGCCGGTTCCTTCGTCGCCGCAGTCGCAGCCGACCCACGGGCGGTTTTTTCTTTCAGCGATTTTTTCTTGCGCGATTTCGCCGCGGCCTTGCGGCCAAGCCACTCTCCCGCAGCCGCCTCGGCGCTGGAGGCGTCGTCCCCCAGGTCAAACGAATCGGCTGGTTCAAGAAATTCTTTTGCAGGCTGCGGAACAGACTGGCGCACGGAAGGGTGCGCATGAGAGTCGTTCGAACGAGACTTGACCATTCCTACTGCAGCCCTTTCTTGAATTTCACTATGAACCCCATGCCGAACCGAGCAGCGATTCCACGTCGCTTTGCGAAACCTGCCACCCATCATCGCCCTGCTCGAGCGTAAGCAGCACGCGCACCGTGCGCGGCTTTTGCTTGTCGATTGAATCGAGCAGCGCTTCTTTCAAATGTGCGCGATAAGCATCCTCGTCGTCATACGACAAGGCATCGCCCGCCACCTCACGAGCGAACGAATCAACCGCGCTCGCTATGTTTTTCGAGGTCACATCGACGTCGACCCAAGCCATGCCGTTGTATACGTCAGCTTGGACGACCTTGCATTCAAACTCCGAGCGCAAACGCGGAGCCAAATCGGAGGCGTCGATATCCAAATCGGCGAGCGAGTAGCTCCTCTCGTCAACGACGGAATCGTATGCGTCCACGAATTCCTGTACGCAATCGAGGAACTGGCTATCCTCGTCGGCGGCAAGCGCATTGAGAGCCTGCTGTACATCGGCCGTCGCTCGCTTCGACTCGTCGTTTTTCGCGGCATCGTCAGACGAAGACGAACGCGCGCTCGACGAATTTTGCGACGACGCATCGCCCAGACGGGTGTCGAGGGGAGACTTCTGCGCAAAACCGATCGCCCACAACGCGAAAATCAAGGCGGCAACAACGATGCATGCGGCAACCAGGGCCACGACCGTAGAGGCGGTAACCACGCGTTTGCCGCCGTGAGCCTTTCCCTTGCCCTTGAGCTTCGCCCGCGATGCAGCTGAGCCCCGCGCGCTTCCGCTTTCCTGCTGGAGTTCCTCATCGGGCGCAGGATTCGACGACTCCGGCGCGTATTTCGGCGGAGGGGGCGGTGGGGGCGCCGCAGCGCCCCGTGTATCGTCGCGAAGAGGTTCGGTCATTCGTGCGCCTTTGCGTTTTTACGCTTCAGCCTTGATGTATTCCATGCCGCCCATGTAGGGAACGAGCACGTCAGGCACCTTGATGGAGCCGTCGGCCTGCTGGTAGTTCTCCAAAATGGCAGCCATCGTGCGGCCCGCAGGCAGGCCGGATCCGTTCAGCGTGTGAACGTAGCGCGTGCCCTTGAAGTTCGCGGGGTCGCGATACTTGATGTTCGCGCGACGCGCCTGGAAGTCTCCGCAGTTCGAGCAGCTGGAAATCTCTTTGTATGCGTTGTAGCTGGGCAGCCACACCTCGACGTCGTAGGTCTGGCGTGCGGAAAAGCCCAGGTCGCCCGTGCACAGAGAAATAACGCGGTAGGGCAGCTCGAGCTGCTGCAGCAGGTATTCGGCTTCAGCGGTCATGCTCTCGAGCTGGGCATCGGAATCTTCGGGCGTGGCGAACTTCACCATCTCGACCTTGTCGAACTGGTGCTGGCGAATGATGCCGCGCGTGTCGCGGCCAGCCGAGCCAGCCTCTTCGCGGAAGCAGGGCGTGAACGCGGTGTACCATTTCGGCAAATCGGCAGCATCGAGCACTTCGCCCGCATGCAGGTTGGTAAGCACGACTTCGGCGGTAGGAATAAGGAAGTTGTCGCCGGAAACGTGATATGCGTCGTCTTCGAATTTGGGAAGCTGGCCCGTGCCGAACATGGTCTGACGCTTCACGACGATAGGCGGCCACCACTCTTTGAAACCGCGGGACGTGTGCGTATCGAGGAAGTAGTTGATGAGCGCACGCTCGAGACGAGCGCCTGCGCCGCCGAGCACCGTGAAACGGCTGCCCGAAAGCTTATTGCCACGATCGAAATCGAGAATGTCCAGGTCGGTGCCAAGATCCCAATGGGGCTTGAAATCGAAATCGAACTCGCGCGGCGTGCCCCAGCGACGGCGCTCGGGGTTTTCGCTTTCGTCTTTGCCCACCGGAGTGGCGTCGCACGGAATGTTCGGCGAACCCACCAAAATGTCATTGAGCTTGGCGTCGACTTCTTCGCGCTTGGCGCTTGCCTCGGCGAGCTTTTCGTTGATCTGGCGAACCTGTTCCTTGGCAGCTTCGGCCTCTTCCTTTTTGCCAGCGCCCATGAGCTTGCCGATTTCCTTAGAAGCGGCATTGCGCTCGGCCTGCAGGCTTTCCTCGGCGGAAATAGCCTCGCGACGCTGCTCATCGAGCGATGCGAACAGCTCGGCATCCCACGGGAAATTGCGGTTCGCCATTGCCTGGGCAACGGCTTCCTGGTTATCGCGAACATAGCGAATATCAAGCATGGCCTGGCACTCCTTCAAGTGACTGCGACGCGCGGCGCGCCGCCTTCGGTGGCTTTGAGCCCCGCGCGCATCGCGAGAGGCAATAGAAACATATCGCCAAAGTATAGCCCAAACGCGCACGCTTCAAGCCACGCGCCGCCCCACCTGCGCGAAGGTTGCACAAGAAAGGGCTGAAGCAGCCATAAGGCGCCAGACGCAGCATCCCTCTGTTTATTCGCTTTACGCCCCTGGCACGCCCTCGATGACGATGAACACCGTATCGTCCCCGAGCACAAGGCGGTCGCCCGCGCTCAGCCGCGACATCGCGCCTTCGTGCACAACCGCGCGCTCGCCCGTGGCGCCGCTCACGATTTCCGTGCCGTTCGTGGACCCAAGGTCGCGCACAAACCACGCCGCGCCTTCACGCACGAGACGCGCGTGGTGGGCCGAAGCGCCCGCTCCCACGTCGGCGATATCGCCATCGCCCAAGGCAAGCGCGCCAATTTCAATCTCTTTGCTGCCGGGATCGACCCAGTGGGGCGAGCCCTTCACGTAGCCATCGACGACGCGAAGAAGGCCGAGCGACAAAGGAAGCGGCTCTATTTCACGCACGTCTTCGGCGCCATCGTCGCGCATCATAATGGCTGGCGTGGCCGCGAGTCTGCCACCGTGCGAGGTTTGCGCATACTCGAGCGCAAACGCGGCCGCCTTGCGAGCGCTTCCCATGCAACCGGCCGAGATGAACAGCACCATGGCCACGTCGGCCCGCTCATCTTCGGAATAGCCCGACCCGCACACCAAGCGGTCGAACACGTTGCGCAAGACGCTCGCATCTTCGCCAATGCGCGAAAGAGCTGCCGCCATTTCGGGAATTCCCTGGTCGCGAAGCATGATAAGCACATCACGGCCCTGCATGGGACGATTGGTGCGAGAACGAAGGCGCGCCATGACGCGAAGCGCCGCCACGCCATAGTCGCAGAAATAACGCTCCTGCAGCGAGCCGGCCGGCGCATGCACGATGAAGCGCGAGATCCACGTTCTGTCGCCGACGCGACTTATGGGGCTGCGGCCATCCGAAAGAGGGCGATTCGACAGAATAAGGCCCGCGAGCTCTTTGTAGCTGATGCTGGCGTGCTTTTTCATCACGTCAAACAGGGCGCCGCAGGGCGTAGGGTTGTTATTCACTCTGGTCACCTTCTTTCCTTGGGTCTTCTAAAACCGAATCTTCCTGCCCAGCCGGCTCTTCCTGCTCGTCCGAAGCGTTCTGCTCGGCCGAAACATTCTGACCATCCGAAGCATTTTTGCACGCTCTATCGCCTTGGGGCTCTTCCAACGCCGCCGCAGCAGCGCCAAACGCGCCCCGAGTCGCTGCGCCCGGAGGCAAAGTCCCCTGTATTTTCTTACGAGCGGGGCCATATACCAT
>NZ_CAKUAL010000015.1 GCF_934636505.1 uncultured Ellagibacter sp.
CCTACAGGGCGCCCTTGGTCGTCGGCAGCGCATCGCCCATGCGCGGGTCGGGCTCGACTGCCTGGCGCATCGCGCGCGCCACCGCCTTGAACATGCCCTCGATCACGTGATGGGTGTTCTCGCCTGCGAGCTCGCGGATATGAAGCGTCACGCCGGCGTTCGCCGCGAAGGCGATGAAGAACTCCTTGGCGAGCGTCGCGTCGAAAGCCCCCACCATGACGGCTGGGACGTCGGCTTCCCAGAAGAGTTGTCCGCGGCCCGAGATGTCAACGGCCGCCAGGATGAGGGCCTCGTCCATGGGCAGGGCGATCGATCCGAAGCGTCTGATGCCGCGCTTGTCGCCAAGCGCTCGTGCGAAGGCCTGGCCTGCGACGATGCCGACATCTTCCACCGTGTGATGGCCGTCGACCTCCAGATCGCCCTCGGCACGCACCGACAAGTCGAACAGCCCATGGCGCCCGAAGGCAGTGAGCATATGGTCGAAAAAGCCGATGCCGGTGTCAATATCGGTCGCGCCGGTACCGCCGAGGTCGATCGACAGCTCGATGTCGGTTTCCTTCGTTGTGCGCGCAATTCGCGCGGTTCGCTCGCTCATGTGCACCTCTTCCTACTTGCTCGCCACGATTTCGCGCAATGCGGCGAGGAACTCGTTGTTTTCCTCTTCGGTCCCTACCGATACGCGCAGGCAGTTCTCGAGCATCGGCGCATGGGAGAAGTCGCGCACGAGGATGCCGCGCGCGTAGAGGGCCTCCCACACCTTGTCGGCGCCCTCGAGCTTGAACAGGATATAGTTCGAATCCGAAGGATACACGGTGACGCTCGGCACCTTCGCCAGCTCTTCGAGCAGACGGTCGCGCTCGGAGATGATCGCCATGATGCCGTGCTCGAACTTCTGGCGCTCGGAGAACACCTCGCGCGCGATCGCCTGCGAGACGGCGTCGACCGAATACGGCTGGCGCACCTTCAAAAATTCGCGGATGACCTCAGCGTTTCCTAAAATGTAGCCCATGCGGACGCCCGCGAGCGAAAACGCCTTCGAGAACGTGCGCAGGATGAGCAGGTTCTTGTGCATCGCGAGGTAGGGGCGCATCGTCGTGCGGGAGAACTCGAAGTACGCCTCATCGACCAGGACGAGCGCGTCGGTGGCGTTGAGGAGCTTCACGAGGAACTCCTCGTTCGCGAGCTTGCCGGTGGGGTTGTTCGGGCTGGCCACGATAACGTAGTCGATGTCGCCTTGCCCGAGGCGCGCGAAGACCGCCTCCTCATCGATGGAGTAGTCGGCAAGGCGCGGCACGTCGACGACCTCGGTGCCCGTGAGGCGCGCGTTGGCCGCATACACCGAGAACGTCGGCGGCAGGTTTAGGAACTTGCGTCCCGGCCCGCCCCATGCAAGCGCGATGTTGAACAAAAGCTCGTCGCCGCCGTTGCCCAGAAGCACCTGGTCGCGGTCGAGCCCGTTCGCCTCGGCAATCATGTCGCGCAGGTCGTTCGCCAACGGATCGGGGTAGCGGTTCAAAGGTACCTTGCGAATGGCGCTGATGATCTTCTGGCGGATCTCGGTCTCCACGTCGCGCGGGTTCTCGTTCGCGGAAAGATATGCCCTCGCGGGAAGATATTTCGGGTCGTAGGGCACAAGCCCCTGCAGCTGCGGGGCGGACTGCCTCACGCTATTCAACGCTCTCACCTGCATCGACTTCGGTCGGCTTGCCAGCGAGCTCGTTGCAGCGCAGCTCGACGGACATCGCGTGCGCCCACAGGCCCTCGTGGCGCGCAATCGTCATGACGGAGTCGGCGTCGGCCGCGAGCGCTTCGGGGGTGTACTGGATGATGGACGACTTCTTCACGAACTCCTCGACCGACAGCGGGCTCGCGTAGCGTGCGGTGCCTCCGGTGGGAAGCGTGTGGTTGGGGCCCGCTACGTAGTCGCCGACCGCTTCGGGGGTCCACTCCCCCAAGAAGATCGCGCCCGCGTTCTTGATCGATCCGAGCAGGTCCATGGCGTTTTCCACATGCAGCTCGAGGTGCTCGGGAGCGATCACGTTCACCGCTTGGATCGCGGCCTTGCGATCGGGGCAGATGGTGATAAGGCCGTGATCGTTGAGCGACGCCATGGTAATCTCCGCGCGTGTGGAGTGCTTCACGTGGCGCTCGATAGCTGCCTCGATCTGGTCGGCGTATTCCTCGGAGAAGGTGACGAGGTAGCAGGCGGCCAGGGGGTCGTGCTCGGCCTGGGCCATAAGGTCGATGGCAACGAGCGCGGGATCTGCCGTTTCATCAGCGACGACGCACACCTCAGAGGGGCCCGCGATCATGTCGATTCCCACATCGCCCGACACGATCTTCTTCGCGGCGGCGACGTAGGCGTTGCCGGGGCCGGTGATCTTGGCAACCGGCTCGATGGTCTCGGTGCCGTAGGCAAGCGCGCCGATAGCCTGGGCGCCGCCGACTGAGTAGATCTCGGTCACGCCGGCGATCTTGCAGGCGGCGAGGATAGCGGAATCGAGCGAGCCGTCCTTGGATGGGGGCGTCACGCAGGCGATGCGCTCGACACCCGCGACCGATGCGGGGATGGCGTTCATGAGCACGGTGGAGGGGTAGAGTGCGCGTCCGCCGGGAACGTAGATGCCTACGGATTCGAGCGGGGTCACCTTCGCGCCGACGATCGCCCCGTTCTCGCGCGTGGCGATCCAGCTCTGCTGCTTCTGGCGCTCGTGGAACTCGCGGATCTGCACGGCGGCATGTTCGAGCGCGGCGACCGTCTTCTCATCGCATTGGGCTGCGGCGGTATCGATCGTCTCCTGCGGCACGCGGAAGTTTTCTACCTCGACGCCGTCGAACTTGGCGGTGAAGTCGCGCAGCGCCGCATCGCCTCGCTTGCGAACCTCCTCGATGATCGAGGTCGCTGCGGCGATGGCGCCCGCGTTGAACGCTCCCGTGCGGTTGATCTGCGAGCTTTTGAACTGCTCGCCTTCCTTCAGAATGACTCGACGCATGATGTGTTCCCTTCTTATATTGAAACGCCTTGGTTGGTATCGAGAAGTCTACGCGGTCGCGGTCGCGCTTGCGCCCTCGTTCGCGCTTGCACCCGGCTGGTCGCTTCCGGCGATCACCGTCGCGTCCCAAAGTCCCGCCTCGGCGCCTGCTCGCAGCTTGTCCGCGAGCTCGACTACGCGCGGGTCGGTGCGAAACGCGCACGGGTTCGCGAAGAAGCGCGCCGTTGACGAGAGCACCTCGTCGACGATGACCAGGTTGTTCTCGCGAAGCGTGCGGCCCGTCGCCGTGATGTCGACGATGCGCTCGGAGAGGCCCGTGAGCGGCCCGAGCTCGATGTTGCCGTGAAGCTTCACGATTTCGACCTGCTCGCCTTTCCTCGCGTAATAGGACTCGGTGATGCGCGGGTACTTCGTGGCCACGCGGATGGAACCGCAGGTCCGATAGCGCTCGGCGACGCATTCGTTCGCCCCCTCGGGCTCGGCCACGATGAAGCGGCACGCACCGAATTTGAGGTCCACGAGCTCGACGGTGCCCGTTTGCGCCTCGAGCAGGGAATCTTCCCCGCAGATGCCGCAATCGGCAGCTCCGAGCTCCACGAACACCGGGGCATCGGAGGGGCGCACGATAATGTACTCGACGCCGGGATTGCGGATGATGAGCTGGCGCCCTGGGTCGGCGAGCCCTGTCGTGTCGAGGCCGCATGCCGCAAGGCACGCGATGGAGTCGGCGTTGAGCGAGCCTTTGGGTACGGCGATGCGCAGCGGACGCGCGCCCGCCTGCTGTTCGGCCGCGGCGGCAGCAAGCGCCTGATCGAGGTAGAACGCGAATCCGGCGGCGGGGTGGCTCTCGCCGTAGGCCCCGATTGTGTTGTCGTAGCGCCCGCCCGAGCCGAGCGGCGCGCCGAGCGCGGGGGCGAAGGCGACGAAGACGATGCCTGTGTAGTAGTCGAACGAGCTCATGACTGAGAAATCGACGAAGATGCGGTCGGCCAGGCCCTTCTCGTCGAGCTGTTCGAGGGTGCGCTCGAGGTCGGCCAGGCCGTCCTGGCAGCCGAGCGGTGCAACCAGATCGCGCACGCGGGCAACCGCCTCGCGTCCGCCGCGGACGTTTGCGAGCGCGCGGATGGCCTGCGCGAAGACGGGGGCGACCCCTGCCTTTTGCGCGCCCGGCCCCGTGAGCTCGTCGAGCTTGACGAAGTTGCTGGCGTGGTAGGCGGAAAGCACGCCCGATTTCCACGCCTCGCCGGCGCCGCATCCTGCGAGCAGGGCGCGTAGTACGCCAACCGTAGCGACCGAGATGCGGAAGTCCCCCACCCCGATTTGCTCGAGCGATTCGGCGAGCAAGGCGATGACCTCGGCGTCGGCGGCGGGGCCGGCTTCTCCGATGAGCTCGACGCCCACCTGTGTCATCTCGCGCGCTTCCGCCTGCGGGCGGCCTTCTGCCTCGCGGAAGACACGTTCTTGATAGCGGAATCGGAAGGGACCTGGCTGCCCTGCGAGTCGCGTTGCGCACATGCGCGCGATCTGCAGCGTCACGTCGGGGCGCAGCGCGAGCAGGTCGCCGCGCGAGTCGAAAAGCTTGAACGGGGTCCCTGGCACGCGCCCGCCGGCGTTCATGACGTCCATGATCTCGAGCGTGGGCGTCTCCACGGGAACGTAGCCGTTTTTCGACAGCAATTGCTGCACGTCGAACGCGGCTGCCTCGCGGCGCGCGGCCTCATCTGCTAAGACGTCGCGAAACCCCGAGGGCGTTGTGTAATTCACGGTCGTACCTTCTCCTTCGTCATCGTGCGGCAAGCGAGGCGGCGCCTTCTCCTTCGGCGAGGGCCGACGACTCGGCACCTCTCGCCCGCGTGCTTCGCGGCAACTCATTGTAAACGCTTGCAGCATTTCAAAGGTTGCGTTCACGTTACTTGCATCGTTTCGAGGCCTTGCGGCATCTTTGCCCGTGTTGCTTCGGGCTTGACCCGACTCAGCTGAACCAGCTCCGTTGCTGACTCCGCTGAGTCCTTCAAGCTTCCAGCCTGCACCGATCCTGCTGGCCTTCCAAGCTCTCAGCCTGCATTGATTCCGCCGCCTTCTCTTGAACGGCTCACACTTTACCACAGTAGAGTGATAAAGCAAATAGAAAATTTCTGAGCGGCTCTTCTATCGCGTTCCGATCTGCGACGCATCGGAGAGCCATCGCTGGAACCCTCCACTTCTTCGCAGAAATTATTTGCTCGATGTGCGCAGGTTTTGCCGCCCCTTTCCCGCCTCGCGCCTTCTGTCTTCATGGCGCGCAATTCTCAATCTGCTTCATGCTTTCAGCTTGTCGGCCCAACCCAAAACGTTGAAGCGCCCGCCGCGGGATGCGGCGGGCGCTTCGGACGCAAGCTTTCAGGGGAATCTTGCCTGCAGCTTGCTTGATTACGTTGAATGCAGGTTCGACCTGCGAGCGGGGATACTCCCGGGTCGAGCAAGACCTACTTGAACTTGCATAGGGCGAGGGCGCCTGTGCCGATGAGGCCGATGATGCACATCACGATGCCGGCGAACATCCACGAGGACATCTCGGGACCGAGGAGCATGGGGACAAGCCACGTGCCCAAAAACTGGCCCAAGCTTTGGACGAGCATGAGCACGCCCATGCCGATCGACATCAGCTCAGGGCGACCGAGGACGTTGATGTAGGAGGTCAAGCACATAACAGGTCCGCCGAGGCCGACAAGACCCATGACGATGGCGCCAACCCACATCAAAGGACCGGTTTGGGTGAGCAGGATCAGCGTGCACGGCCCCATGACGACCATGGCGAGCAGGTAGAGCGGCTTGCAGCGGCCCATCTTGTCGGAAAGCGAGCCGAACAGCGGCGAGGAAATGACCGCGAGCAGCATCGGCAGGGTGCTCACGAAACCGGAGAGCGTGGGATCGACGCCTTGCTGCTGCATGAACGTCGGCGCGAAGCCCAAAACGGCGAGCAGCGTCAGGTTGAACACGAGGAATGCGAAGAAGAACAGAAGGATGTTCGGCTTGACGAGCTCGGAGTAGCTCACCTTCTCCTCGGAAGCTTCTGACTGGGGTGCTTCAAGCGCCCCGCCGCCGGGGAACTTGACGATGATGGCAACGATAATCGCGAAGACGACGGCGACGGCTGCATAGATCACCCACACGCCCACGAATCCGGTGGCGGCGTAGAGCGTTGGGGTGAGGACGCCGCCCAAGACGGAGCCGAGGCAGACCCACAGTGCCCAAATGCCCGTCGCGGAGCCGATCTTGTCGGGGGCGACGTACTTCTGCACGGCCAGAGGGCCGCAGATGGTGACGAAGATGAACGCAACGCCCTCGATCGCGCGGGACACGATGAGGATGGTGCCGTTGCCCGCGAAGGCGCCGATGAGCGAGCCGATTGCTACGACGACGGCCGCTGCGAGCAGCATCGTCTTCGGCCCGAACTTCTTGGCGAGCGCGCCTGTGGGGAGCGCCAAGATGATGCCCACGAAGGTGAAGATCGACATGAGCCACGAGGCGGACCCTGCGTCCATGTCCATCTTCATCATGATGTCGCCCATGACGACGGGGACCTTGTACTGGACCGTTGCGATAGCCGTGCCGAACAGCAGCATGGCGATGGCTATGAGCGCCCAGTTCGCGTATTTCTTGTTAGTGTCCATAGGAATTCCCTTCTCTTCGAGAAGTGCTGGGTCAAGATAGCTCCATCCCTTGCCCTTTGCGGGCGCAGGTATCCTGGCCCAACGTCTAATAGGGTTCTAATTAGGAGGGAATCGAGGGAGAGGGCGAGGCCGCATTCAGCGCTCGCCCTTCGCCGAAGGTTAGAGTGGCCTGATGTTGTCCTGGAGGACTTCGAAGCGCTCGCCGCCGGGGCCGCGGAAGAACATGATGCGCAGCTGCGTGCCGGCGTCGCCGTACACGGTGAACAGGTCGTCATCATCGGGGCCGAGCGGGCGGTCAAACTCAAGCGGCGGGTCGAAGGGGCCGGCTTCGATAGCTATGCCCTTCTTGCCCAGGAAAGCGACGAACTCGTCCATGTCCGCGACGCGAAGCGCCAGGTGGTTCAGGCATTCGGCCGCCTTGTCGCAGGTCGTTTTCTCCTCGCACTCGAGCAGCTCGAACGCGGTGCCCATCCCCTTCATCCACGCCATCTTGAGTGGTTTGTCGCCCTCCATGGCATCGGATCTGAAAAGGAGCTTGCAGCCGAGGACATCCTCATAGAATGCGATGGACTCGTCGATATCGTGGCAGTAGATGCCAGCGTGTTGGAGTGTCAGTTCCATCTTTAACTCCGTTCCGCCGCCCGAAAACGAGCTGGGCGGCTGTCGGTCGGCGGGTCGGGGATGCGGGCCGCGTACGTGCGATCGCGCATCCCCTGCCGCTGCTTAAGGGGGACTAACCCTGGTCGCTCGAGGTGGCTGCCATGACCTCGGCAACCGTGGCGTTCTTCATGCGAAGCTCGGAGATGCACGCGATGTCGGCATCGAACTCGGTGACGCTCGCGAGGTCGCCCTCGAAGACGTCGTCGGTGCCGGTGCGCGGCTTCGTCAGCTCGATGGCCTTCGCAGCGTCGTAGGGAATGAGCTGCTCCTTGGGCGGATTGGCTTTCGCAACCCAGTTCGGGTTGGTCAAAGTCGGGCTCGGCATGGTCTCGATCTGGCTCACGTTGCCGTACTTCTCGCGAAGCTCGTCGATCGGGCCGAAGTCGAGGGCGCGCATGGGGCACGATGCCACGCAAAGCGGCAGCTGATCGTTTTCTAGGCGGTCGATGCACATGGTGCACTTGCTCATCTTCGTGCCCGGCTCGTCGCTTGCGAACTTGGGCGCGCCGTAGGGGCAGGCCTCGAAGCAGTGGCGATCGCCTTTGCACTTGTCCTGGTCGATCAGGACGGCGCCGTATTTGTCTTCCTTAAAGATTGCGCCGTTTTCGCAGGCCGCAGCGCAAACGGGGTTGTCGCAATGGCCGCAGTTGAAGGCGAGGATGCCGATCGAGGGATTGGGGAAGCGCCCCTTCTCCCACATGTACACGCTCATCCACTTCTCGGGGCCGGGCGCGATGTCGTACCAGTCCTTGCATGCGACGGAGCATGCCTTGCAGCCATAGCAGCGGCTCTGGTCAAAGAAGAATCCGTACTGGGTCATAGTTATTCCCCTACCTTTCTGATCTCAACCAAGCCTGCCGTCAGCAGCGCGCCGACGATGTGCGGCAGATGGGTGTCGCCGATGAGCAAGTTGCAGTTGCCTGCGGTGTCGATGCCGTAGGGCATGAGCTTCGTCTTGCGGACGTGGTCGAACTTGGACCACTCGCCATGGGCGATGGAAACCGTGCCGGGGAGCAGCTTGGAGGAAACGTATGCCGTGATCTCGACCTCGCCAAACTGGTTGTAGACCAGCACGCGGTCGCCCGTCTTGATGCCGCGGTCGGCGGCGTCTGCCGGGGACATGCGGACCATGTGCTCGTAGCAGTCGCCCTTAAGCCAGGGGTTCTGGTCGTTGGCGGAGTGCTGGCGATACGTGGAAACCGGCGTGACCATGGACAGCGGGTAGTTCTGCGTCCAGGGGTGGTAGTAGCTGTCGTTGGCGGGCAGGTCCTGGTAGGTCGGCTGCCAACGCGGGTAGGCGTCGTAGAGTCCGCCGTAGCGCGTCTTGGTGAGGTCGTTGTTCTTGACATACGAGCTCTCGAACTCGATCTTGCCGGACGGGGTCTTGAACGGCGAGCGATCCCACTCAACGGTGTTCTTGAAGGGATAGAACCATTCGCCAGGCTCGCCGGGAACGCGCACGATCGGCATCTTCACGAACTCGTCCCACGGGCGCGGCTCGATGCCGTTGTAGGCCAAGATGCCCGTCTCGTCCTTCGCCCACTCCTCGTAGGCGGGCTTGTAGATGCGCTCGATGACCTGCTCGTCCCACTCGCGCCAATCCGTGACGTCGAGCATCTTGGGGTTGTACTTGTCCGCGAAGCCGAGGCGGCGCGCCAGCTCCATCCAGACCCAGTCCTTCGAGCGGATCTCTCCCGGAGGGTTCACGCCCTTGCCGGCGAACAGGAAGTAGTTCATCATGCCCGACGGCGAGCCCCAGAAGCGGTTGATGCCGAAGAAGTGCATGTCGGTCGACTCGAACTGGATGATCGGCGAGGGCAGCACGATGTCGAGGAACTCCATGGACGGCTGGTCGTTGAAGTACTGCCAACCCCAGGAGAACTCCATGTTGGCGAAGCCCTTCATGCGCTTGGCGACGTTGTGCTGGTTGTTGATGTAGTTGTTCGGGATGATGGCCATCTTCAGGCACGGCAAGGGGCTGTCGGGCGGGCAGCCGATGCGGCGGCGGAACTCGTCTTCGGTTATCTCGCCGGCCGCGTAGAGCTTCTGGCAGTGCATGAGCTCGGTCACCTTGTTGTTGTTGTTCGTGATCGGGTTGACGACATCGCCCGGAATCTGGCCCGTGTTCGGGACAGGCGCGAAGATGCGCGGCTGGGTGACCAGGTTGGCGCCGCCGCCCTCGCAGCCGCCGGGGATGGACAGGTTGCCGGTCATCGCCTGGAGCAGCATCGCGACCGCTGCCGCGTAATCGCCCAGGTTGCGCTTGGAAACGCCGTACATCTGGTGGAGATGGACGGGCTTCATCTTCGCGTAGTAGCGCGCGAACTCGCGGATGGTCTCGGCGGGGATGCCGGTGATGGGCTCTGCCCACTCGGGATCGTGCACGACGCCGTCGACCTCGCCGACGATGTACTTGCGCCACTCCTCGAAGCCGTCAGGCTCGACCCACTTGGCGACGTAGTCGTGGTCGTAGAGGTCCTCGGTGTAGAGAACATGGGCCACGGCCAGGCCGAACGCGGTGTCGGTGCCGGGGCGGATGGGGATCCACTGGGCGCCTAGGACCTCGGCGCTCACGTTGTACACGGGGTCGATGAGGATGAATTTGCAGCCGCGCTCCTGCGCGAGCTTCATGTAGTACGGGACCATGCCGAACCAGGAGACCATCGGGTCGAAGCCCCACAGCACCACGAGCTTGGAGTTCAGAAGGTCAGGAGCCTCAAATCCCGGATAGGCATCGGAGGTGCCCTTGATCAGGCAGTCCGTCAGGCGAACGCCCAGATGGAAGTCTTCTGCGGCGGCGCTACCGGAGGTGGAGTGGTCGCCCCAGCCGGTGATGGTGCCAGGCATATACGACGCGAACGGGAAGTCGGAGCTCTCGAACGCGACGTAGTAGCAGTAGTACAGCCAGGGATGGTCGGGGTTCTCCTTCGCCATGACGCGCATCTTCTCGGCGATGGTGTCGAGCGCCTCGTCCCAGGAAATGCGCTCGAAGTGGCCGCGCCCGCTGCCCTTCTCCCCCACGCGTTTCATCGGGTAGAGCAGGCGGTTCTCGGAGTAGAGCTCTTGGCGCCACGCATGGCCCATCGGGCACGCGCGGGCCTGCAGCATGCCGGTCTGGACGGCGTTCTCGTCGTCGTCTTCGCGCGCGATGCCCGCGTTCACGGAATCATCGGGCTCGATCGAGACAACTTTGCCGTCTTTGATTCCGCACTTGATCAAGCACGTGGCATCCCAGCAGCCGTTGTTGTGGCACGTGGTGTAGAAGTAATCGACACCCTCGTGACGCTCGTTGTACTTCTCGACTAACGAATCTCTTGACATGGCCCCTCCTTCTCCTTAGGAAACTAGCTCGCTTGGAGCTGCCGCGTCCTCAATGCGCGGCTCCCAAGACGATTCTGCAGGGCGCGGCGGGGGCCTGCATAGGGCGTTTCCGTTTCCCGTGAAAGCGGACACGTTTCAGTCGTGGAATATTTCTGAATAGCGGGAATTCAGGACAGTCATGTCCCCAATTTGAGAAAGCAAGAACTAATTTCCCCACCTCACGCCTGCTGGCTGCTATATTATCCTTGCAGGGGACATACATGATTTCGAGGGGGAAATCATGGACTACTTCAAGCCATTCTCGGCTGACACGCAAGCGGCGTTCTTCAGCGCCGAGGCGGAGATGATCCGCTTCGGAGAGCGGGCGGCGCAGCTTCCGCATGCCGAATATCTGAAGAACACGCTGCTCGCGATCGACGCCGTGTTCGCCATCCGCATGGTCCACGACATCGCGCTTCCGCCCGTGCCGCTGATCGTCCTTTTCGACGTTGCGGGTTGGAAGTTCGACAACGACGTCGAGCGCAGCCTTGCGATGACGCGCTCGATGGTGCGGCTGCCCGACGAGGCGAGCGATGCCGCCATCGAGGCGCTGCACTACATGCAGGCTTTGGAATGGGTCTCGAGCATCGCGAAGCCTGGCTTCGAGGCGACGCTGGAAACGGTCGTGCGGCTCAACGAGATCCTGCTCTTCGGCGTCAACTCCGACGAGCGCGCCCACGGCTTCAGGAAGACCTACCTGCCGTACAAGAAAGGCTCGGTGCCGCTTGAGATCCCTCGCGAGATGAGGAAGCTGTGCGAGTTTTGCAACGGCGAGTACTTCTCCCCCTTGGGTCAGGCGTCGGTGATCCACCATGCCTTCGAGCGCATCGTGCCGTTCGACTCCATGATCGACCGGACCGGTCTGCTGTTCGCGTTCATGCCCATGTTCAGGCGCGGCCTCTTCGCGAACGAGCTCATGGTCCCCATCTGCTGGGGCGCGTCCTTGGAGCGGGAATACCGAAGGACCCTAAAGGATGCGAGCCGCAAGGAGCTCACAAGCGAGAGCCACAAAGTCTACAAGGAGCAGTGGGCTTCCTACAATGCGCGCAATACCTCGATGGGCGTCGTCATCGCCAACATGTTCATCTCGAAGGTGAGCAAGCTTCGCGATACCTGGAGGTCGCGCGGCTTGAAGATTCCCGCGAACTCGGCGACCGACAAGCTGCTTGACCTGTTTTTAGCCGTCCCCCAGCTTGCCACGCGGCATGCCGCCAACTGCATCGGGAAGAGCTACGGCGCCACGAACGAGGCGATGCGCCAGCTGGTCAAGGCGGGCATCGTGAAGGAAGTCGCTATCGACAACAGGGAGCGCGTCTTTGTGTGCGAGCAGTCCGCTGCGCTCATCGCGGACTTCGTGGAAAGCCTGGAGAAGATGGGCGAGGTTGCCGCGGAAGGCGAAGAATAACGCTTGGGATGCCCGCCGAGAGCTGTGTGGCGCGTGCGAGGCACTCGCCAGTTGTGCGCCGCCTGAGCGCGGGCGATTCGTGCGAGTCGCGAGCTCGCCGTGCGAGCGCGCCTTCCCCCTGGTCAGCGGCTAGCGATTCTCCCAATACTGTTCGCTCACGCAAGCGAAGGGGTCCTCGCCGGGAAACGGCATTGCCTGAGCATCGCCCGACTCGTCGACGAGCAGCATCGAGCCATCGCCGATGGATGCGCCGTAGCTCATAAGCGACAGGGTGTCGCATGCCCACAGGGCATCTTGGCCGCGCGTCATCCAGCCGTCGGCGTAGTTCTCCACGCGCTCGACCGGCGTATGGCCCACGATCTGCGGCACGCCGGGCAAGGCGTCGTCGAGCATGTCGCGCAAATCGGCCCATAAAGGCCCCGGCAAAGACCAGCCCCCGCGCGACGGCGGGCAGCTGTCGAGGTCTGCCCAATGCGAAGCGTCGGCGAGCATCTCGTTTACGCGTTGGGCAATCGCCGCCGCATCGGCGGGCACGTCGGGGAGAAACCGCTTCGCCCACACGCCGGTCACGCCCGCATGCGAGCACAGGTACGGCCCCACCGCGCATGCGATTTTTGCCCGCAGTTCCTCTTCGAGGATCGCGCGCAAATCGCGCATGATGGACATGATCGAGCCCGGGCCGCGCTTGCCACGCACATAGCAGAAGTCGTGATTTCCCAGCAGCACGTCGACTTGCATACCGCGCTCGCGATGGCGCCCTACCCATTTCGCGTAGAACTCCATGGCGCCAAGCTCGTCTGCTTCGGTGGCGCCCCAGTCGTCGCACGCGTCGCCCAAAAACACGACGCGCCCTATTTCCGCATCGGCCGCGAAGACCTCGTCGATACGGGGCAACACATGCTGCTGCTTCAAGTGCAAATCGCCTACTACCAGCGTCTTCATCGGCAAACCTCGCATCCCCCGTGTCGTTTCGCGCCCTGCGCCCTGACGCCCAGGGCTGAATTTCTCGTTCCCATTGTAGGGGCGCCCGCCGCTGACGGCGCAGGGGCTTTCAACTTTCCAGAAAAACCGGCGCGCATTTTCCATGTTAAGGGCGAGACGCGAAAGCGGCTCACCGGACAGGCGGCCTCGCTGGAAAGATAGGAGCACGCTATGGGCAAGGTCAGAAAACCGACGTCGATCACGACGATCAAGGATTGCGAAGAGGCTTTGGAGTGGATCGATGTGGAGCTCGACAAGCTCGACCGCAACATACGCATCACGAACAGGGCAATCTTCTCGCCGAAGAAGCTGACGACCGCGTTGAGCGGCATTCTGTGGTCGAAGCAGGTTTCTCAGAAAGCGAGCGATCACATCTGCAACTCGCCGTTCCTCTCGAAGCTCGAGGGCTCGGCGCGCAGTGACCAGAACCTTCAGGAGATCCAGTTGAGCCGCGTTGTGAGCACGGCGAAAGAGGTGCAGGCCGTGTGCGAGGAGACGTGCAGCCGCCTCGCCGACGCGGTGAGCGAAGCGCGCGGGGCCGTCGCAGCACCCGTGCACGTCGACGACCGCAATATCTCGGCGCTCCCCGAAGCCGAGCGCGAGGCAATCAAAGCGCACGATAAGGCTGTTCAGGTGGCCAAGCGCGAGGCGGTCGCGCAGCGCGCCGAGAGCGAGCTTGCGATTTGGCGCTCCATGGAGACGCGCGCGAGACGCATGGTTGACCGCACGTTGGAAGCGCTCAGGGCGCGCCACGCCTTCACCGCCTGCAACTACGAAGTGCTCAGCGACGCGCATATCAAATGGGCCGCGCGCCGCGGTAAGCTCCAGCCGCCCTACAACCTCGTAGGCGTCTTAGGAACGCGAAATGTCGATGTCACCGAGAAGGAAGGTTAGGAAATGAAGCTTTTTCGCAAGAAGGCATCGCTGCCCGAAGGCCCCGCCCGCATGTCGGTGGCGCCTTCCGCATCGAAGGAGGAAATTGGCAACCCCGCCGCAAGCCTGGGCCTCGTCGTTCCCGATCCGCCCGACTACGACGGGCAGCGTGCCCGCCAGCTCGCCTGCTCCGACAGCTACGCCACCTTCTTCAAGACCGGCGAGGGCCTTTTCTACCACGAAACGGCTTGCACGGCCGAAAAGCACCTCGCGGAAATCGAGGAGGCCCTCACCCGCTACGCCGAGACGGTGGAATCGACCTACCGTGCGGCAGTTCGCAGCCAGATCATCCAAGCCGAGCAGCGTCTGGCGCGCATCTCCCCAAAGCGCACGTCCAAGCGCGAGCGCGCGATTGTCAAGCACCCCGAGATGAAGGAGTAAACCATGAACAAGATCACGAGTACGGCGCTGCTGCTCATGCTGGCGCTGGCCAATGCGGGCCTCGACTATTCTGCCGTGTGCGTGTTCCTCGACGTGGATCCGTTCGGGACCTTCGCGCCGAACAACTTCTTCGCGGGCCTTGTGGCGGTTGCTCAAAGCCTTTTGCTCATCATCCTCCCCTGGGTCGCCTCCGAGAAGCTTGCCGCCGGCGAGAAGGGCGCCACCGCGTGCGCGCTGGCAGGATCGCTTTTCGTCGCCCTGGCCGGCGCCTTCTTGCGCGCCACTACCGAGGCCGCCTCGACCACGACGAGCGTATCGGGCGAGGTCGTATCCGGCCTTTCGGTCGATGGCATGGCGTTCGTTCTGATCATGGCGGGCATCGCGCTTGGCGAAGCGATTGCGGCGTTCCTCATCAAGAGCCTCGGTATTCGTGCGGAAGCCGAGGCGCTGCAGGCGGAAATCGAGCGCATGCGCATCATCGAGCGCCACATCGACGAGGATATCGCGACGGCCGCTCGCGTTGCGCTCGCCGCCGGGCGCCAGAGCATCGCAGCGGCAAAGAAATCGTGCGAGCAGGTGTTCCAGCAGCTCGTCGCGAAGTCCGACGACAGCTACAACAGCTTCATCGGGTTCGTGGACGAAATCGAGGACCAGCGCGAGGCCGAGCGCGAGGAGTTCGCCGCGCTTTCCCGCACCTTCGAGGCGCGCATCGGCGAGAAGTTCCCCGGTGCGCTCGCCGTCGGGCGGAAGACGGCGACGCCAGATGCCGCGGCCGCAACAGGCGGTTCTCCTGTTGAGAGCGCCGATGTCTCAGACGGCACCTCGGGCGCAGGTCGCGCCGACGCATGCGCCAAGGGCGCAGCCGCCCCTGAAATCCCCCTCTCTGACCAGGCAAAAGCAGCGTAAAGGAGACCAGTTATGAGTACCAAGAGCACCATGGGCATCAAGGGCAACCTCGTCGTCCGCTCGGCGGCAATCGCAGCGTCGTTTCTGCTCGCACTTATCATCGCGACATTCGCCACGGGCTGCGCATCCGGAGGCTCAAGCGGCGCCCAGGGCGCCGTTCCGGGAAGCTATGCAATCGACCCGGCAGCGGTTGACACGTCAGCTGTCTTAGAGCCCGTGAGTTGCATGGTCGTCACCTCCGGGAGCCAAAACAGCGCGTTCCGCATCCCAACAACGTGCCTCGCCTACCCGAAGGCGGCCATCGAGCAGGGAAACTACGCAGGGTATCTCACCTGCGATGCGGGCTCGACCCCGCACGGCAAGACCTTTGCCACGACGAAGAGCTCGCAGGCAGGGCAGGAGAAGGAAATCGACGCCTTCCTGGCCGACTACTTCACGAGCGCGTGCTCGGCCCGCGCCGCGACCGGTGAGATAGACCTGCTCTCCGCGCTCAACAATGCCGCCAATGAGCTGCGCGCCCACGCCAACGGCTCGAAGATGGTCATCAACGTGATCGGCTCGGGTTTGAACTCTGCGGGGCTTCTGACGGCGTCGGCCGACCTTGTGGGCGCCGATGCGAACGATATCGCAGGTCAGCTGGCAAGCTTGGGTGCCCTTGCGGACTATACCGACATCACGGTGCACTTCTACGGCCTTGGCCAATCGAGCGGCTCGCAGGTTGTTCCAAGCTCCGTCGCCGCGAAGCTCCAAAGCCTCTACCCCACTCTCGTCGAGGCGGGCGGCGGCGTGGCCATCGTCGAGCCCGACGTGCTTGCGCGCCTGGGCTGCGACGCCGACTTGCCGAACGTCCCGATTGTCGATTTCGAGCAGGACTCGCTCACCTTCCCGCACCTCGAGCGCAACCAAAGCGCCCAGGTCGTGCTCGACGAGGCAGTGCTCGCCTTCGTGGGCGATTCCGCCGAGTTCATCGACCCCGACAAGGCGCACTCGACGCTCGCCGAGCTTGCGGCGAGCATTCCGAACCGCGGCGCCACCGTGCTCGTCGAGGGCTACACCGCCGCGTCGCCCGCGTTCTCGCACGATGAGTTGATCGACCTGAGCCAGCGCCGCGCGGAAGCTGTTCGCAGCGCTCTTGTCTCGGCGGGCGTCGACCCCGGCCTCATCGAGGCGGTTGGCCACGGAGATGCGGGCGCGACCTCCATGGACACGGGAGTCTTTTCCGAAAGCGCCGCTAAAAACGACCGCCGCGTGGTAGTTACGCTATCCTTAGCATGATCGCGCAACTGCTCGGGCGCGAACATCCTACACGCAAAGGAGGTCGACCATGGGCCAAGAGCTTCTCACCGGAACGGGCGCGCCTGCCGCGTCTGCGCCCGGCGTCGACCTCGCGTCCGAGCTGCATTTCACCCCGGCACTTCCCCTTCGCGGCGACATCCGCCAAACACCGCAAAGCCTCGTGATTGAAGGGGTGGCAAGCCGCGGCGGGCAGGCAACCGTCTTCAAGGCGCGCACGCCCGGCGGAGTGCCCGTCGCGGTGAAGGCGTTCGGGCGCGGCGAGGAGTGCGAGCTCGAGTGGCGCACCCTCGAGACGTTCTCGAACTTCCGCGTGCTTCCCCAAGCGTTTGCAAGCGGCATCGCAAGCGTTCCGTCCTCCTTCGGCGCCTGCGAGAAAAGCTGCATCGTCGAAGAGTGGCTCGAGGGCGACACCCTCGCGAAAAAGCTTCGCCGCATGGGGAGGAAAATGACGGTTGAAGAGGCGCTTTCGACCCTCTCGCCCATCGTCGGCTTTCTCGCAACGGCGGAAACGGAGCTTCGCGAGGGCGTGGTTCACCGCGATGTCAAGCCGAGCAACATCCTCATCGATTCGGCGGGGAGCGCGCGGCTCATCGATTTCGGCATCGCGCAGACCTCGCGCGGGCGTGAGCATCTCGCCTGGGGGACGCAGGGCTTCTCCTCTCCGGAGAGCTGCTTTCCGACGGGCGGCGAAGCCTGCCAGGGCAGCGACGCGTATTCGCTTGCGGCCACGCTGCTCGCGCTTCTTGCCGGCGAGGACAAGCCGCCTGCGTACGGCGTGGTTGTTCAGAGCGACGGTGCGCTTCGCTACGATCCCGCCTGGACAGACGAACGTGAGCGCGCGGCTCACGAGCAGTCGGGCGCGCCGTTCCCCAGATTTATCGAGAACGGGCGCGAGCTGGGCATCTACCTCGCCGAAGACGCGCTCAACGACTTTTTGCACGACGCCGAGACGGCCGCTTTCCTGGAAGAGGACATCGCCGAAACGCTGCGCTCCACCTACGGTGTCGAGGAGTCTCCTTCCGCCATCGGCAAAGCGGCGTGCGCTGCGCTCGATGCGTTCGACGCAAAGCTTCGCGCGACGCTCGGGGCGTGCCTGGCGCTCGATGCCTCGCGGCGCCCAACTACCTCGCAGCTGCAAAACGCCCTGCCGCGCGATAAGGCATCGTATCGCCACGAGCTTCACCTGTTGGGGCTGAATGCGGCGCTTGGTGGCGGGCGTATCTTGGCCCAAGACGCGCCCTCGTTCGAGGGCGGCACGCTCGCGCAGGCGCTCGACGACTTCAATTCCGGGCGCTACGTGCAGGCGGTCGGCGTGTTCGAGCGCCTCGCGCGCCAAGGCTGCGTGAGCGCGCTGTACTACCTCGCCATCTGCGCGCGCGATAACCTCGGCGGCAGCTCGATCGCCTACTCGGAGGCCGACGTCATGCTGTTTATGGGAGAGGCGGCGGCGAAGGGTGCCGTGGTGGCGCAGTTCTTTTTGGGGTGCGCGCTGTACTCCGGGTTCTACGTCGCGCAGGGCGCGGTCCACCACGTCGAGGAAAACCGCGAGCTCGGGCTTTCCTTCATCAGGAAATCGGCCGCAAGCGATGAGGCTCGCCAGAAGGAGGGTTTCCCGCCCGCCAAGGCATGGCTTCGGGAAAACGGCTTCGCATAGCGTTGAGTTCGCCTTGAGCGCTGTGGGTTTGACCTGCATGTTCGCAATCTATTAGGAAGCTATCATGAAATACGCCAACACTGCGCCCCATGCGGGTGGTGCGTCCGCATGCGCGCGTTGCATCATTTTCTTCACCTGCACTGCAGAGGTGCGCATCAACGCGCATGAGGCCCGCACCTGCAATCGCCGCGCGTTGGGAAGCCTCGATGTGCGTCCCGACGAAAGCGACTGCGACCGTTGGATCGCGACGAATCGGGGCAAACGCTCGCTCTACGTGCAGCAGCCGAGCTTTTCGACCACGAACGTGCTTGAGCTGCGCCCGGGCTTTAGCTGCGCGCTTGTCGAGGGAAGCCGCATCGCGCTCTCTCCGCGCTCGGGCTGGGTGAACGTTTCGGTTCGATAGTTTTTCGGCCTGCGACCTGCGTGCTCGCGCGCGAGGCCTCGCGCGCGGTCAGGCTTCTCTCACGCGCATGCACAGCGCGCCGTTACGCGCGCCGAACGAGACCACGCCGTTGGTGTCTTCCCGAACGGCGAAGCCGAACACGAGCGTGTCGCCGGGCATGATGCGCGCGCCCTGTTCCTCGACCGCGGCGCCTGCCCGCTTGGCCGTCTCGCGCATAAGCCGATCGTCGTCTGTGCACGAGGGCCCGAACGAAAGCGTTTGCGCGTCGGCGCAGTTGTTCGCCCCGAATCCGACGATCACGTTCGACACGCTGCCGTCGGCGTTCGAGCGCACGATGAGCGTGCCGTTCGAAGACGCCAAGTCGAAAACGAGCCATCCGCGCGCTTTTCCCTGTGGCTCGCTTCCCGCATGCAGCAGCAAGGCGTGTTCTCGGGAGATCGGGTCTTGCGCGCGCCCGTCGGTGCCGCCTGCCAGGCACTCCTGCTGCCCCGGAAGGTTCAGAACGCCCCACGCCTCTTCGCCCGCGAACTCTTTGCGGCGACTCCCCAGTTTGTGGGGCTCGTTCTTCTCGAATGCGTGCCCGATTCCCGCGCGAGGGCGAAGCCACGGGTGAACGTGCAGCTCGCGCCCCTCTTCAAGGGCGTTGCGCACGACGCCGTCTACGATAAACGCGTCGAAGGCGAGCACCTGTCCCGCTTTCGGCTTTGCGGGCGAGGGAGCCGCCCCGCCGCCGGTGAGCAGGCCCTCTTGCGCGAGCGCCACCGATTCGTCGTCGGCGCGCTCGATGTCGAGCATCCAGCACAGCATGAGGCAAAGCGCGTGCTCGAGTTTGCAAGCCCATCCGTCCTCGCGCGAGGCTGCCGCTGCAAGCAGCCGCTTTACGGTGTACGTGCGCGCCGTCGATGAGACGTATTCGCTTGCGCCGGTCACAGCTGCGTCGTGGATGAGCGCGTCTTTCAGCGCCGATGCGAACTCCTCGATCTCGGTATCGGTCGCCTCATCGAAGAAGAAGTGCCACAGCAGTGCCTCCCAGGGATCTTCGCCGTGCAGCATTTCGTTCGGGACCTTCGCGACTGCGCGGTTGCGCACGACAGCAAGCGGGTCGGCAAGGTAGTCCTCGTATTCCCGAAGGCGGCCTTCCTTTTCCGCCGCATTTCTGGAGAGCTTCTTGTTCTCCCACAGCGCCTTCGCGCGCCCGTTGCCGTTTTTGCCCGACAGGTCGTCGGTCTTTACGACCGTGGGAAGCAGCATGCTGTAGCAATCGTCGCGAGTGACGCCTCCGACCGGCTCTTTCGAAGCCGCGCCTTTCCCGCTCTTTACTTTGGGAGCTGATGAATACTTGGGAAGCATCTCGGCGAGGCGCAGTGCCAGCAGGTCCAAAAGCCAGTAATCGCTATGGCGGCGCGAGCGCTCTTGGCGCAACCAGGTGGAAGTTTCGGCACCTGAATACACACCGAGCTCGCCGCCGAGCACGAAGCGCCCTCGAAGGCGCAGCTCGATGCGGCGCACGCGGTCGGCCTGCATCATCGGAAGGCCGCACGAGATGCGGATTTCCTCGGCAGTTTTCGCGAGCGTCTGCGGCGGGGCGTCGGCGTCGATGATGGGAGCGATGCGCGCACGGTACACGGCGCGCTCGACGGGGGTCATGTCCTGCTCGACGCCGTTTCGGAAGATGAGCGCCTCGGGATCGCGGGCGGCGGCCTTGCTTTCCGGTGATGCGCTACCCGCGGCGGACCCGCCGCGCGCCTCGGTTGCGCAGCTCGCAGAGCCAGCTTCTCCTGCGACTCCTTCGAGCGCTGCGAAGCTCGCCTGATTCGTGGCGCTCGCGACATCGACGATGCCCGCAAGGCCCGCATTACCCGCCGCGAGCTTCGCCGTGGGGACAATCGCCGTGCGCGCACACGGGGCCTCTGTCTTGCCACCGCGCGGCGCTGCGGCGGAGAACACCACCTTATGCACCCCGTCGGAGCCGCGATCGAGGATATCGAGCATGGCCTCGCGGCTCGTCCCCCGCGTTGCGGAGTGCGCAGCGAGGGACTCGAGCAGCTCGCCCTCGGTCGGCTTGCGCGCTCCCTGCAGCGAATCCTCGAGCTTGCGGTATGCCTTGATGATCGCGAAGTACTTTCTCGCCTCGTGCTCGCTTCGAAGAGCCGTTTTCTGCGCATAGCACTCGCACAGGCGGCGCTCCACAGGCTTCTTGTTCGTCGAGACCCAACTGTTCAGCACGTGGGCTTCCGACAAATCGAACGTGTCGATCGAGTCCTCCACGGCGAGGCGCACTGCATGGTGGTACTCGGCGCCCAGGTCATGCGCCTCAAATAGCCGCTTGTAGCCCTTCGTGGCGGCGTATGCGGCATCGAGGTGCGCTTCGATAAGGCACTCCCGCGCGAGCTTTCCCGCCTTGGCGAGCAGCGCAAGCTTCACTTCCGCGTCGTTGTCGAGCCAGTCCTCTGCGTCGCGCGGTTTGCCCTTGATCCGCTTCTCGGCAATCGTGCGCGCATGCTCGATGCCCTCTTGCAGCAGCGCATCCGAGTAGGGCAAGCCGTCCCTTCCGGTGCCTTCCTGCCCGCGTCGCCCGCCCTGCCGTCCGCGCTGGGCGCGAAGGGCGGCACGCTCGGCGCGGCGGCGAGCTTTCGCGTCTTCGCCTGCGCTTTCGCTGTCATGAGCGCGTTCCTCGTCGTTGTTCTGCCCATATTCGGCATACTCGCCCTTCGGCACGGCAGCACCCTTCCCGTAAAGCCCTGCATTCGTTTCGACCATTGTAATTTGTCGAGCGAGCGAAATATCCCACGTTTTCCCCTTGCGTGGCAGTGAGGCGATGAAAGACGTGCTCTTTTGCGACACGGGCGCAACGTGCGAAAGCCGAGGTCTGCGCCGCATCACCGCCGGCGCGGGTCGTGCTCGCGTTTTCCAGAAAAATCTGCGCGCGTTTTTCATGTGGTTGGTAGAAGTTCAACGAACGGAAGGAGAAGTTATGAGCGATTTCAACAACGGCGCGAGCGACGGATCTTGCAGCGCTCGTGCACCTCGCAATGAAGGCAACGGCGCAGGTGACAAGGCCACTGAGGATGCATTATGCAATGGCGGTAAGCGCCGCAGTGACGCTGGCGGCTCCTACCACCATTCTCGCGGCAGCATTTTCGATAGCTTCTTCAACGATGACTACGACGAAGAGCCCAATGACGAAATCGACATTGAGATGGAGCGATTTTTCAGGGGCGTGAACGCTATCAAGGTCCGCCTCTCTCATGCAATCGAAGCCCTGTTCGGGATGCTCATGTCGCGCTCGATGGGGCGCGCCAACTTCGTGGCGGTAACGTTTGCGCTCCTCATCTGCACGCGCGCGATTGGGGCGGTGTTCATTGATGCGGACGCGCTCTGCGAGCTCAATGCCCTCGCGTTCGCCGTGTCGCTTGCCGTGCTCGCCGTGTGCGCGATTTCCAGGAAATGCCCCGCCAATGCCCTCTCAGCGGTCGTGATCGCCTGCCTTCCGGCCCTTATCGAAATCGTTACCACATGCACGGTTCATGGCTCGGACGCCGACGTCTTCGTGCGCATTATGAGCGGGATGCTGCTTGGCATTGGCGCGGGAGCGGCTCTCGCGGTCGTGTTGTCCCTGGTGAGCGACTGTGAGGACGAGGACGTCGCCTGCGCGCGCATACTTGCCGGCCCGTTATGGGGTGCAGTTATTGGGGCTACCGCTGCGCTCGTTTGCGATATCGCGCCCTACATCGCACGTGAAATCGCCTTCGGCGTGGACCCTCTGTACGTGAGCTATCTAGAGCTTGCAATCTAGTCTTTGCTGCAACTGGCGCCCGGGACGCCTCAACTCGTGCAGCGTCCCCGCCCCCTTCCCGTTCTGGAAGACCCTTCTTTTTCCGCCCAGTATACAAAGCGGAGGCTGCCACATCGTTCGGCAGCCCCCGCTTTCGGTCTGATGGTGATTGTAGCGCGTGATAGGCTACTTTGCGGCTTCGCCCGTCGAGTCGCTGTGGAAATTAGAGTAACCGCCCACGGCGTTCGCGTTGAAGCGGCCCTCGGTCTTCGAGAAGAACACCTGCGTTACCATGAGGTCCTTGATGGTGACGCCGACGGCGCCCATGGCCTCTTTTTGGTTCTTCCCCTCATCGATGAGCGCGTTGAGCACTTCGGCCTTTTTCGAGGACTCCAGAGCCATGAATTCTGCACGATCCATTGTCAGCCTCCCTTGATACGGCGCGAGCAATATGTGCCTTAAATTATAAGAACTGGAACCCTTTCGTTTAAGGATGTTTCCGTTTCCCGATAGTTCGGGAATAACCTATTTCAGGCCGACGTAATCGGTCTCGATCGCCTCGTCGAGGTATTCCTTCACGGGCGGCTCGCCGAAGTCGCGCACCTCCTCAAGATGCCAGCAGTCGGTTTTCGGCATGCCGGGAATGCTGTCGGCGACGAAGATGGGGTCCTTGCCTGCCTTGCGCTGCGCCGAGTAATCGTCGAGTGCGGCGAGCGCCCATTTGCCGAGTAGCAGGATGGCGATGAGGTTCATGATCGCCATGAGGCCCATGAAGATGTCGGCTAAGTTCCACGCCAGATCGAAGCTGTTCGTGGCGCCGTAGAAGATGACGAGCAGGCACACGATGCGGAAGACCGTGAGCAGCGCCTTGCTATCGCCCTTGATGAAGCGCAGGTTGCTTTCGGCGTAGAAGTAGTTGCCGATAAGGCTTGAGTACGCGAACGCGAAGATGGCGAACGTGATGAAGTGGATGCCCGCTTCGCCGACGGAGTTGTTCACGGCCATCTGCACGAGCGGCATGCCGTTGAGGTTTGCGGCGGCTGCGGGATCCTGCACGTAGAACACGAGCACCATCATCGCCGAGCAGGTGCAGATGAGCAGCGTATCGATGTAGACCGACAGGCTCTGCACGAGGCCCTGCTTCACCGGATGGGACACGCTTGCGGTTGCTGCGGCGTTCGGTGCGGAGCCCATGCCGGCCTCGTTGGAGTACAGGCCGCGCTTGATGCCAAGCATGACGACCGAGCCCGCAAAGCCGCCGAAGATCGACTGGAAGTCGAACGCCGAGGAGAAGACGAGCGCGAAGACCTGGGGCAGCCAGGTGATGTTGGTGATGGTCGTCCAGAGCGCAATCGCGATGTAGGCGATGGCCATGATAGGAACCACGATCGACGTGATGACGCTGATGCGCTTCGTTCCGCCGAAGATGACGGCGGCGGTCATCACGGCGAGCACGATGCCCGACGCGATGGCGGCCTTCGGCATGGCCTCGCCGGGCAGGTAGTACTCGAGCGCGCTCGTGGCGTTGAACGCCTGCAGGCCGTTGAAGCCGAAAGCGAAGCACAAGATCAGCAGCACGGAGAACAGCACGCCGAGCCCGCGGCTGCCGAGCGCCTGGTGGATATAGTATGCGGGGCCGCCGCGGAACTCGCCGTCCTTGCCGCGCACCTTCCAGATCTGCGCGAGCGTGGACTCGATGAACGCAGATGCTGCGCCCACGATGGCCATAAGCCCCATCCAGAACACCGCACCCGGGCCGCCAGTGGCAAGCGCGGTGGCGACGCCTGCGATGTTGCCCGTGCCCACGCGGCTCGCGGTCGATACCATGAGCGCCTGGAACGACGAGATGGAGCGTTTGCCTTCGACATGTTTCTTCTCGGTGATCTGGGTAAACATGTCTTTGATGTAGCGGATCTGCACCGCCTTGGTGCGGATGGTGTAGTAGATGCCCACGATGACGAGCAGGGCGAGCAAGATGTAGGTGTACAGAAAACCGTCGATTTGCCCGCTGACGTCGATGAGCCATGCGTTGAAGTCCATATGTGCCTTTCCCCAGATAATCCCAACCAAGTTATCGCGCGTGGGCTTGGTTGCCACCACGCGATGCAAATTTACATAATACTGCAATTCCGCGAGAAAGTATGCGACGACATCAGGTGTTTTGCCGTAGCGAATAGGCACACCGCGCGGGTTAATCTGATTTCGCGCGTTCTGCGGCTGTTGCGCCTTGAACCGGGGAGCCGCTGCCCCTGCTGCCCTTGCGACCAGGGCCATGAAGCCGCAATCAGACTTCACGACCTGAGCTGGGAATCGCCTCCCTTGCGGTCTTGTACCTTGCTGCTGTTGATGGGCTCCTGATTCATGGCGCATCAAGGAGTAGAGCAATCGCCCCCTTTCTACTGCGTTGACTATTTCGCTCGATGTGCGCAGGTTTTGCTGCAGCTTGCTTGTACATTGCCGGTATGCAGGCGAGCGCTTCTTCATAGCGTCAGGTCAGGGAGGTGCGGTTTTTCCTGGTCTTGTCGTCTTAGGCAGCCCACCGCCCGCCGTAAAAACCTGCGCACATCGAGCGAAAAGAGTATTCGGGACGCTGCGCACTCGTTCAGCTCTTCGTTGAAAGCGCCTTGTCGTGGACAAAAATTGTCGATATGTGAGGGGCTTTATTCACCTATCTTTCTCTTAAAAATTCTGACCTGGGCAAACGCAGGACAAAGCGAGCAGAAGCCCCCTACCAGCCAACTCTAGGCTCACATATCGACGATTTTTGTCCACGGCGGCATCATTTTCAAGAGATGGCCGCAAAGGCGGCGGATGTCGCAGCGTTCCAAAGGCGGGATCGACACACGGTGGGCTTGTCATGAAGTCTGCGTGAGCCTATTTCGCATATACTTCTCGATTCGGGTCCTAATCGCTCCGTCGCGCAGGAGCTGGTTGCGCACCCGCGCCCAGCCCGACTGGTGGCAGCCCTCGCCCACTTCGAGCAGAGTTCCTTGACTAGCGGGTACAGCAGCTTCATGACGGCGTCATCGTCGGGGGAGCGCCCGCGCCGCCTTCCCTCTCGCTTTCTTGCCTTGAGGGCAAGGCTTCGGCACCTTTCCCTGCGAGATGAGCATAGGTGTTGAATTTTGCTAGCTAGATATAGCAAAAATGATAGCTTCTCTTCTCGCGACAGTGGCGTTGCGCACGTGTCTTCATAACGCGCCTTCATGCACAGAATGCTCAACGAGGTGAAGGCGGGGACAATTACGCCAGTAGACGCTTCGCTCATTTATGATAGAATTCTAAAGTTGCAAAGAGAACAGTCGAGATTGAGATAGCAACAAGAGAGAATCATGGCAAACAAGGTTACAGAGTCCGTCGAAGACATAGAATCCCTCGGGGGGGTGTTCCCTTATAAAGCGAATAAAGGGATTCTTCGCATCAAGAAGAAAAGATAACTACCCTAAAGCGTTTCCCGGTGACACCTATATCGCCGATTTGTGTCGAGCGTCGAAGACGCGCAAGCCATGGGTCAGCATCATCGTCTTCATCATCGCTCTCTCCCTTTTTGCCGATTATTGGCTCCTTGCGGATGCTTTTGACATGGCATTCCAGTCGGGTTTCTGGATTACCTATTTCGTTCCTATCGCTCTTCTTGCTAGCTATCTTTGCATGGGGTATCTGGCGGGCAAGAAGATCATCGAGTTCAAATTCCTAAGGCGAAAACCTGCCCTGATCACGGCCGTTATATTCACGGTATTTGAGATTGTCGTTCTTGTGGCGCTTTTCGTCATCAGATGCTATGGCGAGGTCCAGCGCAGCGGCGGCATGGGCGATGGCGGATTGGGATTTAGCTTCGGAAGCTCGTCGACGGACACACTTTCGCTCGGCAAAGCTTCTTCTTCCACCGGGCTTTCCGCATTTGTCGATAAAGTATCCGACCTCGGCGTCGATGTGCTCTTCCCTGCAATCGCCCTTTCTCTCATCATGTTCATCGGCGCGCTGCTTGAAATGTACTATGCGTATTGCACCTACGATGCTTATGCGGGCGAAAAGAAGCGCCTCGCCGAATCGCATATCGCCGAAGATAGGCTTCTCTACGAGAAAGTCTATTTCGATATCGTTTCCTCTCCCGAGAAAAACCTCGAATATGAACGGCGTGAGCGCGAACTCGACCGCAAGGCGCTTGCGTGTGCGTTTAAGGTCAACAAGTTATCAACCCAGCTCAACAGCATAGTTGACCCTGCTGATGCGTATGACTTCACTTCAATCAGCCGTTCGATAAACCATTCGGTTGCTCGCCCCGAAAGATAGGAGACTTATCATGGATCGCAGAGAATTCATCCAACTGGCAGCGATTTCAGCGGCGTCGTTTGCCGTTATCCCCCTTTCGGGATGCGGCTCGAAGGAAGAAGACGAGCTAATCAGCCCTGACGGTCCGCATAACGTCGCCCTTGTGTACGCTAAGCGTTCCAATTCCACAGCGGCGCTGCAACAGAATAAAGAAATCAAAGCCGCGTTGAAGAGCACCGTTGAAGCGCAAGGTTTCCTTGCAATCGTTCTTGCAGACGGAAACCCCAAATCGGCTTCAACGACCGTTGAACTGACCTCGACTAACGATCAGCGCAAGAAAAACGAGATCAAAGACGATGTAAATAGCGTGCTTGAGACTGATTTCAGCGCGCAGGCGGCGGAGGTCGATATTTTCAAGGCGCTCTCAAAGGCCAACGGTGTCTTTGCTCAAGCCCCGGACAACGGGCTTGAGAATCTCGTCATCATCATCGACTCGGGCATTTCGACGAAAGGCTGCATCAATTTCACCGAATCGGAGACGCGAAACGCCTTGCTCGACCCTTCTACCCTTGTTGATTCTTTGCGCAAACAGGGGGAACTTGCCAAGTTCGAACATATCGACAAGGTGATTTGGTACGGGTTAGGTCAAGCGGCCGACCCCCAAGCAAGTCCCGTCGAGGGAACGAAAGAGGCCATGAAAGGCCTCTACCGGGCGATTTTCGAAGCTGCCGGGGTTACGCTGCCGGAAGACGACGGCGAGGTGTTCAAGACCTGCGACGATGTTTTGCCTGAAGGGGAGCTTCCCTCTGTCACGGTAGTCGCCATGCCGCGCATCCCGCTCGACGAAAATGGCAAGCCTATCCTCATCGGCGATAAGCTCGAGCTCGACGAGAGCAACTCCGCTCTCACGTTTGAATTCGGCACAAGCGATTTCACTGACAGCGCGGCGGCCGAAGAATCGCTTCAGCAATACATTGATCAGCTCGTCGATTTTCCTGATTTGCACGTGACCATATACGGCTATACCGACGCGACGGGGTCTCCGGAAGCGAATCAAAAGCTTTCCGGGGAGCGTGCTGCCACGGTCGGCGCACTGCTTGAGAGCGCTGGCGTGAAGGCGAGCCAGATCACCACCGAGGGTATGGGCGAAAGCACCGCCTTCGATACCGATGAGCAGAACCGCCGCGTCGAAATCGCTTTCGGCTAACGATCCCTTGCTAACGATGGCGAAACCCAGCAAAGACAACAAATCGGAGCATCGCTACGAGCTCTTCTTTCCGCGAACGCTCGGTGTGTTCACCCGCATGCGAATCTGGGTGCACGGCTATTTCGACGCGCTTCGCGGCAAGGTAGAGTTCTCTCCGGAAGGATATATCACTTCCCCTTACTGCAGGCATTTTGAAGACGAGGCGAACTATCGCATCAACGCCGAATGGCAGGAATGCAATGGGGCCATGTTCGAATTACGCCCCGAACTTTTGCGCCGCATAAGATGTCGTGATGAGATTCGGAGGCAGATTTCTCTGCTTCCGGAACAGAAGGAAAGGACGATGGCGCGCGCCGCGACCGAACGGCCAGGAGACGCGGCGGTGGGTGCAGAGCTCGCCGAGAATCGCCTCCTTCGCAGGAGAAGCCTTGTTGATGCCGAGTTTGAGCAAAAGGAAAACCAACTTAAAGCGCAGGAAATCGAAGTTGAGGGCGCCGTCGAGGAGATTCTCAACCAGTACCAGGACTGTCGCGACATCGCAGACACGCATGATCGAATCGTGCGCGTCGATTTTCTCGCGCGCCTTTCGGTATATTCCCGCGGCGCATCGAAGCGGCGCCGGATTGAGCGAAGGTATTTGAACGACGGCGCTTTGTCGACAGAGCCAAAGCAGAGCAACGATAATTATTTTGCAGCGTACCTCAAGGGAGAATGCCCAGATGACCACTAGCGATTCCTCGTTCGGTAACATCAACGGTTCGCGGGGAGACTCGACTTCACCGACTTCGGGCCCCTCTCAGCCGCGCCATGGTGCGAAGTCGGCGGCTCCATCGCCAGCTTACTACTCCCCTTCCCAAAGGCGAATTCGCAACCTCGATTTCAACGAGTCGCATGCGAACGCGCGCCGCAGCGATATTGACAAGCTCGCGGCCGACGAGCTTGTCGGCGCCTCTGCGATTGATACGGCGACCTACAAGGCGAAACATATCGAAACCGACGTCTTCGGGGAGCTCGATTCGAGCATACGTACGATCGAGGAGAAGTTCCATGCGGGAATGTACGACGCCCAAGCGCTCCCTCTCGTCGAGGCGTTCATCGACGAGCTCGAACAGCTCGCGATGATTCAGCTCGACAGAAACGAGGTGAACGATTGCCGCATAGACGACATTAAGCAGGCGAATGCCGCAGCTTATCGTGCCGTTTGCGACGCGCGGGAAAAACGCGAGCTCAGCATTGATGTGATTCGTCTTGCGCGTCTCGACGCGCTTGCGCCCGATTTCGATCAACTTGAAGAGGAAAACAAGTCGAAGGAAGAAAAGCGCTTGCGCGTTCGCGATGCTCGCCATACGAAGCGCAAGGAACGAAAGGAGCGCCGCCTCAAGAAAAAGATTGAGGCGAGCAAGCGCCGCGAGGAGAATAGGTCCGCTCGTCAAGACAGCCGCGTGGCAAAACGCGAACAGCGCGCCGCGCGCATGGAGCGCAAGCAAGCGATGCTTCTTGAGCGCGAGCAGGCAAGGCTTGACGCCGAGAAGGAAAAGCAGCGGGCTATCGCGCAGGAAGCACAGCAGCGCATTGAGGAGCTCAAACGCAAAGAGGAGGAAGCGCACGCTCAAAGCCTACTCAAGCAAGCGCAAGCCGAAGCGGAGGCCGAGCGTGCCAAGGCCGAGGCGCAGTACTTTCGCGTTGAAGCGGAGAAGGCTCGCATCGAAGAGGTCGCGGCGCGCGCGGAGAGGGAGGCTGCCGAGCAAGAGGCGAAGCTCGCGGTGCAGCGGGCGGCGGGCGTTCAAGCCCAGCAAGGCGATGACGTCTGCGACTCCGAGCAGCCCGATGAGACGCAAAACTCTGACAGCAAGTCCGAGCAAGAACCGGACGGTGCGCAATCTGGCGAAAGCTTCGACGAGGCGCAATCTGGCGATGTGTTGCCGTCCGAGGATCAGCCAGATGATGCACATTCTGATGATGAGCAGCCTAATGATGGAGAGGCCATCGATAAAGAGAACCGTGAGAAACCGGAAGATGCCGAGAAAGGCGTTTAGCGGATAGAGAGACAAATGACGGAAGGCGAGAAGAAATAATTTTCGGTGTTGGACGATGACGGGGTCTCGCATGAAGTGTCTCTCGAGCCGCTTAACGACTACGGTTTCCGCTCGGTGAAAGGCTGCGAGTACCTCGCATTCATTCCTCTCGAATCTCTTCCCAGCGACAAAGAAGACGCAAGGAGATTCGACGGGGAAATGCCGCTCAGCTCGCAAACCGAATATCCGCTCGACGTCCTTCGGCAGCTGTCACGCCAATGGAGTTTCGCGTACTCAACCAAGTGCGGCGAGCAAATCGGCATTTTCTTCACGTACATGGCGAAGGGTATCGACCTCGATGCTTTTTTGGATTTGTCTGAGATGAGCGACGCGGCTTGCCTGCAGGTGGCGAGAAACCTCTGCACGGCGGTTCTCGCTGCGAGCAAGGCGGGCGCTCCGCTGAAATGCATAATGTCCGAGCAGATTCTCGTGGATCCATCTACCTGTCGCGTGTTCATAGGCCCCTCATTCGGTCGTCCTTGTGCTGATCCGTACAGCCTGATCCTTCATATCTATGCGCTTCTTCACCGAGGCCGCGGCGCTCTGCTCGAGAAAACGATACAGTACGCATTGGTTGACGAGAAAACGCCGAAAATAGCACCCGGCCGTTCGATTGCCAACGCTATTCTCGATGTTACGCGCAAGCCGTTTCTCGTCAGCGAGATAGGCGAATTGGGCCTCGTTGATTCGTTTCAAAGCCCGTTTTGGGACGAGCCGGAGCCGCTTCGCTGTGTTTACGATAGATACCTTGTGAATTATGCCAAGGCGTCGACGGGGGCAATCGCCGCTGATTTCCTGCATGCGCTTGGACAAAAGGCAGCAAGCTCTCGAAGCCTTTTTTCTCAGCTTTCCGATATGGGCGATTCTTTGCTGCAAAAGCTATCCCGCATAAGTTCGGGCGCTGACGATGAGCGCTTGGACCTGATGGAGCGCGAAACGGCTATTCACGGCATTCGCGGAACTAATCAACGCGCTGTGTTCTGGCTCGTTACGCTCGGGTCTTCGAGCATGCTTGCGCTTTTCTCGGTGCTTAATGGCTTTAGCCCCCTCGAAGCTATTTTCTTGGCTGGGATGTCTGTAAGCGGAAACCCCATCGTTGCCAAAACCGCCTTGCTGTATCTATTTGCTGCTCTTGGCGGGTGCGTCGCATGCAATGTGCTCTTCGTGCGGAAAGATGTATTTCGAGGCTATGGGAAGATGAGCTACTGCGGCTCGCTTTTCGCGGCGATGATCGGCATGGCACTTGCGCGAGCTCTCGCGACGGGGTTGGGCGGCGGGCTATGATGCCGATTCAAAGAACGCCTGAGGGATTTCCCATCGACGAGATCTGTCCGAAGTTGAAATGCCTTGTTCTCATAGACTCGATATTTCTTCGCGATGCGCGGGTTCATCGCACTATCCGCAAGGAGTTCAGGCGGTTTTTGCGCGCGCTCGGCAAGGATTGCGACCTATCCGTTGCCGTTCGGATTTCATCGGCGTATACCGGCACACTCGATTTCTCCTCGGCGGAATTTGACCGCGCTGCCGATTTCCAATTCGGCTTGCCGAGCGTCGAGGAGGCGCCGCTTTCTCGACGAGACACGGAAAACGCGTGCAAGCTTCTCTGCAACGAGTCGAGGGAAATCGATTTTTTCGGCCCCCTTTGCCTACGACCCGTTCTCGGCGTGATATCTGACAAGGAAGTACCTGATTTGGGAAAACTGACTGATGAGGTCGTTTATCCGCAGGTCGTCGCAAGCTACGGAGCTGCTTCGCTTCGCGATTTCTTCCAGCTACTTGAAAGCACTTTCAGGCGCATTATGAGCGAGGAGCTGCGATGAAGCTGCTCGCGAATTCGAAGAGCAAGGGGGAAAACCAAGAGAAGTCCCCCGCGAAGAAAAAACAATTCGAGCTTGTGAGCGCCTTGAAGAGGATTGACGTCCGCGCTGCTTTGAGAACGATGCGGGCGGCGTTTTCTCTGGCAATCGACCGAAGCACGCTCGCATGCGTTGTGAGTGGAGTTGCCGCGTGCTCCCTTGCCTCATTGTTGATTGAACACAGCGACTTTGCGCGGAGCGTTGCATTTCTCTCTTATTCGACTCCTCAGGGTGGTTGGGTTACTCTGTCGTGCTGTCTTACCGCGATGCTCATCGCAGAATGCATTTGTCGAGCGGTTGCCGGCGCGAAGCGTCACCTTCCCTTCCTGGTTTTTTTCGTCGTAGCCGTTCTTGCTGCGATTCTCGGAAGCGTCGCGGCACCTCTTTTCGCGACTTTCCCGCCCGTTGCCATGCTTTTGATTCGGATTCTCTGCCCAGAACAGCTGTACTATCCTCGACCATATAAAAAACAACCTCCCATCACCTTGTATGAATTATTCAACATTGTTCGCCTCGCATTTTTTGCTCTCGTCTTCTCGATTGTGCTTCTGTCGGTAAGCAGCGGTTCTACCAACATGGCGTCAAGCGAGCTGGTCTATGGAGGCTTCGTCATAGCTTTTCTCTTCTTGTGGCGAATGCGGAAGCGTTGGGGGTATGTGGCAGAGGGGCGTTTCATTGCGTCTTCGGTGTTTCGGTGCCTTTGGATGTTCGGGTGGCTCGCTTTGTTTTTGATTGTGCGGTTTTCCAATCTTGCAATGGTGTCAGGCTGAGAGGAGACGATGGTATGAGCAGAAGTGTCGATTACAGAAAGCGCAATAGCATTTATCGAAAGCGCCCAAGTATATGGAGGTGGCTTATCCCACTTCTGCTGGTACTTCTCACGTTACTGCTTCTGTGGCTATACCCCATGAGCAGCTTCAATAAACAGGCGGCTGATTATGAGCGGAGTGCGTGCGACACGAATGCGAAGACGGTCGCCGCCGAAGCTAACGACGACTTTGACTGGGGAAGCGGATCGAAAACGGTTGTCATCAACTCGTCCGATGCCGCTGTGAACACGGATGCTCCTTCGCTGAAAGCGACATCCTCGGGCTCCTCCTCAGTCACCGTTGTGCACTCAAATGATGGACCTGATAAGTTTTCCTATGAACGGTGGGGCTACCCTACCTACGCCGATTACGTGGCGGACCATCCGTTCGAGGCACGAGCGAATTACGCGCGCTATGTGATTCTCGATTCGGCGGGCCTCGCCTCTCCAAGCGATTACGCAGCGAATAATAGTGCGACATACTTCGAAGATAATTCTCCTGCCGATAGCTACTTCGACGAGTCGAACCCGCCTGCAGGGTTTATCTTCTGCTCGACCGCGCAAGGGTATCTGCCTCAGCTCACGGTGGTGGCGCCTGCTGATAAAAACGCTTTCGTGAAGTTGAGGAACAGCGAAACGAGCGAAACCGAGCTTTCCTTTTACGTAAGGGCGGGATATACGGTTAAGGCATGTTCCCCGCCACTCGCTGCGAGTTCTCTTACGGGTTAGGAAACACCTGGTATGGCACCGAAGAGGCGTTTGGAAGCGATGGAACCTATGCGAAAAGCGATACACCGCTCGATTTTACTTCTCCGACGAACCGCTATACCTACACGTTCAGCGTGGAGGACGCCAACATCACGCCTATCGCAATCGACGAGTCTGCCTTCAACGCGTAGCGCATAGCGTTTTATCAGAGAAAGCTTCCGGCATTGCCATGTCGGGGGACAAAAATCGTCGATATGTGAGTCGAAACCTGACGGCGGGGAGGACCCTTCTCTCTTCGTCCTACGTTTGCCCAGGTCGGAATTGATGGAAGAAAGTTAGTAGTAGGAAGCTCCTCGCATATCGACAATATTTGTCCACGACGGCCTCGTTTTCGGCGAGATGGGCTGAAGGGAGAGAGCCCGATGGCGTCTCCGAGGCGAAGTGATCGCAGGGGCAGCAGCCCTTGCGGCAAACGTGCTCCGGGCTGGGAAGCTCCGCGTCTCTTCCTCACTGCGGCCCTGTGCGAGCAGCTTGTTCCCTGTCGCTGCATAGGGCCGCGGCAAAGTAATTTGCGGCTTCGCGCCTTCCCCGCGGCGGCCCTACGCCAAAAGTTTGCGGCCCGAAGCCTCGATGCTATCGAGAAGCGCTTCGGCGCCTTCCCTCGTGTCGTCTTTCGCGAACACATAGAGCTTGATCTTGGGCTCGGTGCCGCTCGGGCGCACGATGGCCTTGTTGCCGCCTGCCAGGCGAAGCTCGACGACATTCGCGGGCGGAAGCCCCGTTCCCGCGTCCTCGTAATCGATGACGCCTTCGACGGTGAGACCGGCGACCTCGCTCGGCGCCTCCGCGCGCAAGCGCTCCATGATCGCCGCCATCGCGGCCGCCCCCTCGGCGCCGGGGTACGACACCGACACGGTGCGGTTAAGCCAGTACCCGTGCTCGGCGTACAGGTCACGCATCGCGTCCGCGAGGTTTTTCCCCTGCAGCTTGTAGCTCTGCGACATCTGGCAGATGAGCAGGCTTGCGTTCACGGCGTCCTTGTCGCGCACGTGGTCGCCCGAGAGGTACCCGTAGCTCTCCTCGAAGCCGAAGATGAAGCGGTCGGCCTGCCCTGCGTCCGCAAGCTCGGTGATGATGTCGCCGATGTACTTGAATCCGGTCAGGCAACGGCGCAGCTCAAAGCCGTATTTCGCGGCGAGCGCATCGACCATCGCGCTCGACACGATCGTGGTGACGGCCACTTTCTCGGCCAAGTTCTCACCGCGATCGGCGCGCATGCGGCAGATGTAATCGAGCAGCAGGACGCCCATCTCGTTACCCGTGAGCAGCAGGTAGTCCTCGCCATCTTTCACGGCGACGCCCACGCGGTCAGCGTCGGGGTCGGTCGCGAGCAGCAAATCAGGATGTACTTGCTCGCAAAGCTCGATGCCCTTTTGCATTGCCTCGCGGATTTCGGGGTTCGGATACGGGCAGGTGGGGAAATCGCCGTCGGGGTCGCGCTGCTCGGGGACGACGGCGATGTCAGTGACGCCCGCTCGCTCAAGCACGGTCGTCACGGGAACGAGCCCCGTGCCGTTGAGCGGGGTGTAGACGAGCTTCAGAGGTGCCTTCGCGACCTCGTCGGCGCTTAGATTGCTTACCGATTTCGACAGAACCGCGTCGAAGTAGCGCTCGAGCACCGCATCGTCGATCCAGGTGATGTCGCCTTTCGCAAGTGCGGCGTCGAAGTCGACTGACTTCACCCCAGAGAAGATGTCGGTGCCCTCGATCGCAGCCGAGATGGCAGCCGCGGCCTCGCTCGTTATCTGGCAACCGTCGGGCCCATAGGCTTTGTATCCGTTGTAAGCGGCGGGGTTATGGCTCGCCGTTACACACACGCCGCCCGAGCAGCCCAGGTCGCGAACCGCCCATGAAAGCGTGGGAACAGGGGAAATGCGCGGATACACGTATGCGTGCACGCCGTTCGCCGCGAAGATCGCCGCCGCTGTGCGCACGAAGAGCTCACCGTTGTTGCGGCTGTCACGCGCGATGGCGACGCTCGGGTTCTCGAAATGTGCGTTCAGGTAGTCGGCAAACCCTTGCGTGGCTCGCCCCACGGTGTAGACGTTCATGCGGTTCGTGCCGGCGCCGAGCGTGCCGCGAAGGCCCGCCGTGCCAAAGGAGAGGTCCTGGAAGAAAGCGTCGGTGAACGCGGACTCGTCCCCTGTTTCGACCGCTTCCTTCATGCGGGAAAGCTCGGCGGCAAGGTCGGGCTCCGTTACGTTTTCGATCCATCGCGTCATTTCGGCATGCATATCGCGCGCGTTCACTTCTGCTCCTTCTTGTACGCGCCGCGCCCGAGGAAAGCCCTCGGGCGCGGCAATCGGCGTGTTACGTTGGAAGACCCTGTGCGCCGGGCCCTATTCGGCGAGCTTCTTCGCGAGAAGCTGGTTGATGACCTTGGGATTGCCCTGGCCGCGCATCCGCTTCATGCACTGGCCGACGAAGAACCCGATGACCTTGGTATTTCCGTCCTTGTAGCGCGCCACTTCGTCGGGGTTCGCGGCGATGACCGCATCGACGACGGCCTCGATCGCGCCCGTGTCCGATACCTGCTTCATGCCTCGCTCCTCCACGATGGCAGCAGGGTCTTTGTCCTCGTCCATGACGGCGGCGAAGACCTCCTTGGCCTGCTTGGAGGAGATGGCGTCCTCGGCGAGCAGCCCGACGAGCTCGACGGCGCGCGCAGGCGAAAGCGGGCTGTCGGCGAGGTTGGCGTCCTCGTTCGCGTTCTGCCAGCCTGCGATGTCGTTGATGACCAGGTTGGCGACGGGCTTGGCGAGCTTCTTCGCGTTCGCGCCGGCGGCTTCCATGCACTTCTCGAAGAAATCGGCGGTCTGCTCGCCTTCCACCAGCTGACGGGCGTCGTATGCCGACAGGCCGAACTGCTCGGCGAAACGCGCGGCCTTCTGGTCGGGCAGCTCGGGCAGCTTGGCGCGGACGCCCTCGATGAACTCGTCGGTGAGGTCGTAAGGCGCCAGGTCGGGCTCGGGGAACAGGCGGTAGTCGTCGGCGGTCTCCTTCACGCGCATGACGATGGTGTGCTTCATCGTGGGGTCCCAGTGGCGCGTTTCCTGGTAGATCTGCCCGC
>NZ_CAKUAL010000016.1 GCF_934636505.1 uncultured Ellagibacter sp.
ATGTTGTATATCTCGGCGAAGATGCGGTTGAGCTCCTCCTCATTTGCGCGCAACCGCTCGAACCGTTCGTTGACCTCGGCTTTTCGCGCCGCGTACTTATCTGCTAAAAGTGTCGCCATCAGTGATTGCCTCCTCTTTATACTGCCAGTTTACATTGAATTTCGAACATTTGTTTGTTACAATTTCGACTTGAAAGGACGTGCTCGGCATGGTATAAACTAAATGGTTTCCTCGAATAGAGGGACCTCCGAGCGTCGGGGGGTTTCCCCCCCGACATTTTTATTTTGAAGGAGGTCGTCTCATGAGGGAGCTGTCTATTTTCATAGACGAGTCTGGCGACGCCGCATTTCGATCCGATTTTTACCTGGTCACTTTGGTGTTCCATAGGCAAGATGAGCTCATCCAGCCCAATATCGCTCAGTACGAATGCACCCTCGCGGAAGAGCTGCTCGATACGATCCCTTTTCATTTCAACCCACTGCTTAATGGGCAGGACGACTACAAATGGAAAGACATTCGCAGCAGAAAACGTCAACTCCATGCATTCAGAATATTCGCGGAACATCTTCCCATCGCTTACGCCGCATTCGTTTTCGAGAAACGCAGTCGCGTTACAAATACCGCCCAATTGACGCGAGCAATAGAAGCCGATGTGAAGGGTTTCCTTCGGTCGAAGCAATCGTATCTGCAAGACTTTGACCAGGTGAAAATATACTACGACGATGGACAGAGCATTGTAACGAAGGCGCTTCACCTCGCTATCGAGGGCGCCATCTCGAGTCAAGCGGCCGTATACAAAGACGCTTCCCCCAAGCTGTACCAGCTCGCGCAGGTCGCCGATTACCTGTGTGGAATCGAGTTGACGGCCGCCAAGTACGAACGGCACCCGGAAACGCGAACCGACGTTGAATTTTTCGGAAGTATCCGAAATTTCAAGAAGAACTACCTCAAAAAGATTCGCAGAAAGCAGCTCAACTGAGGTTTTCGCCTCTTTATAGAGAAGTGTCGCCATCAGTGATTGCCTTTCTATCCCATTCTCTCTTCATATCGCTCTCGACGTATCAGATAGTCGCGATACTCCGACTGACAGGCTTTTCTTATCGCCTTCAGCTCTCCTTCGATTGCGGGGAGAGCATCACGCTTCGCGCGCGCGTCTTTGAGAAGCCCCTCCTTTTGCGAAAGCTCGCTTTCAATTGCCGACAAGCACTCCTTCAGGGGTTTTCTTCCTTTGAAATCGAACAATCCCAGTTGTTTAATCCGTCCTTGCAGCTCTTCCTTCTCTGCAAGAAGCGAGCTTTTCTCCTTTTCGAGGCGTTCAATGTTCCCCGACTTTTCCGTGGCATCGGCGTGCGCAGCCCTCGCGTTGAGCAGCCTTTGGCCCCAATCGACGCCATCGTGGCACCAAAGGAACCACATGCCGTTATCCGATTTGATTGTCTTTTGCTCATCCAGCAGCTTGGCCATCTGCGCGGCCTCGCCCATCGGAAGATATCTTTGGTACTCATTCGTAATCGTCCGTGAAGGATCCGACATGAGCTGAAGCATTTTGTCGTATTTTACGGAGCCTCCATTTGAGCTGGACTGTCGCCATTTCACGTTACGCGTGCGGTTTAGATCGTCAAAGATTTCCTGCTCCGTAAGGCCGCCTCCGCACTCAAAAAGATGATGGCAGACCCGTTCCCTCGGCCCACCGTCGAATGTTGTGCGCTTGTCCCCTTTTCGGCCCGCCTCAAACCGCTCCACGACCGCTTCATGCTGCTTAAGCGCATACTGCTCAGCCCCCGCCTCGACAGCCGCTTGGAGCGCCGCCTCGCGTGCTTCCTCGTCTTTCCGCCTGTCCTCTTCGGTATACGTCTTCTTTTCCGCAATCTGCAGCGGGGGTTTCTGAAGCAGCGTCCGATTGGGCTCCGCTTGAACGCTCGATTTTCCCTCAGTTGACGAGGCATCTTTAGCGGCCAACTTGTCTGCCGCCTTCTTTTTCTTCAGCTCCTCCTCAATCTCGTAAGGCAGCCAGACCGGGGGGCAGTGACGCACACGCTTCAGCAAAGGATTCTTCTGCTTCCCTGCAACGTGGCCAACCACTCTCGGGAAATACATGTCAGCGTCCATGCTCTTGCGTTCCGAGAAGGCAATGGTAAAGGGCTTGCCAGCAAGCGACCGACTGAGCTGGCGCATGTCCCAAATCAGTCTCGCCACCAAGTTGTAGAAGCAGGGGATTCCCGCGGTGAGGCGGTTGTCGCAGCGAACCGCGTAATCGCCGTCATTTGTGTTGCAAATGGTAATGGCCTGAGCGTATGCAGCAAGATTGGCCAGCGTGATCCCCGTCAAGTCGCCTTCCGGCAAAGCTTTGCTAATTCCGGGAGCGATCGCGATGCGCGGAATGATAAGGCCCTCGTCTTCTTCAACCTTGGCTAAAAGCGCAGCGAAATGGTTCACCAAATCGGAGGTGTCGCCGAACTCCCCTTCTTCGGCCACGGTTTTCAGATCGTCCAGCTTCGGCTCATTTGCATGAATGCCCTGGATGGAGTGGTGCTTACCGTCCCAGGCAATATCGTCCTCTTGGAAGAACAGGAGATCGTCGGAGAGCAGCGACAGCATCAAAACCGGCAGATCTTGCGTGGCAGTACTTCTTTCGAAGTCCAACTTGGCCTCTTTGCGTTTCCCTGGCGCATGTCGCTCGGCCTTCGCTTGAGAATCGGCAGGCTGCTTTTTAGAGGCGCTGGGCGCGCTCTTGCTTGCCGGCGTGTTAGCCGATCCACTGGGAAGATTGATCGAGGGGCATTGGTCCACCGTCATCGAAAGGGGGTTCTCCTGCCTTCCCGCCACGCTGCTGACCGTCGTCGGAAAAAGAACGTCCGCATCGAAGTTTCGGCTCCCTACGAAAGCGACGGTGAAGGGCTTGCCGGCAAGCGACAAGCTGAGCTGGCGCATGTCCCAAATCAGTCGCGCCATCAAGTTGAAGAAGCAGGGAATTCCCACGGCGAGGCGGCTATCATAGAGAACTCCATAATTGCCATCATCGGTATTGCGCACGATAATGGCGCGCGCGAATGCGGCCAGGTTGGCCAGCGTAATCCCCGTCAGGTCGCCTTCCGGCAGACTGTTGCTGATTTCTGGGGCGATTGCATCGCGCGGGACGACAAGTCCCTCGTCGTCCTCAAGCTTGACGATGAGCGCGACGAAGTGCTTCACCAGGTCGGGTCCGTCGTCGAACCCCCCTTCCTCGGCTACCGCACTCAGCTCATCAAGCTTCGGCGCGTTCGCCTGGATGCCCCGTATGGAGTGGCGCTTGCCATCCCAAGCGATTTCGCCCTCCTGGAAGAACAGGAGATCGTCGGAGAGCAGCGACAGCATCAAAACCGGCAGATCCTGCATGGTGGAACCCCTTTCTTGTTATCCTCGTAGCCCTTTAATATCGAACGTTTGTTTGCTATAATTTCATCTTGAAAGAGCACCCTGGCCTGTGATATAAACTAGATAGCGTTCCGCAATGGAAGGCTGTCGAAGTAGCCGGGGGCTGTCCCCCGGCATTTTTTTATTTCGGCAGAAGGGCTCACAATGAACGAACTCTCTATCTTCATCGACGAGTCCGGTGATGTTGGATCTGGATCCGAACGCTATCTGGTCACCCTCGTTTTCCATAATCAGGCTGTCGATATCTATGAGAATATTGAACGATACGGGCAATCCATCAGGAACGCCGGGCTTGCGAAGACCGCATTTCACTTCACGCCCATCATAAGAGGACATGACCAGTATTCGCTGATGGACTATCGAACCAGAAGAAAGCTCTTCACTACATTTGCTATCTTTGCTGAGAAAATTGACTTCAAATATGGAACATTTGCTTATCTGAAGCGCGAGTTCCCGACCCAAGAGACCCTTGAAAGCAAGATACGTCGAGATATTAATCTGACAATACGCAACAATCTTGAATTCTTCCAATCGTTTGACACCATCAAGATTTACTACGACAACGGTCAAAAAATAGTGACACGCGCGATTCACGGCGCAATCGAAAGCACGATTTCCAAAGAGGCCATCGTTTATCGCGACGTCTCGCCGGCGTCGCATTACTTGTCCCAAGTCGCCGATTACGTGTGCGGCATTGAGTTGACAGCGATTAGGTATCAAACGCATACAGCAGGCAATACCGAAGAACGCTTCTTCGGCGAATGGGTTAACTTTAAGAAAAACTACTTGAAGAAAATTCGCAAAAAACGAATCAACTAGATTACATTCATGGCGATAGTTCTCGTTGTAGTCTTTTCCACCCTTAGCCACGACCATCACCTAAAGCAGTGGATGGCGTTTGAAATCCCAGGAGGTTTCAAACGAATCCCAATCGAGTTTTGATAGTTCGATCGACGACTTTGCCAGTTGCGCGGCTCGCGGATTACCCGGCACATCTTCTTCGATCGGCAATGCTCGAAGATCGGATTCTCGCTTATTTAACGTTGGGCACAGCACAGCTCCGAGCAACATCGTCACCGAGCTATTCAAGAAACCTGCAATAGAATAGGTTCCTGACCAATCTCCAAAGTGATTAACCCTTATGGAAGGACTTGCCTTATCTGCCATCACTCCCCCACTGCAATATCTAAAAGATAGGCGTGTACTACATAGCCCGCTCCACGAAATATACGGCTCCCGATAATCACGCTCCGAAACCGCACAGCTTTGCGCCAGCTTAATTTCAGCCCCATCGCCCTCCCAATAAACAACGTGGTCTGTATTACCATACCAACGTCTGAACTCTCCGCCCTTCGCGTACTTTTGCCATCGTGCACCTATCTCGAAAAAGGGAATTTCGTGCCATAGTCGCATGAAACGGGCGTTGTTCCCTGTTGCAACGAACCCGACCTCTGTCGAAATGCAAGAAATCGATTGTTCCACATGAAGCGCCTTTGCCACTGAATCGGCGAGACGATAGCTTAATGAATAAGCAGGGAGCTGACGAAAGAAATCCCTTCCCCTGGTAAATGCATTCAAGCCGTCTTTGGCGCTCACGATATTGAGCAACTGGCGCCTTTTTGAAGCTTCGTCGGGCGATGCCGTTACATCAAGAAAGTCGCATGCAAGGGACGCCTGCGAAGCATCGAGGACAACCACGATTGCCGTCATAGCGCCAGCTTGAACGTTATTAAAACCATCAGCCCCAACATCGAGCAATTGCACAACCGAATTTGACTCGAAAAACTGTTTTCGCATTTCGGCATATGACTTCAGGAAGAGCCACCCTTGCGAGAGAATCATCGCAGTATAGCCGAATGATCCGCTGAGCTGTTGCGCGCGCTCGAGGAATGCCGTGCCCACGTTCGCAGAGGATTGCTGGTAGTGCTTGGCCAAAAACGCAGAATACTCCCCATCAATTTTTCGACGCGCCATATAAGGCGGATAGGAGACAACGCATGAATACGTCTGAGCAAGCATCTGGAAATATTCATCCGCGAGAGCAATCTTTTCATAAAGGGCACTGCCAGGAGAAGCGCTCAACTTCGCCTCCGCAAGTGCATCAATATCGCATTGGTCCGGATGGATGAGGCTTCCATATCTCCCAAAGTCCTTAAGCAAGTCGAGAAGATAGCGCCTCTCTCGAAGTGCTGAAGCATCTGCGAGTTCGCTTTCCGTGAACTCAATTGGTTCGAAAACGACGATACGCGGTTGCACCCCACGGCGAAGAAAACGATTATCGCATTCAAGTGCCTTCATCATCAGGGAGAAGCTGGCAATAGCTGCAGCGCAGGAATCGATTTCAAAGCCCGTCAAGTTGGTTTCAAGAATACATCGAGCAGCATCTCGACGTGAGTACCCAGCTTCCTCATATATGCGCACAATCAGGTCAAACGCATGCACAAGAATCGAGCCCGAACCGCATGCCGGATCGCAAACCGTTACCTCTTGAGGGGCGATCTCGCGCATTGGGCGGGCACTATCTTTCGCCTTACGATATAGCATATCCTGAGGCGCTTGACTAACAGGGTGAACCTCCGTCCATAGGCGACTCACAGTATTCTGCGCGATATACTCCGCAAGCCAATCGGGAGTAAAGAGCTGAGTCGCTACCGCAACGTCAACACCGGATATCTTTTTGCCCTTTTTGAGATTATCACCAATCTTGTCTCGCCAATCATCGGTGAAGTATTGATAAAAACGGCTCAGAATACCAACACCTTCGAGCCATTCTCGTTCGGGAATCTTGCCGACAAGCATATCGATAATGCCATCTTCGCCGAGCAATCGATCAGGAAGCAGCAAGTCGAGTGCATCTAATTTGCTCCCGAACATAAGCGACATAGATCGACCCAGCTCATGGCATTGAGCTACCAACAGGTAATGGAAGAGCGCTTCGTCGTCACCTGCTTGAATCAGTTGGATAATATGCGATTGGTCAATATCGGCAATTTCCACATTCAGCGCCTCTTCGATAACCTGTGGAGCCGATAAGCCATTTGAACTTGAGAAAAAACGCAGATGACAGGGGAGGTAATCATGCACCTCCATATACCGGATAGCGACCAGACGGTTAAACCATACGCGCGCGGCTTGCTCCCTCAACTGGTCGATGCCATTACGAGAGGCGTAATCTATTAGCCACTTTCTCTGGGCGATTTGCTGGACATCGAGTTGACAGTTTATCAGTAAGTTAGAATCGCAGGACGGCACACTTTCCCTATCGATTGCCAAACGCCTGATTCGACTCTCAACCTCGGTGACCAGCAATTTATGAGCGACAACTACGAATTTCTTTATAATCGGATCATTCAACTAGCTTATCCTTCGCATTTCGTAAAGCAAGAAATGATGACCATCTAACAATCGGTCGGGGGTACGGACAATTCTTTGGACCAACCTAAGCGGCCAGTCCCTTGCTTATCCGCTTTTCGTCATTTCAAGTATTTTCGACGATTATTCAGAAGACTTCGCCATCTCTTTAATGTATCGATTTTGATAACGGCCCTTCCTCGAAGTTTTCCATTTCTGCTAGTTTGCATAACTAGGTATTCCCCCGTTTTAGTACAGTGATACCGGAAAGAACCATGTGCAAGCGCATTGCGAATCATGTAAAACAGGCCTTCAACCTTCTGCTTGTCCCCTTTCGCATAAACGCAAAGCTCTTTGTCCAGCGTGTACTTATTAAACACTCCAAGTTCTCTTAGAGTACTATTTAGTTCAGCGTCTTTGACATATCGCCATGTCTGATTAGCTAGATTGCTTTCACTTTTCATCGCTGATGCTAGCGTTAGGTAATTATGTCCGCTCCAGCCTAAGGTTGAAAAGTCGCAGCTTCTTGCAGAAACGCCCTTGACAGGGCAATCAAGCACATACTGGTTGTATAGCCAGAGCATCAGCTTGCTATTTGGTTTTTGGGCTGAATTAAAATTCCAATCGTACGACTTTGACATGCGAAACACCTACAGCAGCGGATGGCGTTTGAAGTCCCAGGAGGTTTCAAACGAGTCCCAGTCGAGTTTTGAGTGAAACTGCAACTCATCAACCAGCATGTCGACATCTTTGAGAGCCGTTTCGCACTGAAGAACCGGGAAGGAACCAACGACTCCTGCGCTCCAGTTCAGCGTTGGGTTTATTGCTTTAGACAGGAAACGAATAGGGGACGAATTTAACAAACCGAGAAGATAGCGGGATGATCCGCACAATGGATAGCAGGCTGGACCAGCATCCCCCACAACAAACTCAGCCGAGTTCAAAGATCTGAAGCTAATATCCCCCGATGTGATTAAAGACCAGCATAGGCATGGCTTGAAGTAATCGTCCTCGTTAATATTGCCTGATCCCGGATAAGCCTTGATCTCCTCGCCGTTATTGCTCCAGCGCACAACGTAGTCACGATTTCCATACCAGCGGCGAAATGAACCACCCTTCGAATAGAACTTGTAATCAGCACCAATTGGACCCGAAGAAACTTCGTGCCAAAAACGCAAAAAGCGATCATTGTTTCCTGTAAACATCCCTTTACGGGTTTTTGCGACATCCATAAGGGAGATTCCATTTTTAAATGCCCTATACGCCCCTGCCCCAATCCAGTAGGCTATGGGGGTGCCGGGGATTTGGGTGAAGGTTTTTGCGTTTCTGCGATAGAAGTAGCCACAATCAGGGTTTGCTATTGCCTCTCGTGTTTTTGGAGCTTGGACTGCCGCTCCAACAAAGTCCGACAGGCGAACGTATCCACCCTTATACTCGTCAACATAGCTGTTATGGAACGTGAAGGTACAGATGGGAACCGTAGCGCCTGCAAAACCCGAGTATTCGAGCTGAACCAACGAGGTAATGGTCTTCTCGTTGATCATCTTTTCGCGGAGTTTTTCATAGCTGCCGATGAACATCCAAACGAAGGGGCACATGATGCCAGCCTCGCCGCGCTCGTTCGCATAGTCCATAATGCGGACGATAAACGAAGAGAACAGGTCGCTCTTAACGTCGGGGTAATTCTTCTTGATCCATTTGCTCATGAAGGAGCTGAAGCTGCTCGATCCCATGTAGGGCGGGTTGGCCACCACGCAATCGAACTTCCTTGCAAGCGCCTCGCACACCCGAAGCGCATCTTGCAGCTTTTCGCCCAAGTCGTTCCCGAAGAGACTGCCGCCCTCCGCCTCGGCGGCAAAACGGGCCGCATCCGTCCGCAGCGCCTCCAACTGGGCTTCCGTCGGGTTGAGCAAGCTCCCGACTTCGCCCAAGTGCTCCAGCGCATCGATAAACTGCTGGTCGGCCATGATCGCGGCATCATCAGACAGCTCGATTACGTTGCCGGCCTCGTCGCGCTGAAACTTCGTCGGAGCAACCACAAGCACATCCGCCTGCACCCCGCGACCGAAGAAGCGCCGATCGTGCTCGCGTGCACACATGGCCAGCGCCAAGTTGGCAATCTGCGCCGCGCGCGGATCGATTTCCATGCCCGCCAAATTCTTCTCCAAAATGAGCTGCGGAATCTCACGCTCGCGGTACCCGCGCTCCACATACATGTCAAACAGAAGCTGAAACGCGTACACCAGAATATGTCCCGAACCGCACGCCGGATCGCACAGCGTAATGTCTTCCGGCCCGTCAATGCGGATGAAATCCTCGTGCTCGGCGTCGGGTGCAATATAGTAGTCCCACTTTTGGCACAGCGTGCTTTCGGGGAAGTTCAGCATCCACAACCGCCCGAGCGAGTTCTCCACCATGTAGCGCACGATCCATTCAGGCGTGAACAGCTGCGTCGCAGGACCTATGGTGTCGGGCGTCTCCTTCGCTTTCGACTTGAAAAACGCGTCTTTGACCTCGGCGTTGTAGTACTGATACATCCACCCCAAGATTTCCACGCGCTCCCAGTCCTCTTCAGGGATAGACGTCACCAGCCTGTCGAGCACGCTGTCTTGCCGCAAGAGGCCATCGGGCAACAGCAACTCCATAGCGCTTCCCACCCGATCGAACACGCCGGGGATGCAGCTCGAAAGCTCGTCGCATTGCGCCAGGAACAAGCATCGGAACAGCGCCTCGTCGTCGCCCGCCTGCATAAGCTCCATCACGCGCGCCGCGTCAAGCCCCTCGATCTGCACGTCAAGCGCGCACTTCAGCACCTGCGGGGCGAACGAGCCGTCATCCGCCGAGAGCATGCGCACGCGGCACGGCAGGTAATCGTGCAGCTCCATGAAGCGAATGGCCACCAGCCGGTTGAACCACGTGTACGCAGCGCGCTCGGCAAGCGCCGCGTGCCCCACCTCACGCTGCAGCCGAAGGAGCTCGGCGCGCTGGCGCTGCTCGTCGGGCGACAGCGGCACGCCGTCCACACTCGTGGCGTCTTCGGGCAGCGTGTTCGCTTCCACCACCGAAAAGCGCCTCATGCGCGTTTCCACCTGCTCGATCAGGGCGTTTCGAGCCCACGTGCAGAAGTTCTTGATAGCGGTATCGTTCATGGCAGGCTCCCTTTAGCTCAGGCGGACGGAATCGTTATCGGCAAGCGCTTCGAGGAGCGCCTTGCGCACCGAGGAAAGATAGGCATCCACCTCGGCCTCGTTCGTCAGCACGGCGCGATCGAACGCCTCGTCGCGACGCAGCACCTTGCGCTTGAGGGGCTTGGGAGCAGCCTCGGCCGGCTTATCTGCGACGATGACCTTAGTCACCGACCCCGATTGACTAACACCGCGACCGCCTTGGGATATTCCCTGCAAAGCGACATTGCGGGCGGCGGCAACTTGCGTTCCACCGGGCTTGGGGCTCACCCGAGCCCCCGCAGGGACGGCGCTTACCTCGCGTTCCGTCAACTCGCGCTTCAGGCGAATCTCGCGCTCGGCCTTCGCACGGGCCTCGTCAACCGCAGCATCGACAGCCTGGTAGCCCTCTTCAATCAGGTCCTTGAACTGCATCCTCAAAGTATCGATGACGCCTGCCGCCTTCGCGCTGTGCACGCGGCCCTTAACCGACGCGATTTTGTGCTCGGTGCCCGCAATCGCCAAATTCGCAGCCCGCTGATAAGGGTCCTGATTGTTCGCAAACACCTTCAGCTCTTCGACCGCGCCGTCAATCGAGCTTAGAAGCTCGTTTTGCTTGCTGCGCACGATTTTGCCATGCATGGCCGATAGCTTTTTTGTGAGGCCGGGCAGCTCGCTCACCCGTCGATACGGCTGCGGATCGCGCAGGATGCCCTCCATGTCCGCAATGACCTGCTGAGCTTCCTCGTTATCGCCGAGATAGAACGATTCGCGGTCCATAAGCGCAAGCGTCTCCACTGCCCCATCGAACAAGCGCTGCTGGTTGGGGAAGAACCCGTCGACCGGCTCCATGTCTTCCGCAAAGTCGAGCAGCTTGTCGCCATTGGCGTTGAATGCGCGCAGGAACGCCTCGCCATCGGCCCGATCGGCGAGGATTTCACCGATCACATGGAGCCCGTCTTCGACAATGCTTTTGCCAGGATACGGAAACTCCGGCGCAAGGCCCGTGAAGTGGTCGTGCATGAGGCTTTGGCAGTGCTCCTGCGTTTCCTCGAGCTTTGCTTGGATGCAGTCAATCAGCTTGTCTTCATCCTCGGGCACGGCACTTGTGTCGGCAAAATCGCGAAGGATACTACGCGCTTTGCCGAGCAGCGCGTCCGACATCTTTTCCCGAATTCGAATCTCGACCTTGTCGGCATGTTTGCGCAAGCAATCGATCATGTTCTTGTCGTCCGCGCGCAGCGCCTGCCCGCCATAGAGAATGGTCGCATCTTGCGCGGCGACAAGCTGGGCGGCAACGGCGGCGATGTCGATATCGCGCCACCCGTATGGATCTGCCTGGTATTTCCGCTGGATATCGCCCATCGTGGTTTGCACATGTAGGCGTATTTGCAGTTCGAGGAACGTTTTCATGTCGGCGACCGCACGCTCGTTCGCGCTGCCCATACCCGCCATCGCCGATTGCTCGTTCGTATGGCGCAGAATGCGGATGATATCCCCATCGCCTTCCACCGGGTCGGAGATGTAGTCCGCCTTGGTGAAAATGCTGTCGACCAGCTTGTCGAGCACCGTTTCGAACAACTGCTTCGCGCTCATGGCGCGCACCGTCACCATGCTACCGTTGACGGCCACGCGCGCGTTCACCACCGCGTTTTCGATGAGCGTCTTCGCCTCTTTTTCGTCGTGTTGCGCCTGATTCATCTTCCCCTTGATGATTTCCTGCGTGCTGGGCGGAAGCTGGCTCTTGTTGATGGTTCGCGCATACTTCCTGGTCCGCGCCACGTTTTGCATCATCTCGAAGTAATCGGCGTCATCGGAGAGCACCACAAGCGCCTGCCCTTGCGACTTCACGGCAATTTCGCCATCGGCAGCCTCGTAGAGTCGGCCTTCGTTGGCAATCGTCGCCACGTTAAGCTTCATGCCGCCCTGCGACGTGCCGTAAATTGATCCGTCGACGTAACGGTCGAACGGGAAATTGTTGGCGCCGCGGCTAAGTTTCCTCTGCGAGAATATGCCTTCGAACAGCACTTTCTTGATATTCTCGGTCACTTCTGCGATATCGATGGGCACCTGGGAGATCTCTCGCGCGATGTCCTGCTCTTCGTCGGTGAGGAAATTGTACGCATCGCCCCGACGCGCCACGTAGTTTTCACGCACCAGGCGGTCGAGCGACGCCTTCAAACGTTCGCGCAGGGCAACCTTGTCCACGCCCATGTCGTCGACCATGAGCGTGGCGATGTTGTTCAGCGTGCCCTTGAGGTACGTGATGTAGCGGATAAGGTAGAGCAGCTTCAGCACGCTGATATCCTCGGGCCGCAGCACCTGATGCGCCTCGGCAGCACGCGTGGCGCGGTCGACCACCTGCAGGATGCCGTGCTCCAAATCCTTCGATATCGTGTCGAAGAACCGCCAGAACGGGACGAGCGCTGTGGTCTGCTCGCTTTGCACGACCTGCGCCGACTCCTGGAACGCCGACAGCATCGAGCGCTCGCCCGTCGACATGTGCTTTGCCTTCACGCCGTGCTTGCGTATTTCGGTCATCACGTCGGGGAGTACCTTGAATTGATAGGACACGAATGGATAGGAATCGACGAAGTCGCCTTCCGATTCGTAGCCCAAAAGATCGCCGCGCGAGCCTTCGAACGAGAAGAGATTGCGCAGAACCGCGCTTTGATCCTCGTATTCGTCTTGCAGGGTCAACTGCGCCGCCTGCGTTTTGTCGAGAACACGGCGTTTGATCACCTCGTCGACCGACGAGCTGGAAAGCGACAGGCGCGTCGTGAATCGACCCTGGATTTTCGAGAAGTCGTCACCGACGATAAGCTGATTGCCGTCGATGGATTCCTGGCTCGTCACCATGACCCACACGCGCCCGGCGCAACGCGCGCCAATTTCCTCCACCAGCGTTTGCAGGCTCAGCATAAGGCTTACGTCGTCGCCGATGAACTGGCCCACCTCGTCGACCATGAACAGCAGGCGAAAACGCCCACCCTCCTCGTCCGCGCGACGCGCCGCGTAGTCGCCCACCATGCCGACAAAGCTGTCGACCGCAATCACGTCGTCCTCAGTGCCGTTGAACCAGTTGCGCGCGGCAGCTTCGCTCATGCCGAGCGCGCTTTGAAGAGCCTCGACCACGTCGTCTTCAAAGTAGGCGTACGTCTCGCGGCTTTCCACCCACGGCATGCCGTTCACCTGTTCGAACGTTGTGCGAAACTCGTCGGTTTTACCCCGCGACTCGATGAACATCTCGAGCTTCGCGAGCTTTAAGTCCTCTCCGCAAAAGCCCAAATGCTCGAAGAACACGCGCTCGAACGCGCGCAGAAGCGCCGTTTTCGCCGTGTCGCCTTCCTTCCACTGCCCGCCCTTGGTGTCGATGTTGAAGAGTATCGCCTCGGTGGGCACGCCGGCGCAGCGACGCATTTTGGAATAGACCATCTCGTCTTCGAGCTTGCCGTCGAAGTAGTCAATGGCCGCCTTGCCGCCAACCACCTTGTTTGCCAGCAGGTACGACAGCATTTTCAGGAAGTGCGACTTGCCCGAGCCGAAGAAGCCCGAAATCCATACGCCGATTTTGTCGGTGGGTATATCGAGCGCGGTTTCGTAGCTTTCGAAGAAGTACGCGAAGTGGCGCTGCAGCTCGCGCGTTACCACGTATTCGGAAAGTTCCTGTTGGATGGACTCCTCGTCGCTTTGCGAGACTTTGATAACTCCGTTGATGGAACGGTTGATGTCCTTGCTGAACAGGTCCCTAATTACCATGACACACTCCTATACAAGGTCGAAGGCCCGATAGTAATTTCCATCGGATAAGCTGTTGAACAGGCTGAATGAATGCCCTGTGTACGCGCCTGGGTACGCGATGACCACGGGCATATCGCTGAATCTCACGTGCAAGTTGTCGAGTAAGGTATGTATTCTGAGGAACGGGTACACCTCGCCCACCCCCGTGAGCACCAGCACGTCCCCGCGCTCATGCGGTTCGTAATCGATTGCCTCCGCGAACGCCGCGGGCGTGCATATCTTCGACAGCTGCTTGAGCTGGCTGGCTGTGCCATGCTTTGCTTCCTGCACCGGAATCGCCTTGAGGATTCGGCGCTTCTCGCATATGTCGAGAAAGACGTCGTAGAGGTTGCGCGAAACGATGCGATACGGTTTGTCGCCCGTTTCGGATTCGCGTTCAAGGTCGGCAAAGAACGCCCGTGCCTGCATTTCGAGGGCGGGGTCATAGCAGAAGGTGAAAAAACCTATCTCGTTTCCGATGCCTTTATTTTCTAAAAAGTTGACGTCGAGAAGATGGGCCCTAAGCGCTTCGCAGCGATGCGAGAAATCGGCCTGCGCACGGGCGGCTCGGGAATGCTCGGCAACAATGTCGCGCGTGGCCGTTTGCTTCCCGCGAGACGATTTTGCCCTTTGCTTTAGTGCAGCCGCTAAGGGTTCTGACTGTTTGGAACCTTTTAAGTCAGTTGACGAAGGGGGGGGGTCATTTTCGAAGACAATTACATCACCGTCGATCCATCGAATGCGAAAAGCAACTCAGCGTCGCCGTTGTCGCGAATCGCTTGTTCGACCTCGTAGTCGAGAAATACTGGTTGCAGCACTTCTGAAGATACCGTTTCGAGAAAGCCAACCTGCACAAGGCAATTCGCAAGCACGCCTTTCAATCGCGTGATGGTTTCGTCGCTCCACTTGTCGGCACCCGGATACTCAAGTTGAAAGCGCGTGAGGAATGCCCCCAAATCAGCCTTGGTAAACGAGGAGTCCATCGCCTCGATACGCGCCCCGATTTCCTCGATCATGAATGAACGCATGAGATCGAAACGGATCATCAGGAGATACAGATTCACCTGAGCAGCCTGGTCGAACGAGCCTTGTGCAAGAATTCTCACCAGACGATCGCATGCGTCATCGTTCGCGCGATCCCCTTCGCGAAGCGTTGCGAAGCGAGCAATGCAGTCGCGAGATCGCTCGCGCAGCGAACGAGCACTGGCGCATTGGAAGAGGTTGTCGCGAATGACATGCTCGACAATCTCGTCGGGGCTTTCCCCCCGCAAAGCAAGCGACGCGACGAAGCGCATTTCTGGAAGCATGAACTTCTCGCGGGTTAGGGTGCCGCCACTATGTTTGGCTCGACGAGGGCTCACGCCGACGAACAACCCCTTTCGCAGTTGGATTCAGAAGGCATCAAATGATTGGCCTGTTCTCATTCTATATCAGTACTTGGGAATAGGGACAAAACGATGTTGGAAATTACTCAGCTTAGTTTTGAGACCGAGGCATATATTCGTCATGTGGACGCCCCCAGACGTCGGCGAAGCCCTGAGGGCAACCGCATCGCATCCTGCATGCGCGCACAAAAAACGACCCCGCTTTCGCGAGGCCGTTCAGCATGTATGAATGTAAAAAAGGATTTACAGCTTCACCACATTGCTTGCCTGGAGCTTGCCGTTCTGACCCGTGGTCACGTCGAAGGAAACAGCCTGGCCCTCATCGAGCGTCTTGAAGCCGTCCATCTTGATCTCGGAAAAATGAACGAAAAGGTCTTCGCCATCCTTCTGGGAGATGAAGCCGTAGCCTTTTTCCGGGTTGAACCACTTAACAGTACCTTCCGCCATTTTAAAATCCTCTTCTCTTCCCCTTAAGCCGGGGAGGTAACTCTGCGCGTTGCATGGCGGCAACACTCGCCCTCACTTCGAGGGCACATGAATACTATACGCTATCGCGCTGCGAAAACCGTTCCGAAATCGCAGGAATTCGAACCATTTTTCTCAAAGCGCGCAATACGGCGAGCGCCCATCAGAAGCAGCGCGCCCTTAGTCCTGCGTCGATTCGAGATAGTCGAGCCGCTCGGTCGGCGTGCCCTCGGCAAGCTCGAACCCGTAGGCCGAGGCGAGCGCTTGCGCCTGGCCTGCGCGAACCTCTGCGAGCCCATCGTTTCCCGCACTGCGCAGAAACTCGGACTCGAGCTGCAGACTATTCGCGACGTATTTGGTGACATGCGGGTCGACGCCCGACACCTGGAGCACCGAGGCCATCGATTCGGGGGCAAGCGAAAGAAGCATCGACCCGTCGAGGTCGGTCGCGTCGGCGATAGCATTCTCGAGCATGTCGGCAGCGGCCGCCGGATCACGGCCATCGTCGGCACGCTCGATGCTGCGGCGCATCGCCTGCATGAACTGCATGAGCAGACGCATGAGATAATCTTGTTCGAACATGGCCCTCCTCGTTCGCGATAGGTTACAGTCGGTCCTTCATCAGTCGGCCTTCGGCGGCGCGATTCCTAGATGCTCGTAAGCGCGCTCGGTCGCCTGGCGGCCCTTCGGCGTGCGCACGATAAGCCCTTGTTGCATGAGATAGGGCTCATACACGTCTTCGATGGTGTCGGTGTCTTCCGAGAGCGCCGACGCAAGCGTGGTGAGGCCCACGGGGCGCCCGCCGAACTGCACGGCAAGCAGCTCTAGGATACGATTGTCAACCGCGTCGAGCCCCAAGCTATCCACCTCGAAGAAGCTGAGCGCCTGCGCCGCGACATCCTCGTCGATAACGCCGTCGCCCCTCACCTGCGCCCAGTCGCGCACGCGCTTGAGCATGCGGTTCGCCAGACGCGGGGTTCCGCGGCTGCGGCGGGCGATCTCGAGCGCGCCATCTTCGGAAATGGGAACGTCCAGGATGGCGGCAGAGCGCGCAACGATTGCTGCGAGCTCCTCGGGCATGTAGTACTGCAGGCGGAATGCGATTCCGAAGCGATCGCGCAAAGGACCCGTGAGCAGGCCCGTTCGCGTCGTCGCGCCAATGAGCGTGAAATGGGGCAGGTCGAGGCGGATCGATCGCGCGGCCGGCCCCTTCCCCACCACGATATCAAGCGCGAAGTCCTCGAGCGCGGGATAGAGAACTTCCTCGACCATGCGGTTCAGGCGGTGAATCTCGTCGATGAAGAGGACATCGCCCTCTTCGAGGTTTGTGAGGATTGCCGCCAAGTCGCCCGTTCGCTCAATAGCCGGCCCGCTCGTCGTGCGGATGTTCGCGCCGAGCTCATTGGCAACCACTGTGGCGAGCGTGGTCTTGCCAAGCCCCGGAGGGCCGGAGAACAAGATGTGGTCGGCGCACTCTTTACGCTGCTGCGCCGCCTCGATCAAGATGGCGAGCGATTCTTTCACCTTGGTTTGTCCCAGGTAGTCGCACAGTTTCTTCGGGCGCAGGCTGCGGTCAAGCGCGAGGTCGTCCTCTTGCAAGTTGGGCGCCACCGCACGATCGCTTGCAGACGGGGACACTCCCCCCTGCATCGCAGTTGCCGCCTCGAAGACCATTCCCTCTATTTGAACACCGTCCGCCATTGCGTCCTTTTCATCTAATGTGCCGTACCCAGTCGCTTAAGGGCATATTGTAACAGCGCTGCCTCGGTTGCGCCCTCGGGAGCCCCCTTCAACGCCAATTCTGCCTCCTGCGAGGTAAATCCCATGGAGAGAAGCGCCTCGGCCGCGCCCTTCAGCCTGTCGTCGAGAATCGTTTGCGTGGAAGGTTCGGAGAGCAGACTTTCAAAGCTCGCATCGAAGGAGCCTTTCAGCTCGAGGATGATGCGCGATGCGCTCTTCTTGCCCACGCCGGGGATCTTCTGCACGAGGGCGACATCCTGCGCGGCGACAGCGTCCGCCAGCGCGCGCGGGGAAAATGTGGAAAGCGCCGCCAGCGCGACCTTCGGCCCGACGCCAGTCACGCCTATCAGGCGCTCGAAAGTGGCCTTCTCCTCTTCTGAGAGGAACCCGTAAAGCGCAATGCCCGCATCGCTCACCTGCAGATACGTGAGCACTGTGACGGTGGTGCCGGATTCTGGCAGCTTAGAGAGCGCCGTTGCCGACATGAAGACGGCGTAGCCCACACCGTTCACATCGATATAGGCGACTTGCGGCGTTTTGCCGGCGAGCTTTCCCTTGAGAAACGCAATCATGCTTGCTCCTTACTTCGCAAGTCCGCCGAAGCCTTCGTGAGTGGTGTAGCAGATGGCGGCGGCCAACGCATCGGCAGCGTGGTCGGGGCTTGGCACCGAGTCGAGCGAGAGCAACTGGCTTACCATGTATTGCACCTGTTCCTTGTCGGCAGTGCCCGTGCCTACTACCGCAAGCTTGATCTGGCGAGGCGTGAATTCCCCCACGCTGAGGTTTTCCTCCGCGCAGGCGACGAGCGCCGCGCCGCGCGCCTGACCCGTTGCGAACGCCGCAGTGATGTTCTGCCCGAACCACACCGTTTCGATTCCCACGCACGTGGGTTTGAAGCGATCGATCACCGCGCCGATCTGCTCGTGGATCTTGCGAAGGCGCAAGGAGAGCTCGACCTGCGCGGGCGACGATACGCAACCGTATGCGATGCACGAGAGCTTGGCGCCGCGCTGCGACACGATTCCCCAGCCCGTGTTCGCCAGACCTGGGTCAATCCCGAGTATGATGCGCTCGCGCGTTGCCACTGTGCTCCCTTGCATTCCCAAACGTTTGTTCGCTATTGTAGCATACCGATTCAAAATGCGAACATTCTTTCGCGTTTTCCTTCGCAAGAAACGCAAAAGGCGACCCCTTTCGGAGCCGCCTTGCAAATCCATTCCCAAAGCAAGAAAGCTTCCCCACCTCGCTCGACGCTTCGCGCGAGCAGGGCGCGCCCGCTCGGGCGCCTAGATGGGGAAAGAATAGTCCACAGGACTATTCTTCTTCCAAAGCCTCGGCGATCTCGTCGGTGATGTCCATCGTGTGATAGACGTTCTGGAGGTCCTCCAGCTCTTCGAGGCGATCGATGAGGCGCATGACCTTCTTGGCGTCCGCCACGGACACCTCGGTCGGCGTGGACGGAATCATAGTGAGCTCGGCGCCCTTCACCTGAACGCCCTGCTCCTCGATAGCCTTCTTCACGGCCATGAGGTCGGACGGCGAGGTGTAGACGATCCACTCCTCGTCGGCATCCTCGTAGTCGTCTCCGCCAGCCTCGGCGACGGCCATCATGAACTCGTCCTCGTCAGCGGCAGCACCGTTCGGGCCGATGGGGTTCTTCTTGTCGCCGGTCTCAATTTCCTTGGCGACCATGATTTGGCCCTTGCGCTCGAACTGGAACGACACGGAACCGGAAGTGCCGAGCGAGCCGCCCGCATGGGTGAACGCGCTGCGCACATCAGCAGCGGTGCGGTTGCGGTTGTCGGTCAGAGCCTCGCAAAAGATAGCGACGCCAGCCGGGCCGTAGCCTTCATACTGAACGGTTTCGTAGTTCGCAGCGTCCTTGCCGGAACCGAAAGCCTTGTCGATAGCAGTCTTGATCTTGTCCTTCGGCAGGGAGTAGCCCTTCGCCTTTTCGATAGCAGCGGCGAGCGACGCGTTGTTCTCGGGGTTCGGGTCGCCACCTTCCTTCGCAGCAACAGTGATGTTACGGGAAAGCTTGGAGAACAAAGCAGAGCGTTTAGCGTCCTGGGCAGCCTTGCGGTGCTTCGTTGTAGCCCATTTTGAGTGACCTGACATATACGTCCCTTCCGATAATGCAAATACCAGCCGCATAGTTTAGCACAGAGGGCAAGCTACACAAATACCCCACGCCCCACCCGCACGCAATTTGCAGAAGAGAAAATTGTCACCAGCGCGACGGCGATCACCCACCCGAAACAAGAAGGGCCCCAAAAACCCGCCTAAGCACCACGGCCGCGTGCTTGCGTTCTCGGGGCGGCCTCTAGTGCTCGCCTTCCAGCTTCGAGAGCAGGCCGCGACACCCGGCGACGACGTCTCGATAGGTCGCGTCGAAATTGCCGGTGTACCACGGATCGGCCACGTCCTTACCATGGCGAGGGTCGTCATCGGGAAGAAAATCGAGCAGGCGCACGAACTTATTCTGCGGGTCGCCGCCGAAGATAGACTCAAGACCGTGCAGGTTCTCCCTGTCCATATAGACGAAAAGGTCCCACTCGCCGTATTCGGTTGCCCGCACCTGCCGCGCGCGGTGGGCATGCGTGGAAATCCCCTGCTCGCGAAGCTTTTTCAGCGTGCCCGGATGAGGCAGCTCGCCGATTTCTTCGGTGCTTGTCGCCGCAGAGTCGATCGAGAACTTCCCGCCAAGGCGAGCTTTGCGCACCATGTCCTCCATGACGAATTGCGCCATGGTCGACCTGCAGATATTGCCGTGGCATATAAATAGGATGCTATGCACGAGCCCCCTTCCGCCAATTCTTCGAGATGCCAACCAAAGCCAACACGGCTGGGCCAGCAACGTTTAATCATAAGGGTCTTCCGTTGCAGAAAGGTTAACGAGCCGAACGCAAAAGAAGAGAAGCAAGCAGCGCCCGCGCACGGGAAGGTGCCAACTCGAAAAGCAAAACGCATCAGTCAGAGAACGCTCGCAGAAAGGCGTGGGCCCCACGACGCGAGATCCGTGTCGACAAGCAAGCGCCCACAGACGAAAAACACGGGCCCGAACCACGCGGAAAGGCGCGGACGGGCCCGTCAGTCAACAACTCAGTTAAGCGGTCGGCGCCGCGTGCGCCCCGGCTACTCGGATTCCCCGCGAAGCCACAAGCCCGTCTTGCCGCCATCCTTCTTGAGCAGGCGAATCTCGGAGATTTCCATCCCGCGGTCAACCGCCTTGCACATGTCGTACACGGTGAGGCACGCGACGCTCGCCGCCGTGAGGGCCTCCATCTCGATGCCAGTCTTGCCGGTGACGCCCGTCGTCGTGGTGACATGGATGCCCACGCGGCCGTCCTCGCGCTCGCCCTCGAGCACCGGCGTACATTCCACCTTAGCTTTCGTGATATTCAGCGGATGACACATCGGGATGAGCGTGCTCGTCTGCTTGGCCGCCATCACGCCCGCCACGCGCGCACACGCCAAGACGTCGCCCTTCGCAGCCTTGCCTTCCACGATCAGCGCAAGCGTCTCGGGGTGCATGGAGATGAAGCCCTCCGCGACCGCAACGCGCTCGGTGTCCGGCTTTTGGGACACGTCGACCATGCGGACGTCGCCCTTCTCGTCGATGTGCGTCAAATGAGTATCGCCACTCATGGTGAATTCCTTTCGAAAAGCGTCCGTTACGCCCGTGATTCTAAACGATATGGCAAGCTGGCGAAAGCCGTACGGCGTCGAAGTGCCGCGCAGCCTTCGGAAAACCTAGCCGCCGATTTGGCTCATGCCGCGCTCGGTTCCCACCTTGTCATGGTGCTCGTCGGGCTTCGCACCAAGGGCCTGCAGGAACACGGCGCGCTGATCTTCCTCGGTGCCTTCGCGCAGCGCAGTGCGCAAGTCGTATTCCTCGTCGGAGAACAGGCACGGGCGCAACTTGCCGTCGGCCGTCAGGCGCAAGCGGTTGCACTTGCTGCAGAAATGGCGCGAGAGCGGGCTGATGAAGCCCACCGTGCCTGCCGCGCCGGGGAAATGGTAGTATTCCGCGGGACCCCAGCCGATCGGTTTGTCCTCCCCCGCCGGAACGAGCTCGCCTATGCCCTGTTCACGGGCGCCCTCGTTGATGATGTTGAACACTTCCTCACAGGAGATGACGCCGTCCTTGCCCCAGCTGATGCCGTCGACCTCAGAGACATCGCCGATGGGCATGTGCTCGATGAAACGCACGTGTAGCGGGCGGTCGATCGAGAGCTTGGCGAAATCGAGAAAGCCGTCCGCAAGCGAGCGGAGCGCGACCGCATTGATTTTCACGGGGTTGAATCCCGACTCGAGCGCCGCATCGATGCCGCGAAGCGCGTCGTCGAGCGATCCGCAACGCGTGATCTTGTGGAATTTCTCAGCGTCGAGCGTGTCGAGCGAGAGGTTCACGCGTGAAAGCCCCGCCTCCTTCAGGTCTGCCGCCATGCGCGGCAAGAGCACACCGTTCGTGGTCATCGAGACATTTTCAATCTCGGGCATCGCGGCGATATTGCGCACCAGGTCGACGAGACCCTTGCGCACCGTCGGTTCGCCGCCCGTCAGGCGCACGCTTTTGATGCCGATCGTCGTCGCGATGCGAACCGCCTGCTCAACCTCTTCGATTCGCAGGATATCGAAATGGGAGAGCTGCTGCACTCCCTCTTCGGGCATGCAGTACACGCAACGGAAATTGCAACGATCCGTCAGCGATATACGCAGGTAATCGATTACGCGGCCATGGCCGTCCTTCATATTCCCCTCCTTGAAGTTCATTCGCAGTTGCCTAGTATACTCCAAGAAGGCAAGACGCCGCACAACTGTTGTCGTGGCGCTACCATATAAGACGATTCGAGGGTTCTTGTCACGCAGTGGCACGAGTCCACAGGCGATGACGCCCCTGGGCGCGGCGGCGTGCCCCGCGCGCAGTTCCGCAGCGCAGCGAGGACTGTATGAGCACGGGGTACGCCGCCACGACCAGGGGCGCCGCCGCAGGTCGAAGCTGCCCCCCGACCAGGGGCGCCGCCGCGGGTTGAAGCTACCCGATCGACGGATGGCGAACCTGGCGCAGAAGTCCCACGAAGCGCAGGCAACAGTAGGCAAGCCCCACCAGCGCAAGGACGCCGCCAACGTACCCGATAAGCCCGATCCCCGCATTCGCGGTGACCACACCGCCAAGCCATGTTCCCGTGCCGATGCCAAGGTTGTAGAGCCCCGAGTACATCGACATGGCGACCGAGCTTGCACCCTCGGGCGCGCATTTGATAACGGCGGCGTTGAACGACACATTGAACAGCGACGCCGCAAGCCCCCACAGCACGCACACAAGGCACGACGCGACCTCGCCGCCCGCAGCCGCGGGAGCCATCAGCAAAAGCGCCGCCGCGATGCCGGCGCACGCGAAGCGGATAAACGTCGCGAGCGTCACATGCCCCAAACGGGCGAACAGCAGGCTGCCCACCAAACCTGCCGCGCCGAAAAGCACGAGCGCAAAGGTAATCGCGTCGTCCGGCAAGCCCGCGACCTGCTGGAAGAACGGCTCGATGTAGCCGTAGCCGGTGAAGTACGCCGTAATCACAATGATGGTGACAAGATACATGCTCAGAAGAGAGCGCGTGCGCAGAAGGCTCGGCAGCTTCCCCAGCGTGAAGGGTTTCCCCGCGTCGAGCTTGGGGAACACGAACGCAAGGCACGCAACGATGGCGAACGACACGATTCCCACCGTGAGAAACGTCGCACGCCACCCGATGGCAAGACCGAGCATGCGCCCGCATGGTAGACCGAAGATCATGGCGACCGACGTTCCCATGCCCACCATGGAGAGCGCGAGCGAGGCCTTCGAGGAAGGCGCCACGCGCACCGCGAGCGGTGTGATAATCGACCAAAATACCGCATGAGCTGCAGCAACTCCGATGCGCGCCGCCATAAGCATCCAGAAGTTGACCGACGCCGCCGAGAGCAGCTGGCAGATGCCGAACAGGACGATCACGCCAAGAAGCAGGCGCTTCGGCGGCACCTTCGTCACGCAGAGCATAAGCGGCAGCGACAAAATCATGACCGCCCATGCGTACACGGAGATGAGCATACCCGCCGCCGACTCGGTCATGTTGAAATCCGCGGCAATGTCGGTGAGCAGGCCGATGGGCATGAACTCCGACGTGTTGAACACGAAGGTCGAAAGCGTCATCCCCACAAGCGGAACCCAAAACCTCATCGACACGAGCACCCACTTCCTTTCCGAGGGCGTCCCAAAAACGTCCATCTTCACTAAGCCGACACAGCTTACTCCATCCACCGAACAGGTCTGCATATTTTTCTTGTGGCGGCGCGAGCGGCGTTATTATCGTGCGGCACTTTTCCTAGAAGCACATCACCTGCACGGAGGCACAACTGGTATGGACGGCGAATTTCTCAGCATTCTCGGCACGATGGTCATCTTGTTCTTCGATATATCGATTGGATATATCGCGAAGAAAACCCACGTCATGGACAAGACCATCGACAAAGGCCTGTCAAAACTCATCTTGAATACGGCACTGCCGGCAATGATCTTGGGCTCGGTGCTTACCGCCGATTCGCTTCCCGGATCGACCGAAATCCTCATCACCATGGGGCTGTCGATCGTAAGCTTCGCCATCATGACCGCGCTCGCGTTCCTCGTCACGAAGCTTCTCGGCGTCCGCGACGGGCACAGGGGAGTATTCCGCTTTATGCTCACATTCGGCAACGTCGGCTTCATCGGGTTCCCCGTGTTGTCGGCCATCTTCGGGCCCTCGACGCTCATCTACGGCTCGATCTTCAACCTGCCGTTCAACTTCCTCGTGTTCACGATGGGCGTCTGGTTCATCGCGCAGGACTCCGGCCGCGGCGCAAAGGTGAAGATGGGGCTTAAGACCTTCCTCACCCCGGCGAACATCGCCTGCGCGATCGCTATCGTCCTCACGCTATTGAACGTGCACAGCGTGCCCATCATCGGCGACGCCGCTGAGACGCTCGGTTCCTTCACCACGCCAGGCGCGCTTCTGATCATCGGCTCGTCGCTTGCCGACCTGCCGGTTTCCAAACTCATCGGCGGTCCGCGCCTGTGGATCGCGTCCCTTGCGCGCCTCATCGTCTCGCCGCTCATCGTGTGGGCGCTCTTCCGTCTCGTGCCGGTCGACCCGATGCTCATCGACATCATGGTGGTGCTGTGCGCGATGCCGGTCGCCACGAACGGCACGATGCTGTGCTACCAATACGGCGGCGACTCGCGCACCATGGCTCAGGGCACTTTCGTCACGACCGTGCTGTCGATCATCACGATACCGATTCTCGTCATGGTCATCGGATAGAAGACGAAGCACGGGAAGGCGAGGCAACGCGAGACATTCAGGTGTGGGAATACGAGGTCGCCCCTCCCCCGCATTCGGGCATGGGGCATATCCCGTGCTCAAACAGTCCTCGCTTCGCTGCGGAACTGCGCGCGGGACACGCCCCATGCCCGAATGCGAGTCGCAACCAACCGCACATCCAATGAGCGCTAACGCTACCGCGACACGAGGTAGACGCGATCCTTTGGAATGCGAATCCACAGCTCCTCGCCCTCGTTGGGAAGACTCGCCTCATCAGCACGCAGCTTGTCCACGCGCCAGAACATGTGCTGGTGCAGGTACTTCATCTCGTCCTCGTTGCGATCGAGGATTTCCTTCTCGTCGCGGTTGACTCCCACAAATCCCAAAAGCGCCGTGCGCTCGAAGCGCGAGTCGCTCACGCGATCGACTCGCACTCGGTAGATGTTCTCGCCAGGGCCGTCAGCTCGCTCGAGATAGAAAGCACGCATACCGAGGCACTTGACGTCCCGGGACACTTCGCGAGACGTCTCCACCGTGATGCCCCAGCGCGGCAAGCGCACGCGATGGTCGTCCACGTATTCCGCCCGCGTCGCGTTCTTGCACCCCGAAAGTTTGATGCCCGCCTGGCTCTGCGGGTTGTTCACCAAGTCGTCGCCCGTGCCGATCTCCATGACGTGGCCATCCTCCACCACGGCGATGCGGTCGCAGAAGCGAAGCGCCTCGTCGATGTCGTGGCTCACGTACAGGATGGTGCCGTCGAACGCGTCGAACAGGCTCACGAGATTCTGCTCGAGCACGCTCTTCAGGTGCGCGTCGAGCGCGGAAAACGGCTCGTCGAGCATGAGAATTCCCGGACGCGCCGCAAGCATGCGCGCTAAGGCGACACGCTGCTGTTGGCCGCCGGAGAGCTGCGCCGGGTAGCGCTTGTCGAAGCCCTCGAGCCCAAAACGCTTGAGCTCGCACGCCACGGCAGCATCGCGGTCGGCCGCGCTCACGTCCTTGCCGATGCCCGCCGCCACGTTCTGCGCGACGGTCAGGTTCGGGAACAGCATGTAATTCTGGAAGAGAAGCGCGGTCTTGCGCTGCTGCGGCGTCAGGTCGACCTTGGGCTTCTTGCCCGGCGCCCTGTCGAAGAACACCGTGCCGTTCACGACGATCTTCCCCGAATCGGGCCGCTCGATTCCCGCGATTGATCGCATGGTGAGGCTTTTGCCGCAGCCGGACGCGCCCAGAAGGCCGAGCGTCTCCGTACCGGCAGAAAACGCGTTATGCAGCTCGAAGCCCTTGAACTTCTTGCGGATGTCTACTTCAAGGCTCATCTACTTCTGCTCCCTCTTGCGGTACTTCGTGGTGTGATTGGACCACAGGTTGATGAACACGATGACGATCAGGCTGAACACGATGATGACAAGCGTCCAGAACCACGCGGTGGAATCGTTGCCGTTCATCCATTCGAAATAGATGGCGATCGGGATGGTTCGCGTGATGCCGATGTAGTTGCCCGCCATGAACAGCGTCGCGCCGAACTCGCCGAGCGCGCGGGCGAAGGCGAGCACCATGCCCGCCGCAATCGAGCTCCACGACAGGGGCAGCATCAGCTTGCGGAAGATCTTCGCGTTCGACCAGCCAAGCGTGCGGGCGGCGTCGAGCATGTTGCGGTCGAGCCCCTCGAACGCACCGAGCGCATTGCGATACATGAGCGGGAACGCCACGACCACAGCCGCGATGACGCAGGCTACAGGACTGAAGATCAGCGGGAAGCCTATGTCGATCCAGAACTGCCCGAACGCCGTGTTCGAGCCGCATACGAACAGCAGGATGAAGCCGCACACCGTAGGCGGCAGCACCATCGGGATGGTGAAGATGGCGTCGAAGATGCTCTTCGCGCGCGGAGAAAGGTTCAGGCAGAAATACGCCGCCAAAAGACCTAATATGACGATGAACACGATGGCAATGCCCGTGGTGCGAAGCGAGACCCACAGAGGGCTCCAGTCGAGGTTCGACAGGAACTCGCCCACGGCGGCGAGCCCCTCGGGAGCCTTCTCGATACTCACCGCGTCAGGCGAGGTGAGCTTACCGAAGTCCCCGAACGACGGCTTCATGTAGAGGGAATTCTCCGAATCGGTGAGGTCAGACCCGTCGACGCCGATGACGCTTGCGTAGACATTGCCATTGATGACCTGGTCAAACGTGAAGCGAACACCATCTTTGCCGAACGTCGTGTCGCTTGTGAAGTACCACGTGTCGTACTCGGAGAGCTTGGCCGACCCCATGGCCTGCCCCTCGTCAAGCGCGACGAAGTAACTTTTCAGCTGCGCCTGGTCGGATGCGCTCCGCACGTCGAGGCCGAGTTTCGCAGCCGCGGCAGCGGGAACGTAGGCGACGACGTACTTGTCAGCCGCAACCACCTGCACGAATGCGCCCTCTTCCTGGCCAACCAGGTAAGAATACCCGTAATACGTACCGTCGATCGCGCGGTTCGAGCCCTTCTGAGCACGCGAGAAATCGCCTATCGCAAAGCTTGCCCCGTCCTTCAGAGCCGCCGAGCCCTCCCTCGACACTTCGACGCCGTTTGTCGTCGCCTCGGCGTCCGACGCAGACTCACTCGAAGCCGAATCGGCAGCGCTCGACGTTGGCGTCGCCGCAGTCGGCGTTCGCGGGCTGTCGACATCGCCGAGCGCGTCGTCAGCGAACGCCGCGCTCGGCAGCGCGCCAACCGCGAGCGCGGCCGACAGAACAAGACTTGCGATAAACTTTCTCGCGCGCATGGAACCCCTTCTCCTTGCACCCCATGGACAAGAAAGGGGATGAGCGATTCGCGTCGCCCATCCCCAGATTGCTACTTCAAGACGAACCTTCTTAGCGAAGATTATACTACGCCAACTCGAAGCCCCAGTCCTGCCAAATCTTCTGGGCCTTCTCGCTATTCAGGCACCAATCCAGGAATTCCTGGGTCGCCTCAACGTTCGTGCAGTTCTTGGTGATGGCGCCAGGGTACACGATGTTCTTGTGGGTGTCGGCCGGAACGGTACCGACGACCTGCACGCCACCGAAGCGATACACGTCGGAGGTGTACACGAACGCGATGTCGACGTCGCCGGACTGCGCATGCTTGCAGACGTTGCCGACGGAGGTGTCCAGAACGACCTTGCCGTCCTTCACCATATCGGTGTTGTAGGAGCCTCCCTTTCCGGTGATGTCCTTGCCGGTCTTGCCCTCGTCGTCGCCAGCCGGCGCATACACGCCAACGGTGGAGAGAGACTGGGCAGCGTAGTTGCCTGCCGGAACGGAGTCGTCGCCGACGCAGATGGTGTACTTGCCATCAGCGATGTCCTGCAGCGTGACGTCCTTCATCTCGGCGCCTTCCTTAGACACCATCACGAGATCGTTCTTGAACATGTCGACGCGTGTGGACTCGTCCACATAGCCCTTGGAAACCGCGGTGTCCATGGAGCCCTTGGAAGCGGAGATAAGCAGGTCGGCATAAGAGCCGGCGCCAAGCATCTCGTTGAGCTCGCCGGAAGACTTGTACTGGGTGTCCTTGAAGGTGACGTTGTCGTGGCCGTCCTCGATGTAGGCCTTCTGGATGTCTTCCATGGCCTTGGAGAGCGAGTTTGCGGCGAAGACCTGGAGCTCAACCGGCTCGGCCTGTTCGGTCTTGGCGGTATCGTCCTTCTTCTCCGTGGTGGTGTTGCTGCTGGAGCAGCCGAACATCGCGAACGCCCCGACGAGCGAGAGCGCGAGCACGGCGGACAGCACCAAGCGTACCTGCTTCTTCATGTGTTCCTCCCATTAAGTGGTCGAATACGAGCCCCGCCGAAAGGCGAAGGCCCGCAGCACATCGTTTTACGAAGCAGCTCCGGCTTGCACGAATCCAAACCAAGCATGCATCGTCATATCCCTTTTCGATGTACCGATACTTAGGTTATTTATTTATAAGTATATAGTCAAGGAAAATCGTTGTCGTTCAGCTATATTCGCGAATATTTTTATTCTGAACGGTGGGAATCAACAACATTATGGAACATAAAAGCCCCGCTTGTCCCATATTCCAACGAGGGACAAGCGGGGCTGCGGGGATCGCGGTATTGGGCTGGGTTACCCTTCGAACCCTACGAGAACGCCGCCGGGTTCGCAGTAATAGGAGCACAGACCGCGGTTGGCGCCGACACAGATGTCGCACGAAGGCCAGATCTCGCGAATCTTCGCCGCGAGAGCCTCTGCCATCTTAGGGTTCTCGGTGTGTCTGATGCGCACGCGGCCGCCGACGAAGCCCACGGTCTCCATGTTCTCGAAAAGCTGCTTGAGCGCACGCTTCTCTCCGCGCGCCTTGTTGAGCACGCCAAGCTCGCCCGCCTCGCTCGCCTGACCGACGATGCGCACGCCGAGCACGCCCGCAACCTTCGCGACAATCGGGCTCACACGTCCGTTGCGCACGAAGTTGTCGATGCGCTCAAGCGAGAACATGAGATGCGTGCGCGAGGCGTAACGGCGCAGCTCATGCGTCAGATCGTCGAAGTCCATGTCACTTTGCGCGAGCTCATTGGCGCGTTGTGCGAGAAGTTCCAGCTCGGGGCCGGTCGTCAAGGAATCAAGCACGAACACCTTCGCCTCGGGGTGATCGAACAGGTAGTGCTTCGCGGCGGCCTGCGCCGAGTTGTACCCGCCCGAAATCTTACTCGTGAGGGCAAGAGCGACGATCTCGTCCGCGCCCGCGAACGCGGATGTCCATTCCGCGATGTTCGGGCACGACGTACTCGATTCGGCTGCCTCGTCCGAGAACGCCTCGATGAGCTCCCCCACATCGAGGTTCTCGTCGTCGGGAAATTCCCGTTCCCCCACGCGCACCTTCATCGGAACCGACACGATATCCTGCGTACCTGCGACGAACAAATTCGCCGAAGAGTCGACGACGACCCTGCGCACCATAGTTCCCCCTTGCCGCCCGTGCGCGCCTGATGCCGACAGCGCTCGGTGGTTTTCCGTAGCTTATCTGTTTCGCATTAAAGGTACGCCAAACCGATTGCTGCAACAACTACAATGCCCGACAGAATGTCAGTTACTTATACAGTTACGACGTAATGTGAGGTCGATATGGATAAGCGCGTCGTGAAAACCAAGCGCACCATCAAGCGCACGCTCGTCGAATTGCTCGGGACCATGCCCTTCGAGAAGATCACCGTCACCGAGCTGTGCCGGGCCGCCGACGTAAGCCGCATCACCTTCTACACCTATTACGACGACAAGTACGCCCTCGCCGACGAGCTGTTCTGCGACGACATGGCGAAGGCCGAGGAACGCTATCGCGAGCTCCAGGCGGAGAACAATCCGCGAAAGATTCCGACCAACAGTTATCACAACCTTTTGACCTGCATCTTCAGCGTTTTCGAACAGAGAGACGGTATCTTCATCCACTGCTCGTCGACGAAGAATCCCTACTTGCATTCGGCATGCTTCAACCACGTGGTGCGTGTCGTGGAGAATTACGTGCAGAATCACCGCAACGCGCTCGAGCCGAAATACCCCTCGCCACTCACGGCGGCGCTCGTGTGCAACGGGTTGTTCGGCATGTTCAGCCAATGCCGCGCCCAGGGAATGTCGCTTCGCGAAACAAAGAAGGTCGTCTTCGCCGCATTCGACGACCTTCTCAACTCGACCCTGTTCTTCCACAGCGCCCTCATCGGGTAGCGGGAGGGGTCGGGAATTTGCCGCCCCTCGCACAAGAGCCCCGTAACGCACAGCGGCGATAGGGGCCCAACCCCTATCGCCGCATGAAGGCTCAGTTCGCAAACGTCAGCCGTGCTCAGTCGGCAATCTTTAGTCGACTTCCACTTCGATCGTCATCCTGAAGCGATCGGAGGCGTGCTCGTAGCCGGTCTTCTCGGCAACGTGGCGCATCGTCGCGTTGCGCGTCTCCACATAGATCGCATCGACCCCCGCGCGCATCGCAACGAGCGGCCACGCGCTCAACATGGCAGCCATATGCCCGTGACCGCGGAACTCGGGGCGCGTGTAGCAGGCAACCACCGTCGCCGTACGCTGAACGCCGGACACGCCGCCGAAGGTCGGCAGGCGATCGAACACCTCGACGCCGGACATAGACGCAATCTCGCCGTCCTCCTCGACGAACAAGAACATCACGCGTTCGCCGAGCGTGCGTCTGAGATGAGCCTCAGTCTCGCTTCGGAAATGGGCAAGCTCCGACTGGCCGGGGTTCACCCCCCAGTACTCGAGCGATTGGGCGACGCGCAGGTCGCAGATGGCGGGAATGTCCTCTTTGGTGGCGAGGCGAATCGTTGCTCCCTCACCCGCGAGAGTCGAGAAATCAAGTGCAGTCATGAAAGTTAGAATCCTATTTACCTATTTTACCGTCAGAACGGGGACTTCCGTCGAGCGCAGAAGTCCGAAGCTCACGCTTCCGAGCATGCCGCGAATGGCGCCCAGGCCGCGTCGGCCCATGACGATCAAGTCGCAGCCGTTCTTGTCAGCGTAGCGCGCAAGCGCCTCGGCGGGGGCAGTTCCTGCAACAACATCGATGGTCACGATGTCGGCGACGTCTTCAACAAGGCCCGCCAAGTTCTCCGTGACCTTCTCTTTCGCCTGGTCAAGTGCTGCCCGAACCACACCCTCGTACTGCTCGTAGTTCAGCATGCCGAACGGGACGCCGTCAAGCGAGCCCTCCGTGCCGATCTGGTCGACGCCCATGACGCCCGAAGGCACCACGTGCACGATCGCGATCTTCGCATCGGAGATTGCCGCTAAGCCCTTCGCGTATTCGAGGGCGTGTTTCGCGTGCTCGGAACCATCGTAGGGAACCATAATCTTGCTGTACAGCATGAGGTGCTCCTTTCAAACGACCGTTCGCGCAATGCTCGCACGCGAACCCTGCAGCACCATTATACGCCGAACCGCTCCTGCGAAAAGGCTAGTTCACCTCAGCGATCACTTCGACTTCCACAAGCGCGCCCTTGGGAAGCTTCTCGACCGCCACGGCCGAGCGCGCGGGGCGCACCTCGCCGAAGGACTTCGCGTACTCGGCGTTGAAGGCGGCGAAATCGTTCATGTCGTTTAAGAAGCACGTCGTCTTCACCACGTGGTCGAAGTCGGTGCCGGCTGCCTCGAGGATCGCGGCCACGTTCTTCATGACCTGCGCAGTCTGCTCCTCGATGGTCGAGCCCACAAGTTCGCCCGTCTCGGGATCGAGCGGAATCTGGCCGCTCGCAAACAGAAGACCGCCCGTGATGTTGCCCTGGGCATAAGGACCGATCGCCGCCGGCGCATTTGTGGTGGAGATGGTTTTCATATTGTGCCTTCTTTCTAAAGTTCGCCATATTCGGAAAATGTTGCGCGGTTTTCTCGCATGTGACGATTATAGTGATGGACGCTTATGAACCATTGAGAAATGCAAGGAAAAACGATGTCGGACGAAGCTCAGGAAATGCTCACCCTGCCCGCCTTCGAGCAGGCGGCCCACAAAGTTCGCGAGGTCACCCAGGAGACCAAGCTCATTGAGAGCCCGCACTTCAGCGAAATCGCGGGCAATCGCGTCTTCTTCAAGCCGGAGAACATGCAGCGCACCGGCGCCTATAAGGTGCGTGGCGCATACTACAAGATCAGCACGCTTACCGACGACGAGCGCAAACGCGGCCTCATCACCGCGTCGGCCGGCAACCACGCGCAGGGCGTGGCCTACGCGGCGCAGCGCTACGGCGTGCCCGCCACCATCGTCATGCCCGCAACGACTCCCTATATCAAGGTGGAGCGCACCAAAGCGCTCGGAGCTGAGGTCGTGCTCGCTGGCGACGTCTACGACGAGGCCTACGCCCGCGCGCTCGAGCTGGCCGAGGAGCGCGAGCTCACCTTCGTGCACCCCTTCAACGACCTGGGTGTCGCGACCGGCCAAGGCACCATCGCGATGGAAATCGTGCAGGAGCTGCCGCTTGTCGACTACATCTTGGTGCCCATCGGCGGCGGCGGGCTCGCCACGGGAGTATCGACCCTGGTCAAGCTTCTGAATCCGCACATAAAGGTGATCGGCGTAGAACCTGCGGGGGCCGCATGCATGAAGGCCTCGCTCGAGGCGGGGCATGTCGTGAAACTGCCGCATGTGAGCACCATCGCCGACGGCACCGCCGTGCAGGAGCCGGGCGACAAGATCTTCCCCTATCTCCAGCGAAACCTCGACGGGATCATCACGGTCGAAGACGAGGAGCTCATCGTGGCGTTCCTCGACATGGTGGAGAACCACAAGATGATCGTGGAGAACTCGGGGCTTCTCACCGTCGCAGCACTTCGCCACCTCGACTTCACGGGGAAGAAGGTCGTGTCGATCCTCTCGGGCGGCAACATGGACGTCATCACCATGTCGTCGGTCGTGCAGCACGGCCTGATCC
>NZ_CAKUAL010000017.1 GCF_934636505.1 uncultured Ellagibacter sp.
CGTTTGCACGCCCGTCCTGCTAGCTGCGAAAACGCCGATTACGGCGCGAGTGTTCGGCTAACAATGAAAATCAACCAGTACACCGAGCCGCACGTCGCGTGGGGGAAGCGTGTGGTCCCGAGCTGCGAGCAGGGCGGCGTACGCTCGGAGCCCCGGCGGCTCGCGCGCCGCATACCGACCACGTCCCGCAAGCGGCGCCCCGACTTCTACTCTCCTGCCACCGCGCCCTCGGGCATCTTCAAAAGCAGCACGAAGCCGACGATGAACAGCACCGCCACGGAAAGGACGCCGATCGAGCTCGAACCCGTCAACTGGGTGAACACGCTCACGAGCAACGTGCCCATGATGGTCGCGTACTTGCCGAAGATATCGAAGAAGCCATAGTACTCGTTGGCGTGTTCCTTGGGGATGAGCTTGCCGAATTCGCTGCGCGAGAGCGCCTGGATGCCTCCTTGGAACAGGCCGACGCAAATCGCGAGCACCCAGAACTCGGCAGCGCTGCGCAGGAAGAACGCCGCGAACAGCGTGATCAAAAAGTACGCGAACACGGCGATGAGCAGCATCTTCTTCGTGCCGAAACGCCCCGCAAGACGCCCGTAGGCGATCGCCGAGGGGAATGCCACGAACTGCGTGACCAAAAGCGCCAGCACAAGGTTCGTCGAGCTGATGCCCAAGTCGGTGCCGTAACTCGTAGACATCGCGATGATTGTGTGCACACCGTCGATGTAGAAGAAGAACGCCAGCATGAACATCATGAGCCTGCGGTCGCGGAAAATCTTCTTGCACGTTCCCACAAGGCCCGCAATCGTGTTCTTGAACAGATGCTCCTCGCGCGGCTTGTAGTGCGTCTGGTGCACGTCGCGCCAGATGGGAACGCTGAACGCGAGCCACCACACCGCCGTGATGACGAACGAGATCCGGATGCCGTCAAGCTGCCCGATCCCGAAATTCTCGCCGAACAGCACGAGCACCAAGCAGATGATGAACGGCACGCACGACCCGATGTATCCCCAGGCGTACCCCTGCGACGACACTTCGTCGTAGCGCTCCTCGCTCGATGCAGCGTCCACAAGGAAGGCGTCGTAGAACACGAGCGACGCGTTCAGCATGACCGACGACACCACGTAAATCACGAGGAACACCATCGCGTCGGAGGGAATGCCCATCACGGCGAGCGTCACCGCGCCCGTGCCGATGGTGCCGGCAAGGAACTTCTTCTTGTTGCCCTTCAGATCGGCGAGGCTGCCGAGGAACGGCATGAGCAACGCCAGCACAAGCGAGGCCACCGTCGAGGCGTATCCCCAGGCCACAACCGCAGAAGAATTCGGGTCGGCAATCGCTGAGAAATAGATGGGGATAAGCGTCGATGCAAGAAGCACGTAGGCGGAATTGCCCACGTCGTAGAGGACCCAGCTGCGCTCGGGTTTCGTCATATGGGTGCGCGACAACGCAACGCCTTTCACTCAAAGTTCGGAAAATCCCTGCTCACGCGTCATGGCGGCCTATGTAAAACGTACGCAAAGACGCATGGAGGACGTTAACAAGCCGCTCATCATTGTATATGATGCTTTACTTAGCGACAGTAAAATTCCCGTCAGGGGCTCAAAGGATGGAGTTCAGACTATGCCGGCAATCATCACGCACGACACGTTCGGACAGGACGCCTACGCGCGTCATTTCTCCTCCATCGGCGGAACGAAGGACGAGGCCGAGGCATTCCTCTTGGGAAACCAAGGGCCCGACCCGCTGTTCTATTCCATCGCCAATCCCCTGCTCTCGTCGGTCCATCGACTTGGGAACATCATGCACAAGGAGAAACCGAACGAGATACTCGTCGCTTTCAAGCAAGCGATCGACGCACTCGACGAGGCGGACCGCTCCGTCGGGCGCGCCTACGCGCTTGGGTTCCTGGGCCACTACGTGCTCGATTCGACCATGCATCCGCTCGTGTACTTCCACGAGTTCCAGCTGTGCGATGCGGGCGAGCCGGGCCTTTCGCGCGCGGACGGCAACGAGGTGCACGCTGTCATCGAGAGCGAGTACGACGAGATGGTGCTCACCGTGAAGCGCGGCGAAACGGTGGCGACGTTCAACCCGGCCGTGAACATCCTCAAGGGTTCCGATCGCATGCTTCGCATCGTTTCGCTTTTGTACGCGAGCATGGCGTTCTCCGTGTTCGGCAAGATCATCCCGCGCAACGCGTTCGGCGACGCAGTGCGCTGCTTTCGCCTGGTGCAGCATCTCTTCCATTCGGGCTCTGGCGTGAAACGCGAGGCCATCGCGCGCATCGAGGAGTTGGTACGCCCGTACTCGTTCTATCGCGCGATGAGCCACCGCGCGATCCTGGCGGAAACGTGCGCGTACGACAACCGCGAGCACGCCGCCTGGGAGAACCCCTTCACGCACGAGAAATCGGCCGACAGCTTCTGGGACCGCTACGAGAAGGCGCAGCAGCGTTTCGACGAGGTGAGCTCACTGTTCGACGCCGACGGCTTCAACGCGGAGACGGCGCGAGCCATCACGCGCGACCTCAATTTCTCCGGCGAGCCCGTCGAGGCGAAGCTGCTCGCGGTGGAGTAAGGGCGCGGGTGCGACAATCTGCCTTCTCGAAAAATCGGGGCCTCATTTCCTGATGAGGCCCCGTTCGCTTTCGATATTTCCTGCGCCTGGCGAGCCGTCGTCACGCTGCGCGCTATATCTGCGCGTTACACGTTCTTCAACAGGATGGTGCTCATGCAGTCGGCGGCGTGCTCGGTCGCGTCTGCGCAGTTCTCCATGTGCTCGAAGATGCGCGACCACACCATCACGCGCATGGTGTTCTCGCAATCGGTGGTGTGCAAATCGCGGATGACGTGCATCAACAGCTGGTCGGCCTCTTCCTCGTAGGTGTTCACCTCGATGACGAGCGACTTGAACTTCTTGGACTTCTTGAAGTTGCGGAAGTCCTCCATGGCCTTGTTGAGCGCCTTGCATTCCTTCTTCAGCAGCTGCGCGAACTCGAGCGCATCCTTGTGCATGAAATGCACGTCGTACATGTAGAAGCGCTGGATGACCTCTTCAAGCTCGTCGATGATCGTGTCGAGCGCCTGGGCGAGGCCGATGATGTCCTCGCGGTCAATCGGCGTGATGAAATCGGTCGCCACGTTGCGGAAGATGTCGTGGTTGATGTCGTCGCCTTTGTGCTCGATGGCGTGCGCCTTCTCCATCGTTTCCTTGAGCGCATCGGCCGTAGAGAATTCCTCGATGGCCTTGATGAGCAGGTCGGCCTCATCGACCGCGAGCTCTGACAAGCTCTCGAACGCGCTGAAATAGTCGTACTTATGGTGCCTCTTGCCCATTCATCGACTCCTTTTCGCTAAGCGAATTGACCGGAAGAACGCGAGCCCCGGGAAGAGGTCGCGCTGACGCTCAAACGCCCAGAGTTTAACGTGTTCTTTACTGAGTTCCCAACGCAATTCGCGCGAATTGCCGCAGACGATATCAGAAAGCCCCGCAGCGGCGCAATCGGCGGGTTCTTACGCCCACTGCGCGAAGGTGCGGCTCCGCTCGGCTCCGATGGTGGTCTGCCTGCCGTGTCCGGGAAGGACGATCGTCTCGTCGGGCAGAAACGCCAGCTTGCGAAGCGATGCGCGCATCTCCTTCATGCTTCCGCCCTCGAAATCGGTGCGCCCCACAGACCCTTCGAACAGCGTGTCGCCCGAAATGAGAACAGGTGCGCCGCTCTCGTGGTTGCCGAACTGCGGCACGAGGTACCAGCACATGCCACCCTTGGTGTGGCCAGGGGTTACCATCACTTTCCATGCCATGTTGCCGATTTCCACAACGTCGCCGTCCTCGGCGCGAAAGTCGACCGGGCAGGTCTTGAACTTCCAATTGTCGCGAGAGATGGGCTTCTCCCCGCAAATCTCGGGGGCATCGATCTTCGACGCAATCACGGTCGCACCCGTCAGGCGGCGCAAGTCGGCCGCTGCGCCCACGTGATCGGAGTGGCAGTGCGTCAGCACGATCGCGTCAAGCTCGCGCCCGTCGAGCGCGCGCATGATCTCCTCCGCGTCCGATGACGGGTCGACCACCATCGTCGCCTCGCCGTCCGAAATGAAGTACACGTTGTTCTCGAGCATTCCCTGCACGAGAAAGCACACGTCAACGCACGTTTTTTTCACCACTCGAAGAGACATTGCCTCAACCTTTCGACAGGAACAGTCCGCAGGCAGGCTCAAGCGAGGCACGCGCCCACCGCGCCTGCAGACGAACGACCATTACTTCTTCTTCCCCCCTTGCCCGGGGAGCATGCGATGGGCGTCGAACACGCCCTCAAGCCCGAGCAGCTTGCGCTGCACCGCATCGATGAGCGAGATATCCGACACCTGGAACAAAAAGCGCATCTCGACCATGCCGTCGCGGTGCGAGATAGTGTTGCAGGACAGCACGTTCGCGCCCATGTCGGAGAGGACCACCGTGACGTCGCGCAACAGGTTCAAGCGGTCGATTGCCTCGATGTAGATCTCCACCTTGTAGGACGTGCTCGACGGCGCAGATTTCTCCCACTCCACCTCGATGATGCGCTCGGGGTGTTTCATGAGCTCCTCGGCATTCGGGCAATCGGCGCGATGCACCGACACACCGCGGCCGCGCGTCACGAAGCCCAAGATCTTGTCGCCTGGCACCGGGTTGCAACAGCGCGACAGGCGCACGAGCACGTCATCGACGCCCTTCACGACGATGCCGTTCGAGCTGTGCGCCTCGCGGCGCTTCGGCGAGACGACGCTTGTGATCATGGGGGGCATGACGCCGGGGCTCGTCTCGGACTGCCCGAGCGCGCCGGCACGCGATTCCTCGTTCCCGTCGTCGACGAGCAGCTTCAACAGGCGATTGCCCACATGCTGCGGGCTTTCCTTCCCCGTGCCGATGTTGACGAGCATGTCATCGGGGCTTTTGTAACCCATGTGCTCGGAAATCGTCTTGATCGCGCGCATCGAGTTGGCGCTCGAGATGCCGATGCCGTGCTTCTTCATCTCGCGCGTCAAGCGGTCGCGGCCTATCTGCAGATCGTCGGAGCGGCTCGCCTTGCTGAAGAACCCGCGGATCTTGTTGCGCGCCGAGGGCGTCTTCACGATGTTCAGCCAGTCGCGCGAAGGCGTGGCGCTCTTCTGCGTGAGGATTTCCACGCGGTCGCCCAGCTGCAGCTCGTAGGTCAGCGGCACGATGGCGCCGTTCACCTTCGCGCCCACGCAGTGGTTGCCCACCTCGGTGTGGATGGCGTAGGCGAAATCGACCGGCGTTGATCCCGCCCGCAAGCTCATGACCTCGCCTTTCGGGGTGAACACGAACACCTCAGTCGGCGCTAGGTCAACTTTTAGGTCCTTCAGGAACTCACGCGAGTCCTGCGTCTCGTCCTGCCAGTCGACCATCTGGCGCAGCCATGCCAGCTGCTGGTCGAGCGCGGCGTCGGCCTTCTCGCCCTTTTCCTTGTAACGCCAGTGCGCCGCCACGCCGTATTCGCTTTGGCGATGCATCTCCTCGGTGCGAATCTGCACCTCAAGCGGCCTGCCAGCTGGGCCGATGACCGTGGTGTGCAGGCTTTGGTACATGTTGAACTTCGGCATGGCGATGTAGTCTTTGAATCGCCCTGGCATCGGGTGCCACAGCGTGTGCACCGCGCCCAGCGCCGAGTAGCAATCCTTCACCGACTTCACGATGATGCGCACGGCGATGAGGTCGTAGATCTCAGAGAAGCCTTTGCCCTTGTTCACCATCTTTTGGTAGATGGAATACAAATGCTTCGGGCGACCCATGATCTGGCAGACGATGTTGACCTTCTTCATCTCGTCGTGCAGCGTGTCGATCACTTCGCCCAAGTACTGCTCGCGCTCGGCGCGCGACTCGGTGACCATGCGGCTGACCTGCTTGTACTTGTTAGGCTCGAGGTAGTAGAAGGAAAGGTCCTCAAGCTCCCACTTCACCGAGTTGATGCCCAGGCGGTGCGCAATGGGGGCGTAGATTTCGAGCGTTTCGCGCGCTTTGAAGATGCGACGGTCCTCCTTGAGCGCCGAGAGCGTGCGCATGTTGTGCAGGCGGTCTGCCAGCTTGATCACGATGACGCGGATATCTTTGCTCATGGCGACGAACATCTTGCGGATGGTGGCCGCCTGCTTGTCCGACAGGCTTTCCACCTCGATGCGCGTAATCTTGGTGACGCCGTCGACGAGCGCGGCCACGTTCTCGTTGAACTCGGTTGCCACGTCCTGGTAGGTGACGTCGGTGTCCTCGATCGTGTCGTGAAGAAGCGCAGCGCACAGCGTCTCGCCGTCCATGCGCAAGTCCGCTAAGATGATGGCGACCTCGACCGGATGGATGATATAGGGCTCGCCCGATTTGCGCGTGACGCCTTTGTGCGCCGCGTCGGCGAAGCGGAACGCGCGCTCGAGCATGTCGCGCTCGTCGTCGGCCAGGTAACCGTCGGTCAGGCGCTGCAGCTCGACGAAGCGCTCTTCCGGGGTTTCCGTCGAGTGAAGCTCCCCCACCTCGGTGGGACGAGGCGCCACCGAAAACGATTTCTCGGGTGTGTACGCGCGCCCGAGCATGACATCATCAACCGTCTGCTTTTCGGAAGACGACTTGAGCGACTCGCCGAGCATTATCTCGTCATCGCCGCCGTTGCGGCCGTTGGGGCTCATGTCAGTCCTCCTTTCCCTTGAAACTTAATCGTAGTGATTTCATTCTACTCGATTCGTCAAAGGGTAAAGGGGGGACGCAAGAACAACTGGTCGTGCCCCGCGCGGGCAGGGCGTTCGCTACGAGCTTTGGCTTGCCGACGATTCCGCCATCGCCTCTTCGAACGCGCGCACGTCGTCGTCGGTTCCCACCGTGGCGAAACCGTTGCGCGACGCCGAATACAGCTCCTCGTACGCATCGAGCGTCTTCTTATCGATTTGACCCTCGTTATAGCGCGCGCGAACGTCGTCGATCATCGCGTCTTCGGATGCGAGGTTCTGTTCGGAAGCGGGAGCGGCGTCGCTTATGGGCATCACGGCGAGCGAATCAGCGCTTACGCTGCCGACCTCGGCATTCGCGAAGTTTCCTGCGGAATCCTTTTCCCATATGCCCAGCTTGTCGCCGAACGAATAGTAGTGGTTCCCTTCAGTGTTGCCATCGAGGCCGTCCAAAACGCGATAGAGGAAAAGCAGGTAGCTCGACCCTTCCTCAAGTTCGGGAGCATCATCGTTCACGACAGCCACCCTGTCGCCAGCGCCACCCTTCATGCGAACGGAGATGACGGACGAGCCGCGCGATGCGGCGGCGTCGTCGGTGAGAGCCTCACCTTTGAAAACGTTGTCGACCTCGAAGTAGTAATCCGTATAATACATTGCCGCATCGATGCCGCCAACGACGGGAATCACCAGAATGGGGTCGGATCTCCCCAGGTAGCGGCCTTCGGCGATAAGGTCGGAATCGTCGCGCAGCGAATCGAAGCTGCACGCAGCGCTAAGGGCGCTCACATGCAGCACAGCTTCCTTAGAATTCGCCTCGGCCGCCTCCGAATCACTCGAAGAGGAAGCGCCCGAAGAATCACTTGACTGAGCCTGCCCCGCGCATCCGGAGAAGCTCGCCAAGCAAATCGCCATGCCAAACAGGAAAATCAATCGCGCGCTGTGTTTTTTCTTTTCGGTTTTCGCCTGAATAAGCATAAAGATCCACCCCTTAATAACGAGCCGCAAGCCCATTTAGGTCATCGTATGAAAAAGTGGTTCGAACCCAATTTGTCGGAAAGGTACGGAACATGACTGCTTCTCGGACAAGGGAGTGTCCCAAGCCAACCGTGTGCCCAATTTCATGAAGGAACACACTCCTTACATCATACGCGCCAACAACAGCGCCATTATCCCAAGGCTGATTGTAATTGATGTTAATATCGGACTCGAGCAGGTACCCCGATCCGTTCCACCAATAATAATTTGTTGCCAAATTCGTCGGATCACTGTCCGGCAGCTTATAGATGAAATTACTGCCATCTCTACTTGTCGGGCGATAGGTCATATAGTGAACATCGCTGTTATAGCAAACCCTTCGCCATTCTGGAAGATACTCATTCCATTGAGCCATACAGCTTCTCATTTCCGATCTCGTGGTGTCCGTGAACACCGATGAGGCTCTGTACCATATTTGAGTATTCATTTTGCAATCACCAAGAGTATAGGCCTGCGCAAAACCGCATGGCACAAACAAAGCAACCGAGAGTGATAAGAGCAACAATCTAAAACAAAGCGATCTTCTCATTACATCTACCTCCTATCATCGACAGCAGAGCCACCTCTTTTATATCACATTTATTATCATATGTGAATAATATACGTTGTCTTATATTGTCTAATGGCGTGCAAGGCAAGTACAAGGCTTCGTATCACACAGGCGTCTACATCGTCTTCTTTGCTCCGGATCGAAGCCTGTTGCAATCCGCATTTTCAAAACAATCATTCAGCCATTTTCGAATCGAAGTGATTGCGTGGCGCAATACAAGAAGATAGCACGCGGCAAATCGCCGTACTATCCCCCACACACCTCGCGCGATACTTTATACAGCTCGGCGAAGTCCTCGGAAAGGCGGAGCGTTATATCCCCTCCATCTCCTTGCAGGTCAACGTCAAAAGAATCGGCAGAATCCGGGTCGAAGCCCTCAAAAGGAAACACATAGAAGTGCGCCTTCTGCGGAACAAGCGCCTCGAACCTTATCGTTCCCGTCTCGTCGGTGGTATGCAATTCGGCAATCTCGTTCGTCGGCTGAGCCAGGCAGCCTGAAACAACTTTAATGTCTGCCGCCGGATTACCGTCTGGTAAAAGAAACGAGATAGAGAACGGAGCGAGCATTTCGGCATCATTGCCAGGTTGAGGTTGGTCGATAGCCTGCCCCGCGCATCCGGAGAAGCCGCACGCAAGCGCAAGGGCGGCAAGGGTTGTGAAAACGCGCCGTGAGATGTTCATAGCGTCTCCTTTGTCTTAGGCAGCTGCCAGCCTTATGCAAGGCCGACCGACGTTTCGTTCTCGGTGCGAGTATCGCATTGTCCTCAGACTGACATAATAATACGTGGAGACATGCCGAAGCGTCAATGTGCGGCAGGATAGGAAGTCGCAAAACACCTGGTAATACGGCTGTTTTCCCTTTTTGATTGTTCCCTTTACTTCAGATGCAGCGGCTTCATCTGCGGGGTGATGGGGCCGGACACGCGCTGCTCGAGGCGCGCGCAATCGCAGTCGATCACCCACTCGTAGAAGGCCCTGAAGATGTCGCGCTCGCCTAAGCCCTCGCGATAGCGCACGCTGTCGGTCAGCTCCACGCGCCCGGCGCCTTCCTTCACACGCACCATGCGCGCGCCCTCGCCCAACGCGTAGGCCACATGCGTCTCGATAAGCCCCAGCTCGCGGAAGACCGCGATGCCGCACGCCGCCGACGCCGCCGTGATCTCGCAGCCCGCGCCGCTCACGATGTGCGCAAGTTCGCCATCGGCCATCTCGAAGAACTCGCCGGGCGTCTTGCGCTGCCACGTACGCAACGTGCGGTACACCTCGGCAAGCACATCGTGATCGGGCGTCATGTCCTGCAAGATGCGGTCGTTGTGCTTCACGTCCGAGCGCCCGAACAGCAGATGCACGCGCGCGTCTTTGCCGTCGCGCCCCGCACGGCCGCTCATCTGGTTGAACTCGATCTCGTTGTACGGCAGCTGGAAGAGCACGACGTTGCGGATGTCGGGAATGTCCACGCCCTCGCCGAACGCCGACGTGGCCACGAGCACCGCGATCGCGCCCGTACGGAACAGCTCTTCGACGCGCGTGCGCTCGGCACGCGAAAGGCCCGCGTTGTAGAAGCCGATGAGCGGCGCCATCTGTGGCACGCGTTTACGCAGGTTGCGAGCGAGTGCCACCGACTGCTCGCGCGAGGACACGTAGATGACGCTCTTCTCGCCTTGCGCGACGAGCGTCGCCAGGTAGTCGCCGCGATTGCGCAGGTTGCGCTGATCGACCACGTGGAGGTTCGTGCGCATGGTGTCGTCCACCACATGTCCCGCCACGGGGAGCACACGGTCGATATCGCTGGTGACAGCCTCGTCCGAGGTCGCCGTAAGCGCGAGCACAACCGGGTTGCCCATCTGCGCGATAGCGCTTCCGAGCTGCGCATATGCGGGGCGATGGCCCGCGCGCGAAAGACCGATGTGGTGAGCCTCGTCGACAACGACGAAGCCGATGCGGCCGGTAGCCGCGAACTCGGGGGCATGGCACACGAGGAACTCCGGCGTCGTGAGCACGATGTCGACCGAGCCGTCCGCCAGGCCCGCGAAGGCTTGACGGCGCTCGTCGGGCGCGCTTTCCCCCGTGAGCGTGCACGCGTTGATCCCGAAGGGCGCGAGCGCTTCGTTGATGTGAAACGCCTGGTCAGCGATGAGTGCGCGCAGCGGATAGACGAACAGGCTCGCCGTATGGTGCGCGAGCGCCTCACATGCCGCATGCACTTGGAAGGTGAGCGACTTGCCGCGTCCCGTCGCCATGACGGCGAGCACGGAGTTCCCAGCGCGAAGGCTCGAGAGCACCACGCGCTGCGATTTGTGCAGCTCGCGGTCGCCGATGATCGCCCGCACCACCGCGTTCTCGAGCGCGTCGGGATCGCTTTGCGCCTTCTGTTCCCATAGCGCGCGGTTCTTCTCGCGCTCCGCCTCGTAGGCCTCGATGTCCTCGGGGCTCTCGCAGCAGTCCTCGCAAAGCTCCGCGTCGCTCGTGGCGTACAGGTCGGCCGCGAACGACAGGTTCTCCGGTTCGAGGCACGCTTCGAGCGCAGGGCACGTGCGAGCAGGCGTGATGGACTGAAGCATTGCCTTCACCGACTTGCGCCCGCGCCAGGTGTCGATTTCCACCTGGAACGCCGCGTTCACCACGCTGTCGGTCGTCATGAGCATGTCGATGTCGGTGCAGTGGAACATGATGCCCGAAATCGACGTGCGGCCGTTCGTGAGCGTGCACGAGAAATGGTTCTTCTCGGCGCCGACCGCGCGGCAATGGGTGAGCAGCACGTCGCGCGCGAGGAAGCACGGCGTCGGGTTCTCCTGGCCGAAGGGGGCGACCTGCTTCAGCGCGCCCACCGTTTCGAGCGTGAGCTCGTCGAGGTTGATGCACGTGTCGATCTCGATGAGCGGGTGGAAGTCGTCCTCGGGCAGCTTGTCAAGGTAGTCGCAAAGCGCCTTCGAAAACGCGGGGATGTCCTTGGTCTTGAGCGTGATGCCCACCGCCGCCTCGTGTCCACCGAAGCGAACAAGCAGGTCAGACGCCGATTCGACCGCGGCGAACAGGTTCACGCGCCCCACGCTTCGGCCTGAGCCGCGCGCCTCGTCGCCGTCGATGGTCAAAAGGATGCACGGCACGCCGTAGATGCCGACCAGGCGGCTTGCCACGATGCCCTTCACGCCCTCATGCCACCCCTCGCCCGCAACGACAAGCGCGCGCTGGCCGTGGTAGATTTCCGCGGCCTGGACCTTCGCGATTTCGGAGAGCTCCGCCTCGATCGCGCGGCGCTGGTCGTTGAGCCCTTCGAGCTCGGTTGCCAAGCGGTACGCCTCGTCGAAGTCGTCGGACATGAGCAGGTTGAGCGCCAGGTCGGCGTTGCCCATGCGCCCTGCGGCGTTGAGGCGCGGAATGAGCGAGAAGCTGAGGTTCGTGCTGGTGAGGGGCTTGCCAACCGCCCCCGAGGTTTCGAGCAGCGCGGCGATGCACGGACGCGGCGCCTTGTTCATCATCTTGATGCCCTCGATCACGAGCGGGCGGTTCTCGCCAAGCATCGGCATGAGGTCGGCCACCGTGCCGAGCGTCGCGAAGTCGACGAAATCGCGCCAAAGGTAGGGCTTGCCGAAGCGAGCACCGAGCGCCTGCACGAGCTTCAGCGCCACGCCCGCACCGGCGAGCACGCAGCTTGGGCACTTGGCGTCGATCTTCGGGTCGGCGACGGGCACGCCCTCGGGAACCAGATCCGTGGGCTCGTGGTGGTCAGTGATCGCGACGTCGATTCCGGCCGCCTGCACGAGCTTCACTTCGGCCTTGCAGGCGATACCGCAGTCGACCGTCACGAGAAAATCGGGGCCGTAGGTCTTCACGCGCTCAAGCGCGGCGGCCGTGATGCCGTAACCCTCCTCGAAGCGCTTCGGGATGAAGGGCACCGCGTCGGCGCCGAGTTCGAGCAGGCCACGGGTGAGCACCGTCGTCGCGGATATGCCGTCCAAGTCGAAGTCTCCGAACACGAGGATGCGGCGACCCTTCCGCACGGCGTCCTCGAGCGCGTCGACGGCATCGCCGAGCCCAGGAATCAGGTAGGGGTCGAGCCAATCGTGCTTGAACGAGGGAAACAGGAACGCGCGGGCCGCCTTCGGGGTGTCGATTCCGCGGCCGACAAGCGTTGCCGCGACGAAACGGGGCAGGTCAAGTTCACGCTGGAGCACCGATACCATGCGACTAGACGCACGGCGAATGTTGAACTGAGCTGACATGGAAATCTACCTCTAAACATGCATCGTTATCTTTTCTCGCTGCGTATTTTCCCACAATCACCGCATGGTGTCACAGCTCACTTCGACCTTGCGGGGCAGACGGCCGATACGCCACTCGCGCGAACCAACCATTGGCCCGCCCCGAATACGGAGTCTAATCAGAGCGAGCGTAAAGGACGCGTAAAGATTTCCCCATTGCCCGAGACGCTACGTTAGGATGGAAGAAACGAGCTTAACGGGAAATGGAAAGCACTATGGCAAACTACGGCGTAATCGACCTGGGGTCGAACTCGGTGCGCCTCGTCATCTTCGACGTGAAGGATGGCATAAGCAAAAAGAAGCCCATCACCTGCAAGGACTTCCGAAGCATCATCAACGACAAGGTAATGGCGGGGCTTTCGGCCTATGTCGAAGCGGGCGAATTCACCCAGGAGGGCATCGCCCGTGCTGTCGACGTGCTCTCCGGGCACCTGAAACGAGCGCGCTACTTCAACTGTGTGCGCACCGACATCTTCGCAACCGCCGTGCTGCGCAACTGCACGAACTCCCGCAAGGCCATCCGCGCAATCGAAGAGGCCATAGGAGCTTCCGTGAACCTGCTTTCCGCCCGCGACGAGGCGCATCTCAGCTTCACGGGAGCCTCATGCGATCGCGCGATCGAGAAGGGCACCGTGGTCGATTTGGGCGGCGGGTCAACCGAACTCATCCGCGTCGAGGAAGGGCGCGACTTCGACGACGTGAGCATCGGGCAAGGATCGCTCTCCTCCTACGCGGGATACGTGGAGTTCGTCATGCCCCGGGCAGACGAGGTCGGCGCAATCGAGAGCGCGTTCCTCGATCAAGTTGCAAAAACACCTGTTGACCTCAAGAAGTACCGTGCAGAGGCGCTCTATGGCGTCGGAGGAAGCGCTCGTGCCGCCGCAAAGCTCTACGCCCAGATGACCGGCGAGTCCTGCCGGCCGAAAACCCTCACGCCCGAGCACTTCGATGCACTGCTCGATCTTCTGGAGAACAACCCGTCGAAATTCGCCCACCTTGCAGCGCGTGCCGTTCCCGAGCGCATCCACACGGTCGGGCCCGGTTGCGTCATCCTCAGCACGCTCATGCAAAAGCTCGATGCCCGCAAGCTGGAAATATGCAAGCGCGGCGTGCGCGAAGGCTATCTCATCGAGCGCATGCTTGGCAATGCGCCTTGCTCGAGGGTAAAGGCTCAGTAACGCTTTCGGCTCATCGTTCCACGGCGCGTTATCATGAAAGGTAGCGCCAAGAACGCGTCATCATGCACATCAAGGAGGCTCTCTGCATGGCCAACGACAATCCCACTTCATCTGACCAGGTCATTCCCGCAGCAGGCAACCCTGCACCCTATCTGCAGAACCGCGAGCTGTCATGGCTCGACTTCAACGAGCGCGTACTCGAGCAGGGCGCCGACGAGTCGGTCCCTCTTCTGCAGCGTCTGAACTTCATCTCCATCTTCTGGAGCAACCTGCAGGAATTCTTCATGGTGCGCGTCGGCAGCCTGACCGACTTGTCGCTCGTGAAGAAGCACATTGTCGATTCCAAGTCCAACATGACGCCCTCCGAGCAGCTTCGCGCTATCTACCTGCGCTGCCACGAGCTCTACCCTGCCTACGAACGCACCTTCGAGCAAGTTCGCCTGCTGTTGAACAAGGTCGGGGTCACGCACGTTCGTCCCGACGAGCTCACCGATGAGCAGCGCTCCTACCTGGCAGAATACGCCGAAGCCAACGTGACACCGTTCCTCTCCCCGCAGATCATCAATGCCCGCCACCCCTTCCCGCATCTGGAAAACGGCGCGCTCTACATCGTCGTGCGTCTCGACGAAGAAGCCGACAACGCCCAAGACCAGGCAAAAAGCGAGCACAAGAAGAAGGGCAAGAAAGGCAAGAAAAGCAAGGGGAAGCCGGCGAAAGAATCCACGAAGAACGCCTCCCTTTCGCAAAACGTCGGCGCCGAGGGAACCATGCTCGGCCTCATCCCCCTGCCGCGCCAGTGCGCGCGCGTTGTGAAGCTGCCAGGCGATGGTTTTTCGTTCATCCTGCTTGAGCATGTGGTGGAAATGGTCGCTGAACAGGTATTTTCCATGTACACCGTGAAGCATACCAACGTCATCTGCGTCACGCGCAACGCCGACATCGACGCAACGGAGTCAACCGACGAGAACGACGAGGATTACCGCGAGCACATGAAGCGCATCTTGAAGAAGCGCGCGCGCCTGGCTCCGGTGCGCCTCGAGAGCGAGCGCGAGCTCTCCGACACCCTCGAGCCACTGCTGCTCGATCGCCTGAACCTGAAGAAGCATCAGATGTTCACGACGTCGGTGCCGCTCGACTTGAGCTTCACCTGGGGTTTGGCATCGCATCTTTCCGAAAAGCAATGCGCAGCGCTTATGTATCCGCCGTTCACGCCGCAATGGCCGGCATGCCTCGACCGCAAACGTCCCATCATGGACCAGGTGACGGCAGGCGGCGACGTGCTGCTTTCCTACCCTTACGAGAGCATGGACCCGTTCGTGCAGCTTCTGCGCGAGGCGTCGCGCGACCCGCGCGTCATCTCGATCAAGATCACGCTCTACCGCCTGGCCAGCCAGTCGCACCTCGCCGAGGCGCTCATCGACGCCGCCGAGAACGGCAAGGAGGTCACCGCACTGTTCGAGCTGCGCGCCCGCTTCGACGAGAGCAACAATATCGAATGGTCGCAGCGCTTCGAGCAGGCCGGATGCAACGTCATCTACGGCTTCCGCGATTATAAGGTGCACAGCAAGATCTGCTGCATCACCCGCCAGACCGACGACGGTATCCAGCACATCACGCAGCTCGGCACGGGCAATTACAACGAGAAGACGGCCAAGCTCTACACCGACTTGTCGCTCATCACGACGAGCCCCACGATCGGCCGCGATGCGACGGAGTTCTTCCGCAACATGGCGCTTGAGAACGTGTCGGACAACTACGATGTGCTGTGGGTAGCGCCCTTGCAGGTGAAACCGCTCATCCTGAAGAACATCGACCACCAGATCGAGCTTGCGCGGCGAGGCGAGCCGTGCGGGCTGTTTTTCAAAACGAACTCGGTCACCGACAAGGAGATCATCGACAAAATCGCGGAGGCATCGCAGGCGGGCGTGAAGACCGTCATGCTCGTTCGCGGCATATCGTGCCTGGTCCCAGGCGTGGAAGGCTACACCGAGAACGTGCGCGTCGTGTCCATTGTAGGGCGCATGCTCGAGCATAGCCGCATCTACGGCTTCGGACCGCGCACGAACACGAAAATATACCTGGCGAGCGCCGACCTCATGACGCGCAACATGGACAAACGTGTGGAAATCGCCTGGCCCGTGCTCGACGAGAAGCTGCGCGACCGCATTCTGTCCTACATCGATGTCTCGCTTTCCGACACGGCGAAACTGCGCGAGCTGCTTCCCAACCGTCGCTACACGCCGCTTGGGTTCTTCGCGCAGGTGAGCCCCGAGGGCAAGACGATTCGCTTCGACTCGCAGGTGCATTTCATGGACGAGGCGCGACTTAAGGCGCGCATGAGCACCGAGGTGGAAGTCGAGCGCGAGGTTGAGAAGCGCGAGGTAGAGAAGCGCGAGGTGGTCGCAGCTGCCGAGCCTGCGACTCCCGTGACGGCGACGGCCCCCGCGGCAGCGGCTGCGGCCCCCGCAGGCGCGGCGACTCCCGCGACCTCGGAGGCTGCCACAGTTCCTCCAGAGGCGATGAGCGCAACGAACAGTGCCGCTCCCGCTGACGCGGCTAGTGGCTCCCCTTCCGCTGACGCGACCGGCACCAGCGAGCCAGCGCTCGAGCCCGATGTCATCGAGCCCGCCGAGGAAGTGACGACCACGGCGATCTTGCCCCACATCGAGCAACCGCCGCACAAGCCAAGCCTGCTCGTGCGCGCACTCGCCGCGGCCATTCGCATCTCCAACAGGAAGAAATAACGAAAGCGATTCCCAAAAAAGAGGGGGCAGAACGTCCAGAGGAAGAGGCCTGCCAGGACTCTCCAAGGGGAAAGGCAACCGAGCCTTTCCGCAAGAACAAGAAAAGCCAGGGTGCGACTTCACATCGCCCCTGGCTTTTTCCTTGCTCGCAGGATACGGCGTACGATTCCCATGCAGGGCATGCTTCCTTCGCGATTCCGTGCGCCTCGCGCAACCCGCACGCCGCAAGCAAGCCGCACGCCACGCACGGCTCGTACGCTTACCCGCAACCGCGCGCTCTTCCTGCGGTTGCGCGCGCCCCGCGCAACCCGCACGCCGTACGCAAGCCGCGCACATGCCCAGTAGCACCCCATACGCTACAGCATCGCAAGCAGCTCCTCGTCGGTCGGGTTGTCGAGCGCGTCAATCAAATCGCGCACCTCCGCAAGCTGGCCTTCCAGCTCGTCGAGCCGCGCCTGGATCCGATCCTTCTCCGCACGCGCAAACATGCCCAGGCCAGCGAGCTGCTTGCGCAGCTCGTCCTCTTCGGCGCACAGACGCTTGCCATCGGCCATGAGCTCCGCCCGATCCGCCTCGTGCGCTTCCTGAAACGCCGCCGAAAGCCGCGTACGCTCGGTCTTCAGCACGACGCCCGCCCTTGCCGCCACCTCCTGCGTGAACGACTCGGGAAAACGCTGCACGATGCTCTCGGGAATCGAGGCCGCATCGAGGCTGGTGCATCCGCGAAACGCCCGCGGCTCGATCTCCTCCACACTCTCGGGGATCATAACCTCGCGAAGTGCTTGACATCCCGAGAAGGCCTCCTCCCCGATCACCTTCAACGTGCTGGGCAGCTCAATCCGCTCGAGTTCGGTGCAGCTCGCGAACGCACGGCGCCCGATCGTCTCCAAGGCTCCAAATTGCACATCGACAAGCGAGGTGCAACGCTGGAAGGCGTAGCGGTTGATTTCGGTCACCCCGGGCGCCACGACGCGGGAAAGCGAAGTCGCGCCTTGGAACGTGGCGTCGTCGATGCAGCCGAGCGTGTCGGCGAACGTTATCTCTCGCAGCGAGGTGCAGTGTTGGAAGGCGCGCTTGCCCACCATGGTGACATCGCCTGGAAAGTCGACCTGCACGAGATTGCGGCAGCCATCGAAAGCGGCATCCCCCACCTCGATGAGGCTTTGGGGGGCGCGCAAGGAACGCACCTCGCCCTTGAAGCGAAACGCCTTCGCCCCGACGCCGACAACACCGTCGGGCAGCACGGCATCGATGCGCTCATCCGGCTCGTCGGGGGTGAACTTCGCGACTATGATCTCGTATGCCATGGGTCTCCCTCACCTCGCGCACCAGGAAAGAAATCGCCCCCGATGAACAGGGGCGATATGCGATATCTTCTAGATTTCGGCCTCAACAACAGCGGCAATCGCCTCGGCGTGGGCCTTCGCGGCGTCCGCGTCCTCCGCCTCGACCATCACACGGACCACAGGCTCCGTGCCGCTCGGGCGCAGCAGCACGCGGCCCGAATCGCCAAGCGCTTCCTCGGCCTTCGCGACGGCAGCGGCGATAGCTTCGTTGCCTTCAACCGCATGCTTGTCGCGCACCCGCACGTTGATAAGCGTCTGCGGGAACTTCTTCATGATGGAAACGATGTCGGCCACCGGCGTGCCCGCGCGCTTCACCGCCGCGAGAAACTGGCAAGCCGTCATAAGGCCGTCGCCCGTGGAGTTGTGCTCGAGCAGAATCATGTGGCCAGATTGCTCGCCGCCGATGGCGTAGCCCTTCGCGCGCATCTCCTCGAGAACATAGCGGTCGCCCACCTTCGTCTGGACGACAGTGATGCCGTTGTCGCGCATCGCGTGGACGAACCCGAGGTTGCACATCACGGTGGACACGACGGTGTCCTCGGGCAGGCACCCGCGGCGCTTCATGTCGAGCGCGCACACGGCCTCGACCATGTCGCCATCGATCTCGGTGCCGTCGGGCGTCATGAGCATCACGCGGTCGGCATCGCCGTCGTGCGCCACGCCGACGTCCGCACCGCTTTCGCGCATGAGCTGGGCAAGCGGTTCGAGATGGGTGGAACCGCAGTTCACGTTGATGTCGGTGCCGTCGAAGTCCTCGTTGATCGCGATGACCTCCGCACCCAAGCGGCGGAAGGCCTCAGCGCTCGTGAGCGACGAGGCGCCGTGCCCCGTGTCGAGCGCGATGCGCATGCCCGAGAAGTCGATGCCCTGCGCGCGCACGCTCTGAACCGCATGCTCGATGTAGATCTCGCAGGCCTCGTCAACGGGAAGGGCAACGCCCACCTCGTCGCCAGGAAGCATCGCGGCGGCGTCCTCGCTTTCCGCATCCTCCTCGGCTCGAGCAGCAGCACCCTCAAGGCCGCCCTGCTTGATGAACTCCTCGATCTTGTCTTCCACCTCGTCGGGGAGCTTGTAGCCCTCGGCGTCGAAAAGCTTGATGCCGTTGTACTCCGGCGGGTTATGCGAAGCGGAAATCACCGCGCCGCCGTCGGCGTGCAGCTCGCGCACGAGCAGCGCAACCGCAGGCGTGGGGATAATCCCCACCGAAAGCTCGGTCCCTCCCGCGCTCATGATGCCGGCGGCAAGCGCCGATTCCAGCATGTCGCCCGACAGGCGGGTGTCCTTGCCGACCACGATGTTCTTGCCGAGGAACACAGCCGCAGCCTGTCCCAAGCGATAGGCAAGCTCGCAGGTGAGCTCGGTGTTCGCGACTCCGCGGACACCGTCGGTTCCAAATAGACGTGCCATAGGCTACTTACCCCTTTTAACGTGGCCTTGCTTGAGGCGAACCGCCCCCGAAGGTCGCTCTTCGTCGGTCATGCGCTCGTTGAGCTCGGCGGCAAACTCATCCAAGTCGATGCCATAGCGCTCGAGCACAACAAGAAGATGATACACTACGTCGGCCGCCTCATAGCGCAGGTGGTCGGTGCACGCATCAACGCGCTCGCCCGCGGCAGCGACCAGCGCTTCATGGCCGTGCGCGTGGTGCTCCATAGCCCGCAACATCACGAGCTCGGACTCGACGTCCTTGGCGGCGAGCCCCACTTCCCCAGCCTCTTCCATCACCTTCTTGAGCGGCTTGTCGGCCAGCCCATAGAGAAGCTGATGGGTGTAGCTTTCCTCGCCCGCATCTCGGCGCGCGCGAATCGTCGCAGCAAGCGCCTCGATTGTGGCTGCAATCTGCGAAGACGGGGCAACCTCGCCTTCGGGGACATACGTTTTCTCAGACATATGCGCCTTTCCTTGACCTGGCGCCCCATGCGGATTGCGAGGGAGACAATCCCCTCGTCCGCGAGGCTTCCTTGTCCTGCACGGGAAAATGACGAGAGGCCCCGAGGTACCCAGGATCGCCCGTGCGCACGCTTGCGTACTTGGAAGGTACGCGCCGCGATGCGCAGGGGCAAAGCTGAGTGCCTCAGGGCCTCACAGCGTCAAGCGGATCCGCCGCCCGTGGGGGCGGCGGAGTGATTATTCCTCGTCCTCGTCGGAATCGTCGGAATCTTCCTCGTCATCGGCGTGCTTCAAGCTGAAGCCGAAGTTGCCGACCGACCCGAGCAGCTCGTCGAGCTCCTCGAGGTTGCGATGGTAGCTGCGCGGAGGCAGCGCCTCGCCGAGCATGTCCTCGCCTTCCGTGTTGAACGTTGCCGGCTCGTCGCCGCCGATGAGGATGTTGTCGTCGGGGCTGAAGACCATATCGAGCAGCTGGCTCATGTCGTCGGAGGATGCCGAAAGGTCATCCTCTATGACATAGAGCAGGTCGTGCTCCTTCAGGCCCTCCTTGAGCTCCTCGATCGCCTTCACGCCGATGCCCTCGATGCGAAGGAGATCCTCCTCGGTATGGCCCACCAAATCGGCGACCGTTTCGATGCCCGCCTCGCTGAACTTGTTGGCCCAACGCTGCGAAACGCCCAGGTCGTCGAAGATGTACAGGCGCGCATCCTCGTCGGAAAGCTGCGGACCGCGATGCCCGAGCGACAGGCCCGAGTAGTAGTTGCCGTAGCTCGACCCCATGGAGTTGAGGTAGCCATCGCCGTCGAGCGACCAATCCTGCGGCTGCGGCAGAAGCTCTTCCACCTCGCGCAGCGCGTCGGGAGCGGTGTCCGGCAGCGTATCGCCGATAACCTTGCCCGTCGGGCGGCCCTTGTAGGTAAGGCCCACCTCGCGGTAGCGCTTAAGACCGGTACCAGCGGGAATCGGCTTGCCGATGATAACATTCTCCTTCAGGCCGACCAAGTGGTCGGTCTTGCCCTCAATGGCGGCATCGGTGAGAACCTTGGTGGTCTCCTGGAACGATGCAGCCGACAGGAACGAGTCGGTGGCGAGCGAAGCCTTGGTGATACCCAAAAGCAGCGGCTGGCCGACCGGCGGGTTCTTGCCCTCGGCGATCAGAGCGTTCGCCTCGTTCTCGAACTCGTAGCGGTTGACCTGACGGCCCGGGAGGAACTCGGAATCGCCCGCGTCGAGCACAGCCACCTTGCGCAGCATCTGACGCGCGATGACCTCGATGTGCTTGTCGTTGATGTCTACGCCCTGGGACACGTACACGCCCTGGACCTGGGCAACGATGTAGCGAAGCGTCGTGTTGGGGTCGGTCAGGCGCAGCAAGTCGTGCGGGTTCACCGAACCCTTGGTGAGCTGCTGGCCAACCTTGACCTCGCCGCCGTCTTCCACGCCGGGGAACAGCGTCGCACGAGCGGAAACGACGTACTCGCGGTAGTTGCCTTCCTGGTCGTGGATTGTGAGCGTCTTGGACGACTTGTCACCGGAAACCTGCAGCGTGCCGGAGATCTCGGCGAGGACGGCCTGGCCCTTCGGCTTGCGCGCCTCGAAAAGTTCCTGAACACGCGGGAGGCCCTGCGTGATGTCCTCGCCCGCGACGCCACCGGCGTGGAAGGTACGCATTGTAAGCTGCGTGCCCGGCTCGCCGATGGACTGAGCTGCGATGATGCCGACTGCCGTGCCGATGTTGACCGGGCGCGCCGTCGCGAGGTCCCAGCCGTAGCACTTCTGGCATACACCGTGCTCGGCATGGCAGGTCATGACCGTGCGGATGGTCACTTCCTCGATACCCGCAGCCGCCATCTCGGCCAGCTGGTCCATAGAAGAGATGTAGTTGTCGCCCTCGAGGACCACCGTGCCGTCGGTACCCACAGCGGACTCGAGCAGGCAACGGCCGATGAGGTTCTCGTCGAGCTCGCCCTTCTCGTTGTACAGCGGGTAGGGCACGCCCTCGGCGGTGCCGCAGTCGATCTCGCGGACGATAACTTCCTGCGCGACGTCGACGAGACGACGCGTAAGGTAACCGGAGTCAGCGGTACGAAGCGCCGTGTCGGCCATGCCCTTTCGAGTGCCGTGCGTGGAGATGAAGTACTCCAACACCGACAGGCCCTCGCGGAAGTTCGACTTAACCGGAATGTCGATCGTCTGGCCCTTCGTGTCGGCCATGAGGCCGCGCATGCCTGCGAGCTGGCGAATCTGCTTGATGTTACCACGAGCACCGGAGTCAGCCATCATGTAGATGGGGTTGTAGTGGTCGAAGTTGGCCGACATCGCGTCGCCGACCTTCTCGTTCGCATCGGTCCAGATGTCGACGACCTGCTTGTGACGCTCTTCGGGGCTCATGAGACCCATCTCGTAATCCTCGTCGATGGCGTCGACCTTGGCCTCGGCATCGTCGAGAATCTCCTTCTTGTTGGGCGGCACCGTCGCGTCGTACACCGAAACGGTAATGCCCGCGAGCGTGGCGTAATGGAAGCCCGTCTCCTTCAGACCGTCGAGAATCGGCGGCACGTCGGCGAGGTCGTAGCGGTTGCACACATCCTCAACCAAGCGGCCGATTTCCTTCTTGTTCATCTGGTAGTTCATGAACGGGTAGTCGTCCGGGAAGACGTTGTTGAAGATGATGCGGCCGATGGTCGTCTCGAGGCGCGTGCCAGCCTTGTGCTCCTCATAGGTGTGGAACGCGGTGGCAACCTGGGTGTCCTTCGGAAGGCGAACCCAGATCTTGGCCTGCAGGTCGACGTCGGCATGAGCGTCGTGCGCGTTCACGGCGTCCGCGAAGTTCACGAACGCGCGACCCTCGCCCGGGAAGTTATCGCGAGCGGCGGTCAGGTAGTACACGCCGATGATCATGTCCTGCGTCGGCACGGTCAGGGGACGACCATGAGCAGGGGATTTGATATTGTTGGCGGAAAGCATGAGCACGCGCGCCTCGGCCTGGGCCTCGGCTCCCAGAGGAACGTGCACAGCCATCTGGTCACCGTCGAAGTCAGCGTTGAACGCCGTGCAGACGAGCGGATGGAGTTTGATGGCCTTGCCTTCGACGAGCACCGGCTCGAACGCCTGGATGCCCAGACGGTGCAGGGTAGGTGCGCGGTTCAAAAGCACGGGATGTTCGACGATGACTTCCTCGAGAACGTCCCACACGTAGCTCGCACCACGATCGACGGCACGCTTCGCAGCCTTGATGTTGGCGGCGTATTCGAGCTCGACCAGGCGCTTCATGACGAAGGGCTTGAACAGCTCGAGGGCCATCTGCTGCGGCAGGCCGCACTGATGCAGCTTGAGCGACGGGCCGACGACGATAACCGAACGGCCGGAGTAGTCGACGCGCTTGCCGAGCAGGTTCTGGCGGAAGCGGCCCTGCTTGCCCTTGAGCATGTCGGAGAGCGACTTCAGCGGACGGTTGCCCGGGCCCGTGACGGGGCGGCCGCGGCGACCGTTGTCGAAGAGGCTGTCGACCGCTTCCTGGAGCATGCGCTTCTCGTTGTTCACGATGATCTCGGGAGCGCCGAGGTCGAGCAGGCGCTTCAAGCGGTTGTTGCGGTTGATCACGCGACGGTAGAGATCGTTCAAGTCGGATGTCGCGAAGCGGCCGCCGTCGAGCTGCACCATCGGGCGCAGGTCGGGCGGGATGACCGGGATGACGTCCAAGATCATGTCGGAGGGCTTGTTGTCGGACTTCAGGAACGCGTCGACGACCTTCAGACGCTTGATCGCCTTCGCACGCTTCTGGCCCTTGCCGTTGGCGATGGTGTCGCGCAGCTCTTCGGCGGCCTCTTCGAGATCCATCGCGTCGAGCAGGTCGCGCACCGCCTCGGCACCCATGCCGCCGGTGAAGTAGTTCTTGTAGTTCATGCGCATCTCGCGATAGAGCGCCTCTTCGGGAACGAGCTGCTTGGGCTCGATCTTCATGAAGGCCTCGAAGGCGTCCTGACGCAGCTGCTTGCGCTCGATGAACTCCTCGTGGATATCGGCGATCTCGGCCTCGACCTCTTCGGGGGTCAGGCGCTCGTCCTCGTCGATCTCGTCAATGAAGTCGTCATCTTCCGGCACGTAGTCGGTGCCCAGGCGGCGCGTCGCCTCGATGAGGCGGTCGCGCTCGGCGTCGAGCTCCTCGAGGTCGGCGGCAAGCTCGTCGCGGAGCTCGTCAGCGTCCTCGTCGCGGCCTTCCTTGTCAACCGAAGTGATGATGGAGCTGGCGAAATACAGCACCTTCTCCAGCTCTTTCGGCGGGATGTCGAGCAGGTAGCCAAGACGGCTCGGGCTGCCCTTGAAGTACCAGATATGGGACACGGGCGCAGCGAGCTCGATATGGCCCATGCGCTCGCGGCGAACCTTGCTGCGGGTCACTTCGACGCCGCAGCGCTCGCAGACGATGCCCTTGAAGCGAACGCGCTTGTACTTGCCGCAGGCGCACTCCCAGTCCTTGGTAGGACCGAAGATCTTCTCGCAGTACAGGCCGTCCTTTTCAGGCTTGAGCGTGCGGTAGTTGATGGTCTCGGGCTTCTTGACCTCGCCGTGCGACCAGCTGCGGATATCGTCGGCGCTCGCGAGGGAGATGCGAAGCGCGTCGAAGTTGTTCACGTCGAATTCGGTCATCTCTTACTCCTCTCCACCGATAAGGTCGTTGGTCGTATCGTCATTAGATGAATCGCCCATCAATTCTCCCAGTTCAGCTGCGATGTCATCGAGAGCCTTGTCAGACTCTTCCTCAGAAAGCTTCGCGTCCGCGGCAATCGCGTCGAACAGCGCCTGATCCGAATCGTCGTCCTTCTTCTCGACGACGCCTTCGTCCTCGCTGATCGGCTGCATGTCGTGGCCCTCGAGCTCGACGTTCAAGCACAGCGACTTCATTTCCTTCACGAGAACCTTGAAGCTCTCCGGCACCTCCGCGGGCGGGATGTTCTCGCCCTTGACGATGGCCTCGTAAGACTTCACGCGGCCGGCGGTGTCGTCGGACTTCACGGTCAAGATTTCCTGCAGCACGTTGGAAGCGCCGTACGCGTAGAGCGCCCACACTTCCATCTCGCCGAAGCGCTGGCCGCCGAACTGGGCCTTGCCGCCGAGAGGCTGCTGGGTGATGAGGCTGTAGGGGCCGGTCGAGCGGGCGTGAATCTTGTCGTCGACCATGTGGCCCAGCTTCAGGATGTAGGTCTGGCCGACCGTGATCGGCTCGCGGAACTTCTCGCCCGTGCGGCCGTCGTAGAGCCAGGTCTTGCCGGTGCGGGACAGCTGCGGGACGAACTCGTCGCGCGCCAGTTCACCGTACTTGGCATGGTTGATGTTGATGAGGTTCCTGTTCGCATGCTCGATGGCGTCGGAGATTTCCTCCTCGGTCGCACCGTCGAAGACAGGCGTCGCCACGAACTGCGGGCCGGCAACCGGCTTATCGGTGTCCTCGTCAGACCAGCCCCACTTGGCGGCCCAGCCGAGATGGTTCTCGAGCAGCTGGCCAACGTTCATACGGGAAGGAACGCCGAGGGGGTTAAGCATGACGTCGATCGGGGTGCCGTCGGCGAGATAAGGCATGTCCTCCACCGGAAGCACGCGGGAGATGACACCCTTGTTGCCGTGGCGGCCGGAAAGCTTGTCGCCCTGCTGGACCTTACGCTTCTGAGCCACGAAGATGCGGATAAGCTCGTTCACGCCGGGGGCAAGCTCGTCGCCTGCCGCGCGGCTGAAGCGGTGGATGCCGATCACGCGGCCGCCGGAGCCATGGGGCACCTTGAGCGACGTGTCGCGCACCTCGCGGGCCTTCTCGCCGAAGATGGCGCGCAGAAGGCGCTCTTCAGCGGTGAGCTCGGTCTCGCCCTTCGGGGTGACCTTGCCCACGAGCACGTCGCCCGGGAACACCTCGGCGCCAATGCGGATGATGCCGTCAGCGTCGAGATCAGCCGTCATGTCGTCGGACATGTTCGGAATCTCGCGGGTGATTTCCTCGGGGCCGAGCTTCGTGTCGCGCGCGTCGACCTCGTATTCGGAGATGTGGATGGACGTGAGCAGATCTTCAGCAACCACGCGCTCGGACACGATGATAGCGTCCTCGTAGTTGTAGCCTTCCCACGGCATGTAGGCGACCATGAGGTTCTGGCCGAGTGCCAGCTCGCCACCGTCGCAGGACGGGCCATCGGCGAGCACGTCGCCGGCATGGACCTCGTCGCCCTTGCGGACGATCGGGCGATGGTTGATGCAACCGGACTGGTTGGAGCGCTGGAACTTGGGGACCAGGTACTCATCGTATTCGCCGTCATTGTTGAGCACGATGATCGTCTGGCCATCGACGTAGTCGACCACGCCCGGGTTCTGGGCGACCAAAATCTCGCCGGAGTCGACCGCGATGCGGTGCTCCATGCCCGTGCCGACGAGCGGGGCGTGCGGCTTGAGCAGCGGCACAGCCTGACGCTGCATGTTCGAGCCCATGAGGGCGCGGTTCGCGTCGTCGTGCTCGAGGAACGGGATGAGCGACGTTGCGACCGACGTCATCTGACGCGGGGAAACGTCCATGTAGGTAACCTGCTCGGGCAGCACCTCTTCAGGCTCGCCGAACACGCCGGAAGCGTCCTTGGTACGGCAGAGAACGCGCGTCGCCTTGTGGAACACGCCGTCGGCGTCGGTGGTGCCGAACTCGCGGGTCTCGAGGTTGAACGTCTCGTTCGCCTGGGCGATCGTGTAGTTCTCCTCCTCGTCGGCCGTGAGGTAGTCGATGTCGTCGGTCACCTTGCCGTCGACCACGCGACGGTAGGGCGTCTCGATGAAGCCGTAGGGGTTGATGCGGCCGAACGTCGCGAGCGAGCCGATAAGGCCGATGTTCGGGCCTTCAGGCGTCTCGATCGGGCACATGCGGCCGTAGTGGGAGTTGTGGACGTCGCGGACTTCGAAGCCTGCGCGCTCGCGGGACAGACCGCCCGGGCCGAGTGCGGACAGACGGCGCTTGTGCGTGATGCCTGCGGCGAGGTTCGCCTGGTCCATGAACTGCGAGAGCTGGGAGCTTCCGAAGAACTCCTTGATGGCAGCCACGATCGGGCGGATGTTCACGAGCGACTGCGGGGTGATTTCGTCAGGCTCCTGCATGCTCATGCGCTCGCGCACGACGCGCTCCATACGGGAGAGGCCGATGCGGAACTGGTTCTGGATGAGCTCGCCGACCGTGCGGATGCGGCGGTTGCCGAAGTGGTCGATGTCGTCGACGCTCGCGCCTTCCTCACCGGCATGCAGCGCGATGATGTATTTCATCGTGGCGGTGATGTCCTCGTCGGTCAGGGTCGAGGCGTCGTTGTCGGCGTCGAAGCCGAGCTTCTTGTTGATCTTGTAGCGGCCGACTTTCGCGAGGTCGTAACGCTGCGGGTTGAAGAACAGGCCCTCGAGCAGCGTACGCGCGGAATCGATCGTGGGCGGCTCGCCCGGACGGAAGCGCTTGTACAGCTCGATGAGGGACTCTTCCTTGGTGGTTGCCGGGTCGCGATCGAGGGTGCGCAGCACCATGTCGTCGGAGCCGAGAAGCTCGATGATCTCCTCGCGCGTCTCGGCAAGGCCGAGGGCACGGACGAGCAGCGTGGCCGGCTGCTTGCGCTTGCGGTCGATGCGCACGGAGAGGATGTCGCGCTTGTCGGTCTCGAACTCGAGCCATGCGCCGCGGCTCGGAATGACCTTCGCGTTGTAGATGGTCTTGTCCGACGTCTTGTCACGCTCGGATGAGAAGTACACGCCCGGGGAGCGAACGAGCTGGGAGACAACGACGCGCTCGGTACCGTTGATGATGAAGGTACCGCGGTTCGTCATGAGCGGGAAGTCGCCCATGAACACGTTCTGTTCCTTGATTTCGCCCGTCTCACGGTTGATGAAACGGATTTCCACGAACAGGGGCGCCTGATACGAGACGTCCTTCTCCTTGCACTCATCGACGGTGTACTTCGGCTCGCCGAACTCATGCTTGCCGAACTCCACGCACATGTCTTTCGTGCTGTTCTCGATAGGAGCGATGTCCTGGAAAGCTTGCTGGAGGCCTTCTTCCTTGAACCACTTGAAGCTGTCCGTCTGGATTGCGATAAGATTGGGGACGTCCATTACGTCCGGAATCTTCGCGAAGCTTCTGCGATTCCTATAAAGGCTGGTGGGAGCGCTAGTTTTTGCTTTGGCCACGAGGCTTTTCCTCCTTCACGCACGCACTCATTTCCCAAAAAAGTTGCAATCGAAAAAGATACTATGGGGAGCGTGCCGCGTCAAGAAAAATTTTTACAAGCTGTGGAAGTTTTTTGTTCTTTTAGCCTTTAAGCTGGGGGAACGAGGTCGAAAAAAGTTGCTTCTCGATGGTGCGCGCGGCGGAGGGCGGGACGCGTAGCGGCGCGCGGGGCAACACGAGGGGGCGGTGCGCGCGGCCGAGGGGCGCGGGCTCGAGTCAACCTTTCCCAAACGACGGGAGCCCCACCCCGAGCGCGCTTGTTCGAAAGGCGGCGACAATCGAGGCAAAACTGCGGCATCGGGGGCTTCCTCACACTACTATATGCAATCTTTGGGTAAGCTTTTGGATTTATGCCACGAACCTTCGACTGAAAGCCCGTTTTCTCCTCGCAGGCGCTAGGATGGCTTTCAGAAAAAATGGCAGTCTGGAAACGAGACATAGCAGATTCAGCATCGAGGGCGGGCGAGGCGCTTTCCGCCGCCGCAGGATCTCACGCGAAGCCCGAGGAGCGCCCCGAGAGGCGCACCCCGCAGGCACCGAGCGCGAAGCCCGCTGCGACGAAAAGCGCGATCGCAGCATACGCCCTCTCCTTCGTCGTGCCCTTTTTCGTGATTCTCTTCGCGTTCGCATCGAACGGCATCTACCCCTTCGGGGACGTCTCGGTCATGATGTACGACATGCCCGTCCAGTACGCGCAGTTCTTCGGATGGCTCTCCAACGTAATCAACGGCGACGCGTCGCTTTTGTATTCCGCCGACGCGGGCATGGGGTGCGGAACCTACGCGCAATATACCTATTACCTGTCGAGCCCTTTAAACGCGCTCGTCGCCTTCTGCGACCCTTCGCAGGTGCCCTACTTCTTCAGCTTACTCTTCCTTGTGAAGATTCCGCTTGCCGCCGTGACCTGCCTCGTGTTCCTGCGCGGTCGCTTTATCGCGGCAGGTGCCAAAGGGTCTTGCGCAACGCAGGTGCTCGCAGTGGTCGGCGCGATCGCCTACTCGCTCACCTCGTATGTCACCGGGTATTCGAGCAATATCATGTGGATCGACGGCGTGATCATGGCGCCGCTCGCCTGCCTGGGCGTGTACCGCCTGGTGCGCGGACGCGGATGCGCGACCCTGTTCGCGTCGTGCGCGTGCGCCATCCTTTTCAATTGGTACACGGGCTACATGGTGTGCTTCTTCACCATCTTCTACTTCTTCTACGAGTATGCACGCCTGCGCATCGATGAGCGAGAGCATTGCGGGCTGGAGAATGTCGCGGGGGAGGGCGAACCCGGACGCGGCGAGGGCTGCGGGCCAAAGGGCGCTGCGGGCAAGAAGCGCAAGCCTTCAGGTCACCCCCTCATCCACCTGGGCATACGCTATGCTGCGACGATGATTCTCGCTGTGGGGGCCTCCGCGGTGATTCTCTTCCCCACGCTGATCGCGCTTTTGGGCGGCAAGGGATCGGGCGCCGGGCTGGCGTCGCTTGCGGGGACCATCTTCTCGCTCAACCCCTTCGACTACGCGAACTTCTTCGCCATCGGCACGCGGCCGGGCATCATCGTCGCGAACGCGACCCCCGCGATCGTGATTTCGGCCCTCGTGCTCGTGGGCGTCGCCGTGTTCTTCGTCGACGCGCGCAGGTCCCGCGCGCTGCGCATCGCGGGCGCTGTCATCGTGGGGATCCCCGCCTCGTCGCTCGTCCTCATCCAGCTGAACACAATCTGGCTCGGGTTCGTTCCCGAGTCGTCCTACACGGGCCGCATGGCGTTTCTACTGCTACTCACAATGGTGGCGCTCGCCTTCGAGGGCATCGCATTCTGCCTGGACAACAGGAGTGAGACGCTCGTCGTCACCGGGAATCCCCAAAACCGCCCCGTGCGCCACACCTCGCTGCGCGCGGTGGTTAAGGGCGGCGCGGCGGCGTTCCTCATCTTCGGGTGCGCCACGTTCAACGTGTGGTATCGCACGCTCTCGATTCGCCCGAGTGCCGCGAACGCCGTGCTCGAACTGGTGCTGATCACGGGATTCACCGTTTTCCTCGCGCTCATGGTGCGTCAGGACCTGCGGGTTCCCGCCGAAGGGAACGCTCGCGGGAGGCGCACGGCGGGGCACAAGATCCTTGCCCGAGCGGGGATCGCTTGTCTGGTCGTCCTGTTCGCCTTCGAGCAGTGCTACGGCACGGCGGCTCAATACGCCGCGTGTAACATAAGCGCGAGCGAATACTCAAACCGCATCAACGAGCTCGAGAAATACTACGAGGACTACCCCACCGACAACGGCTTCGCGCGCACGGGGCAAACGTGCGTGTACTACGGGTCGTCGAAGTACAACGGACCCGATTGCACGGGGCTTGTGCTCAGCGGGTCGGGCTCGTTCGATTTGTACTCGTCCACCCAGGAAAACAGCGTGCAGAACCTGCTCATGCGCCTCGGCTACTCGAAGAAGACACCGTTCGGAACGGCGTACCAGTCGCCCAACACGGCCGCCGACGCGCTTCTTTCGGTAACCAACGTCATCGCCGAGGAGCAGCCGCCCGAAACCGAGCTCGTCGCCGACCATGCCCATGAGCTCTACGGTTCTTATCGCGACTGGAAGACGACCTCGTCGATGCCGCTCGGCTATGGCATTGCGGCCACAGCCGAGGAGACGGAGCTGGCCAATAAGGCGGACTACTCGGGTGCTGCGGCCGATGCGACCGACGACGAGCCCACCGACGCATGGAGCGCCAACCCCTTCAACAACCAGATAGCCATGTACGCATCCGTCACGGGCGCCGATGCGAGCGGCCTCTACCATAAGGCGACCGCCGTCGACGCGGGGACAGGCGGCACGGACCAGCGCGACTTCACCGTCACTACCACGAGCGCGGGGCCGCTTTTCCTCTACTTCCCGAGCATCTACCTGCTCGACATCGAGGAGAGTGGCATCTCCTGCTATGCGCAGGTCAACGGCACAACCGTCGAGCACGTCGGCGGGCGCGGGTCGTGCAACGTGGTGTACGCGGGCACGTTCGACGCGGGCGAGACCATCACGGTGTCGATTGTCCCGACCGCCAAGGGGCAAACAACCGTGGACAAGCACGGGCGCGTCGTCGGCACGAAAGAGGCCCTCTTCGACGCACCGATCGAGGCGGCCATCAAGGCGGAAACGCTCGACGTCGACGAGATGAAGACGCTGCTCGGAAAGCTCGATTCTGCCGGTTTCTCGTTGAAGTCGTTCTCGAACGGCCAGGTGAGCGCTACCTTCGACGCCCAACGCGACGAGACGCTCCTCATCTCCATCCCCTACGAGAAGGGCTGGAGCGCCACCGCGAACGGACACGAGGTGCCGGTTCATGAGCTTTACGGCGGGCTTTTGGGCATCGACGTCACCGCGGGCACCAACGACATCGAGCTTCGCTACATGACGCCCGGCCTCATACCAAGCGCGATTATCAGCATCGCGAGCGTCGCTGCGTTCTGCGCATGGCGCGCCTTCGAGAACCGTCGCCATCGCACGCGCGCGACCAGCGGAAAGAGAGCAGCGCAATGACCTATCCCTACAGCTTGAGCTTCGTCGTCCCCTGCTATAACGAGGTCGACAACATCCGCTTGTTCGAGCGCCGCGCCTTCGAATGCTTTGACGCGGAAGGCATCTCACTTGAGATCGTGTTCGTGAACGACGGCAGCCAAGACGGCACGTTCGAGCTGTTGCGCGAGGTCGTGGGCGAGGCCGACCCTTCCCACCCCATGCAAGCCGTGCAGTTCTCCCGCAACTTCGGCAAGGAGGCGGCGCTGTATGCGGGCATGGAGGCAGCGCGCGGCGAGTGCATCTGTCTCATCGACGCCGACCTGCAGCAAACTCCCGAGGACGCACTGCGCATGTACAAGCTGCTTGCGGACAAACCCGAATACGACATTGTCGCGGCCTGTCAGGTCGAGCGCAAGGAAAGCATCGTGCTGAAGCTGTTCAAGCACTCGTTCTACAAGACCTTCAACGGCATCTGCACCGACATCGAGATCCCCGCGAACGTGAGCGACTTCCGCGTATTCCGCCACGCCGTGGCCGACGCCCTGCTCTCGCTGCCCGAAGGCCAGCGCTTCAGCAAGGGACTTTTTGCGTGGGTCGGGTTCAAGACGCTCGAGGTTCCCTACGAGCCGGACGCGCGCGCCAACGGCGAGAGCAAATGGTCGGTGAG
>NZ_CAKUAL010000018.1 GCF_934636505.1 uncultured Ellagibacter sp.
AGGGAAGCGCACTCCATAACCCTTGTTCCGCACGCCATGATTTGGTCGCGACTGATTGTCATCACTGCTCGATTCTTACGTATAGGTGCAAAAATTCTGATTTGATATAATATCATACGAATACGTAAGATTTTCATGTAATTGAGAAAAACGTACTTATATGTAAGAAATTCGCTAAAGCACCAGGTAGCGACCAGTGATGCTTTCCGGGTTCGCGGTGATTTCCGCAGGCGTGCCGCACGCCACGATGCGCCCGCCGTCCTTCCCGCCATGCGGTCCCATGTCGATCACGTAGTCGGCATTAGCGATGAAGTCGAGGTCGTGCTCGACCACCACCACGGTGGCGCCCCGCTCCACAAGCCGCTCGAACACGCCGAGCAGCGTCTCGACGTCGCGCGGGTGCAGGCCGATCGTCGGCTCGTCGAACACGAACACGGCGTCTTCCTGCCCCCGGCCCATCTCGCTTGCAAGCTTCAGGCGCTGGGCCTCGCCGCCGGAAAGCGCGGGCGTCGCCTCACCGAGCGTGAGGTACCCCAGCCCCAGGTCATGCAGTGTTTGCAGCTTCTCGTGCGCCTTCTTGATGTCGGCAACATGCGCAAGCGCTTCATCGACCGAAAGCGCGAGCAGCGCCGGCAGGCTGAGCGCCTGACCACAGGGCGTGCCCTTCGCGCCCTTCTCGCCCTTCTCGGGGCGGCGAATACCCTCAGCCGCAGCGCTAAAGCGAGAGCCACGGCAATCGGGGCAGGCGATGTCGACGTCGGGCAAGAACTGCACGTCGAGCGAGATCTGCCCCGTACCGTCGCACGTGGGGCAGCGCAGGCTTCCCGTGTTGTACGAGAAGTCGCCCGCCCCAAGACCCGCCGCCTTCGCGCTCTCGGTGCGCGCATAGGCGCGGCGCAAGTCGTCGAGCACGCCGCAGTACGTCGCCACGGTCGAGCGGACGTTTACCCCGATGGGGGTCGCGTCAATCAGGTTCGCGCGCTTGATGCCGTCTGCGGCAAGCGCCGTCACGTGCTCGGGGAGCGCCTCGCCCGCCGCCGCATGGGAAAGCGCGGGGATGAGCGTCTCCAGCACGAGCGTCGTCTTGCCCGAACCCGACACGCCCGTCACGGCGATAAGCCGGCCACGCGGGATGTCGATGGCGAACGGCTTCACGGTATGCAGGCCGCTCGATTCGAGGTGGATCCGCCCCAAGTCGAACATGTCCCCAGCTTGCACCTGCGAGCGAGCCGCCACGCGCTTCGCGTCAGAAAGGAAGGGGCCTATGATCGAGGCCTCGTCGCGGGCGACCTCGTCAACCGAGCCTTGGGAAACCACCGTGCCGCCGTCCGCACCCGCGGCAGGACCCATTTCCACCAGATGGTCGGCGGCGCGCAGGATGCGCGTGTCATGGTCGACCATCACCACGGAGTTCCCGTCGGCAATCAAATCGCGCATCACGCCGAGGAGGCCGTCGATGTTGGCGGGGTGCAAGCCGATGGAAGGCTCGTCCATCACGTAGAGCACGCCGGTGGTTCGGTTCCTCACCGAACGCGCGAGCTGCACGCGCTGGCGCTCCCCCGTGGAAAGCGTGGCACCCGCGCGGTCGAGCGAGAGATACCCCAACCCCAGCTCCAGCAGGCGGCGTGCGGTGCCCGCAAACGACTCGCAGATGGATTTCGCCATGGGGCGCATCTTATCGGGAAGACTCCCCGGCACGCCTTCCACCCACAAAACCGCCTCGTCAAGCGTCATTTCCGTCGCCTGCGCCAGGTTGATGCCGCGCACAAGCGGCCCGCGCGCAGCCACCGAGAGGCGCGTGCCACCGCAATCGGGACAAGGTCCCTCGGTCAGGAACTTCGCGACGCGGCGCAACCCCTTCTCGTCCTTCGCCTTCGCAAGCGAGTTCTCCACGGTGCGCACGGCGTTGTAGTAGGTGAAATCGAGCTCGGCGAAATTCTCGCCCTTCTTGGCCTTGTACAGGATGTGCCGCTTCTCAGCCGGGCCGTTGAACACGATGTCGCGCTCGGCGGGCGAAAGCTCGCGAAACGGCACGTCCGTGCGCACGCCCATGGCGCCGCACACCTGCTTCATGAGGTCCCACATAAGCGAGCCCCACACCACCACAGCGCCCTCGTCGATGGTTTTGCTCTCGTCGGGCACGAGTGCGGCGCGGTTCACGGTGCGCGCGATACCGGTGCCGCCGCAGGTGGGACAGGCTCCCTCGCTGTTGAAGGCAAGCTGTTCGGCGCCGGGGCCGAAGAACTCGCCACCGCAATGCGGGCACGAAATCGCCAGCTCAGCGGCAACGTTCAAACTTGGCGGCACCTGCCCTCCGCAATGCGGGCACACATGGCTGCCGACGCGCGAGAAGAGAAGTCGCAAGCTGTTTAAAAGCTCGCTCGAGGTGCCGAACGTCGATCGCACGCCGGGCACCGCCGGGCGCTGGTGCAGCGCGAGGGCGGCGGGAACGTAGCGCACGTCGTCGACTGCGGCCTTGCCCGCCTGGGCGATGTGCCGGCGCGTGTAGGTGGAAAGCGCCTCCAAATAGCGACGCGACCCTTCAGCGTACAGGACGCCGAGCGCAAGCGAGCTTTTGCCCGAGCCCGACACGCCCGCGATACCCACAAGCTTGCCGAGCGGGATGTCCACGTTCACGTTCTTCAAATTGTGCACGCGCGCACCGCGCACCTCGATATGGTCGATATTCTGCATGATTTCCTTTTTGGGGATGCGCCGGGAAACGCATCATCACGTCCGAAACGACAACCTGATTCCGCTCATTGTATCGGAAAAGAACACGCGGGCAGCGAGCGCATCCGTTGACGCGTAGCAAGACGCACGAGAAGCGCCCGCCGCCCCGTTTTCCGGTTACCTAGCCTAGGCCTTCACAAGCGCGACCGCGATGGTGTTCAAATACTCGAGCGCGCCCGCTTCAACTGCCGCACGGTCGCCTTGAGCGTACTCGTTGTCGCAGACAATCCAGTCGGCCCACGCCTCGGGCGTGCACGCCATCTGATGCATATCCTCGATAGCAACACCGTCCGTTTGCCTAATCATGTCTTGCCACCAGGCCATATCGTGCATGTATTCAAGCTGCTCGGCGTCCCAGGATGCGAGCAGACATGCCGGCAGCGCGTCATGGCAGTCACGCACCATGCCGGGAATGGAAAGGTAGATTCTTCCGCCAGATTTCACATACGGAAGAAGCCTCTCCCCCAGATAGTGCGGGTCGCGCCCGAAATAGTTATACGAGTCAATGCTCACCACGGCGTCGAAGAATTCAGGCTCGAAAGGCAGGCCTTCCGCGGCGTTGGCCTTGATGGGATGAATCCGCTCATCCGGCACGCCCATCTCTCGAAAGAACGCGCGATTCTCATCGGGGTCGCTCCACAGGTCAACGGCGTACACATCGAGCCCGTATTCGCGCGCAAGCATCACGCTTGTTATGCCAGTGCCAGAGCCGAGGTCGCACACGCGCGACCCCTTCGCGACATCGGCGTCGCAAAGTAGCTCCTCGCAGAGCTTAAGCGGGTTGGGCCCCATGATCTTGGATCGGACTAGGTTGATGTCGAAGCTGTTCGCTTTTGGGAAGTTGTTCATTGTTACTCCTGTTTGTTGAGTCGATGGTGAAAACAGGTGCGGAACGGCGCAAAAATATAAGGCCTTGATGCGGCCTTTTCAGAAGTGCTCTGCGATTAACCGTTCCCTAAAGAACAATGACCAAAAAGACATCCCCTAAGATGCGTTTGCGCGGAGCACGATTGCCCCGTCGGACGAAGTATACAACCGAGCACGGTCGAACGGCAACCGGTCGCAGGCGGCGCAAGCAAGAATACAGCTAGAGCCCAGCCGAGTAATCGCAGCATCGCGAACGGGATTATCCTGCGATAATGAAATCATCGGCCCGTTCAAGAGGCGCCATCACCAGAAGTATGCTCAGATGAAAAAGGAGGCGGAATGCTGTTATCGCTTGCCCCCATGGAGGGAATCACCGGATATGCGTTTCGCCGCGTGCACGCGGAAATCTTCGGCGCGCTCGACCGCTACTACACGCCGTTCATCTCGCCGCTCCCCAAGGTAGGAGCACCATTCAGCAAGCGCAACAGCCGTGAACTCGACCCCAAGAACAACCAGGGCCTCAATGTCGTGCCCCAACTTCTGACCAACGACGCCGACAGGTTCATCTGGGCGGCTGGGCTTCTTGCCGACATGGGCTACAAGGAAGTCAACCTCAACCTCGGCTGCCCCTCGGGAACAGTGGTCGCCAAGGAGAAGGGCTCTGGCCTTTTGCGCAACCTACCCAGGCTCGGGGCGTTTCTTGCCGACGTGTGCGAGCGCTCGCCGCTGCCGGTTTCGGTCAAAACGCGCGTCGGCATCGCAAATGACGATGAGTACGACGAGCTCCTTGCGCTCTTTTGTCGCTGTGGAATCGCCGAGTTCATCGTGCACCCCCGCGTGCAAAAAGATTTCTACGACGGCGCCCCGCGACAGGAACTTTACGGCAAGACACTCGAGCGTGCGCCGTTCCCCGTGGCCTACAACGGGGACATCTTCGCGCTGGATGACTACAATGCGCTGGTCGCAGCCTACCCGCAAACGCGTCACATCATGATCGGTCGCGGGATCATGGCCAACCCCGCCCTCGCACGCATGATTCGCGGCGGCGCAGGTTTGACGCACGAGGAGCTCGAGCGCTTCCACGACGAACTCTATCAGGCATATACCGACGACATGGGCGGCAACGCGGTGTTTCGCATGAAGGAGTGGTGGGGATACACCGAGCACGCCTTCGCCGACCCGTCCTCGGTCCACCGCATCATGAGAAAGACCCGCCGCGCCGACGAGTACGAAGCCGCCGCGCGCAAAATCTTCTCCACCGAGAAGCTCGCCGACTCGCCGCGACTTCGCTGAGGCCAGGCCGAAAAGTCGGTGGGCAAGCAAACCGAGGCATCCAGAATTCCATGCGCGAAAAACGGACGCGGGGAATCCTTCGCCCCGCAGACGACACGCTAACCTAGATCAGCGAGATTCCTAAATATTTGGGTGTACGTACTGGCCGTGGCGCTTCGTTCGGCTTCCGTACTGAATGGAGAACTTCGGGCAATGGTGCAGGCAATCGAAACCACATCTTCCCCCGTCATTGCGGCAACGCGCTGTGCGACATATTTCGAATTGCCCGTAGCGGAAAAGTAGAAAATCACGGCACTCCCCTCATCGAAGCTCTGCGGCGACGATTATCGCAGCATCCTTTAAGATTGCCCCAACGCACTGGAAAAGGACACGCATACCGAGCTGCAGCTCTTACGGTGCTCTCTTCGCAGGCCCTCAGCGACTGGAAGCCGCGAGCAAGGCGCTCTTCTAGCCTTGCGTGAGGGCGCGCTCAGCCTCCTCGGCATCTTGCGTCCCCCTGCTGAGCAGCGCGATGCCGGCAACGACCGCGATCATCCCGATGCCGACGACGATGGAGAACGGGTCGTTCCAGAAGATGATGCCGATGAGCGTCGTCAAAAATGTGCCGACGCCGCCCCAGATACCGTAGGCCATCCCCAGGCTCAAATCCTTGAGCGCGAACGTCAGCATCACGAACGACAAGATATAGCACGCAGCGGTCACGATGCCGAACACGGGCTGGGTGAAACCCTCCGACAGCTTCATACACGTGGTACCGAACACCTCGAAGAGCACCGACAGTCCCAAAAGCGCATAGGGGCTCATCGCTGCACCTCCTCCTGGAAGGTCTTCGCGTACCGCTCGACCACCTTGATGAACGTCTCGATTTCTTTGGCGGTGATCGATTCGGCTGCCTTCACCTCGAGCTCGCGCATTCGCTCGACGGACTGGCTCCACCATTCGCGGCCCTCGTCCGTAAGCACCATGATCCGCTCGCGCTTATCGGCCTCACTCGGATGCGCAGTCACGAAATCGCGAGCTCCGAGGCGTTTGCAAATGGCGCTGACCGTCTGTTTTCCCATGTCGCATCGCTCGCAGATCGTTCTTTGGGAAAGCCCCTCGGCCTCGTCCCACAAGGCATCGACGACGTAGAGCTCGCTCGTGTCCACGCCCATCTTCCTCGCAAACGAACTGTAGGCGAACGAAATATCGCGCCAGCAGTTCCACATCTCCTTCGAGAACTCCTCCGGTTTCATTTCTCGTCTCCATTCGAATTAGTCCAACTGTTGACTAGTATAGTCTATCATCGGACTTTTCCAAGCCTACACGCAAATACGACAAGACTTCACCCGTCCTTCGCCGTTATACTGTTTCTATCTCAACGGCGACGGCACTACCACATGGCCCCGTTCCCCAACGAAAGGAGCCCGTCATGGCGAAAGCGGATAGGACAGGTCCAAAAGAGTTCATTTGCCCAGGTTGCGGAGCCGTCGTGAAGAACACGGCCTTCAGCCCCATCACCGAAACCTGCGGAGCGAAGCTCGTGGACGGCTGGCTTTGCAAGGACTGCGCCTCCAAGCTGCGTATCAAATATCCAATGTATTACGAGAAGGATAAGAAGTACTTCTACGAGAAAGAGGGCGATAGCTACGTTCGCGTAAAGTCGGAAGACGGCGGGCGGCCCGTTCTCACCGCGATCAAAAACGAGCTCTTCTACACAGATGAGTACAGCATCATCGACAACAGCACCACCAGCTACACCGAGCATTTGAACTTCGACCCGCTCGCAAAGCTGACTTCTAGCCAGGTGCGGGCCGAGCTGGCAAGCATCGGTTCGTACCGCGAAGAAACGCGGCAGGAATTCGCCGGCGCCAAAAACGCCTTCGAGGTGCTCGAGGTCATGAACATGCCGAAGCTCAAGCCCTTACGAGTCGGCCTTCCGAACATCAAGCGCTACAAGGGCGCGATTGCGCTTGCGGGAATCGTGCGCCTGGGCGCCTTCCGCAAGGGCGACGTGGTTGAGATCCGCCATGGGGGCGAGACGCTGTCGGCGACGATCCTCACCGCGAGGGAGTCGCGCCTCCACCTGAGCCTTTGGCTGTATCCGGCATACGCCTCCGCCTCGGGCAAATATCCCAAGGAGAGCAACATCGACGGCGGCGACCTCGAATCCGATAGAGCGGGAATCCTCGAGGGGATGCACGCCATCGTGATCTTGAGCCCGCAAGCCGCAGGCATTGCCCCTGGTGACGCTATCACGCTCCGCTCCTAGCGCAAGCAAAAGCGCAACAGCGAAACTTTTCCTGCCAGGTGGGACAAGGCGAGGCGGGGGTCGGGCGGTTCGCCTCACTGCCTAGCGAGAATCAGCCGAGACCCGGTCAGACGAGTAACGCGAAAGCGAGACAAATCACCCGACCCCCGTCTCACAAGCGACCGTCTCACAAGCGAGACAGACCGCCTGACCCCTGTCTCAGGAGGGAGTAAGACAGGGGTCGAGTAAGACAGGGGTCGGGTGATTTGTCTCGCTTTCTCGCGCCCGAACAGCGCCAAGCAGCGCTTGACAAGGCGAAGGAGGAGAAGTCATGGCCGACCTCGGCATCATGGAGAACCGCCGCATCGCCGGGCTCGGCGCACGACAACGCGAAGCCCTCTTGGAGCAGCTGTGATAAGCGGCTCGAAAAAACAACGTCTCAGGATACCCATGTTGTTCTTGTACCCGTCGCCAAATTTGGTTTGAATTTTGAGATGTCAATTCAAAGCCGTGCGGAAGGCTCAAAAAAAGCCGCCTCGGTGCCGAGACGGCAAGCTTTTGGTGATATCGCAGGTTTTTAATGCGTCACCGTATGGTTCCGCTGACCACATCAAAGATAGGATGTCCCATTCCGTCGAATTTGATTGCAGCAAAAGCCCTTGTTGCGGGTGAGGGGTTCGTGATTTCGACATACTCGATTTCAGAGGCTTTGGCGCCGTTGATCTCCGTTGCCGTGACGTTGCCGCGCTCGTCGAGGGTGTAGCTTTGCAACGTGTCTTTGCCGGAAACGTTTTTGTAGCTGATGCCGGTGACGTTGCCCGCTGAATCGCGTTTGACAGCATAGGTGCCCTCCTCCCCGTTTGTGCTGCTGGTTGCCATCCACCCTTTTTCGTCGAAAGTTTTTCCGTTCGTGTCGGAGCTGCTCGCGTAATAGGCTGTGGCGGCTTTGATTCGCCCGTCGTTGTCGTATTCGTATGTCATTCCGCTACCGGCTTTGTCAAGTTTTGTGTAGCGGCCCTCGCCGTCGACTTCAGCCGCCATATCGAGGGAGCCGACATAGACGTCGTTCTGTTTGTTCGATTGCGACTGAGACACGCCTTTGGGGAGGCCGTTCTCATCGTAATCGAGGGTGTAGATGTCGATCGACGTGCCGAGGTTCGCGGCGTTGGGGTGCTCGACGGTTTGGGTGATTTTCGCCAAGTTCCCCTTCTCGTCGTAAGCGTATTCGGTGGTGATGGTCCGAGCGTTTAAGCCAGAGCCGGAATAGCCGACAACCTTTGAAACCATGTAAACGGATTCCACAGTGGGCGATTCGGCATCTCCCGCACTACAACCAGTCACGCCGAAAAAGGAGGCGGATACCAATGTTGTGCCCCAAAGTTTTATAAAACTTCTTCTAGTAATCATTGCCGATTGCCTTTCAACTTGTTTTCGGCAGCGTCATCGCCGTTGAGACAGAAACAGTATAACGGCAAAATGCAAGACAGGAGTCGACAGGGTCCGAGGGTCGACAGGGGTCGGGTGATTTGTCTCACCCGAATTCCCCTCCCGACGCTCATTGTTTCGCAGCATTCAATATGCTAGGCTGGCGAGCAACAACAACCGGCACCCGCAAGAAAGGGCAAAGCCGATGAGCCGAACTCCGCGAAAACTATCCGAAGGTAACGTCTATCATATTTTCGCGCGCGGGGTCAGTCGCCTACAAATTCTAGAGGACGATGAAGACAACGCTTTCTTTCTAGGTCTTCTGGGCAGGTTCACCTTTTCCGGCGATTGCGACCTACTTGCTTATTGCCTCATGGGCAACCATTTCCACCTGCTCGTCAAAATGGAAATGCGGCGCCTTTCCGAAGAAATGAAGCGTCTCGAGGTTTCCTATGCTCAGCACTTCAATGAAAAATATGAGAGAACGGGAACGCTCTTCCAGGGTAGATTCGGCAGCGAGCCCATTGATTCCGATGAGCAACTCCTCGCAGCCCTCCGATATATCCACCTCAATCCGCAGAAAGCTGGAATCGCTCCATTCGATGATTACGAATGGAGCAGCTACCAGGAATATATGGGAAGGGCCAAGGCCGAGCTGGCAAGCACTTCTCTTGCGCTCGAAATGGTCGGCGGCACAGATTACTTCGAAAAATTCCATCGCATCGAATGCGACGATCGGTCATTTATGGACGAGAACACGTCCGCGGGGCAACGCGCCCGCAAACGTCTGACCGACCAGAATGTGCGCGAGATGGCTCGGGAGGTTTTAGGGATTGACCGTCTTTCCAATCTGTGCGAGATGACTCGAGAGGATAGGAACACAGCCCTCGTCGCATTGAAGGATATGGGTGCCACCGTGAGGCAAATCGAACGACTAACGGGAATCAGCCGAGGCGTGGTCGGACGAGTAACGCGAAAGTGAGACAAATCACCCGACCCCTGTCCTTCCCCCTGTAAAGTCGGAAGACGGCGGGCGGCCCGTTCTCACCGCGATCAAAAACGAGCTCTTCTACACAGATGAGTACAGCATCATCGACAACAGCACCACCAGCTACACCGAGCATTTGAACTTCGACCCGCTCGCAAAGCTGACTTCTAGCCAGGTGCGGGCCGAGCTGGCAAGCATCGGTTCGTACCGCGAAGAAACGCGGCAGGAATTCGCCGGCGCCAAAAACGCCTTCGAGGTGCTCGAGGTCATGAACATGCCGAAGCTCAAGCCCTTACGAGTCGGCCTTCCGAACATCAAGCGCTACAAGGGCGCGATTGCGCTTGCGGGAATCGTGCGCCTGGGCGCCTTCCGCAAGGGCGACGTGGTTGAGATCCGCCATGGGGGCGAGACGCTGTCGGCGACGATCCTCACCGCGAGGGAGTCGCGCCTCCACCTGAGCCTTTGGCTGTATCCGGCATACGCCTCCGCCTCGGGCAAATATCCCAAGGAGAGCAACATCGACGGCGGCGACCTCGAATCCGATAGAGCGGGAATCCTCGAGGGGATGCACGCCATCGTGATCTTGAGCCCGCAAGCCGCAGGCATCGCCCCTGGTGACGCTATCACGCTCCGCTCCTAGCGCAGGTGCGAACGAGGCAGCGAAACTTTTCCTGCCAGGTGGGACGAGGCGAGGCGGGGGTCGGGCGGTTCGCCTCACTGCCTAACGAGAATCAGCCGAGACCCGGTCAGACGAGTAACGCGAAAGCGAGACAAATCACCCGACCCCTGTCTCACTGGGAGGGGGCGGGCTGGGAGCCAACCTCAGCCCCAACCCCTGCCCCAAACCCCCGTCGCGCTAGTCCGCCTCTGGTTTCGCGAGCAGGACATGCTCCGGCAGGATAGGCAGCTCGCGATGCCACACGCCCGTCGCCCGGTAGATCGCGTGCGCGATCGCGGGAGCCGGCGCGTTGATGACGATCTCGCCGATCGACTTCGCGCCGAACGGACCCGTGGGCTCATAGGAATGCTCGAACTCAACGCGGATGTCGCCCACATCGAGGCGCGTGGGCAAACGGTAGGTGAACAGGCTCGACTCACGGATAGCGCCCTTGGGCGTGCGGGTCACGTCCTCCATAAGCGTATGTCCGATGCCCTGCACGATGCCGCCCTCGACCTGGATGCGCGCAAGCGCCGGGTTGATGGGAATGCCGCAGTCGACCACGGCGTCAAAGTTGAGCACCTCAACCATGCCCGTCTCGCGATCGAGCTCGATTTCCGCCATGCCCACCATAAACGGCGGCGGGGACACCGGGGAAGAATGCATTGCGGTCGCCTCCGCCAACTGGCAGCTGTTGCACTGGCTCTTCTCAGCGATGGCGGGAAGGGAAACCGTCTCGCCCGTGCTCTCGCGAACCACATGACCGTCTTCGAAGGCGAGTTCGTCCGCCGCGCACCCGAGGATCTCGGCCGCAATGGCGCAGAAGCGCTCCTTCAGCTGCGTGCACGCCTTCTCGACGGCCATGCCGGTCACATACGTTGTCGAAGACGCGTAGGAGCCGGAATCGTAGGGCGAGGCATCCGTGTCGGCACCGAACACCGAGACGTCGTCCACCGAGCATTCCATATGCTCGGCGACCATCTGCGCCAGGATGGTATCGCAGCCCGTTCCCATGTCGGCCGCGCCGATGACCAGCATATAGGTCCCGTCATCGTTCAGCCTGACGGTGACCGACCCCGAATCGATGCCGGCGATGCCCGAGCCCTGCATGGACATGCCTACGCCCGCCGCGCGAACCTTGCCGTTGCCCATGTCGCGCACGGGATACTTCGCCTCCCAGTCGAACATGTCGCGGCAGTGGTCTAAGCACCGGTCGAGCGCGCACGCGTTGGCCACCTCGTTGAAGTAGGCAGGCATAGTCATGCCCTCGCGCAGCATGTTCTGCTCGCGCAGCCCGATCGGGTCGCGGCGCAGCATCTCGGCAAGCTCGTTCACCGTCGTCTCCACGGCGAACTGGCCCTGCGTCGCCCCGAACCCACGGTACGCGCCCGAGGGCTGCATGTTCGTGTAAACCACGTCGGCCGTGAACTTGAACGCCTCCAGAGAACCCGTGTACAGGGGGATGGACTTGTGTCCGGTGAGACCCACCGTCGCCCAGCCGTGCTCACCGTATGCGCCCGAGTTCGACAGCGTCGTCACGTCGAGTGCACGGATGCGCCCATCGTCGTTTGCGCCGAGGCGAACCTTGATTTCCATCTCATGACGCGGAGAACCGCAGGTCTGGGCCTCTTTTCGCGTGAACACGCACATTGCGGGGCGGCCCGTCTTCATCGTGACGAACGCGGGATACACCTCGCACACCGCGGTCTGCTTCGCACCGAAGCCACCGCCGATGCGCGGCTTTTCCACGCGAATGCGGCTCTTCGGGATGCCCAGCGCGTGGGACAAGATGCGACGAACGTGGAAGACGATCTGCGTGGACGAGATCACGTGCAGGCGCCCGTAACGATCCAGCTCGGCGTACGTGCGGAAGGTCTCCATCATGGCCTGGTTGAAGGCCTTCGTGTGGTAGGTGCGCTCCAAAACGATATCGCAGTCGGCGAGCACCGCCTCGACGTCGCCGTCGGCGTCAGCGGTCGTGCCCACGAGGTTGCGCTTGTTGTCTCCGCCCAAGTCGCAGAGCATATGCCAGTTGTCCTCGGGGTGCACGAGCGTGGGATTATCCTTGGCAGCGCGGAAGTCCAGCACGGGATCGAGCACATCGTAGATCACCTTGATGCGCGAAAGGGCCGCCTCGGCGGCCTTCTCGTTTTCCGCAGCCACGATCGCCACCACGTCGCCCACGTAGCGCACATGGCGGTCGATAATCAGGCGGTCGTAGGGGCTTGTCTCAGGGTAGGTCTGCCCCGCGTTGCTGAAGCGCTCCCCCGGCACGTCTTCCCAGGTATACACGTCCACCACGCCGGCGACTTTCTTCGCCTTCGACGTGTCGATGTCCTCCACAATGGCGTTGGCATGGGGGCTTCGCAAAAGCTTCACCACAAGCGCGTCGGGTGCGATGTCCTCGGTGAACACGGGCTTGCCCAAAAGGAGCTGCAGCGAGTCCTTCTTGCGGACGGACTTGCCAACCGATTGGTAATCGGGCCTATTCACGTGAGCCCCCTTCTGCGTTTCTGCTGGTGAGGAAGTTGCGAATGCCGCGCAGCTGGCCCACATACCCCGAGCAGCGGCACAGGTTGCCGGAAAGGTATGCGAGAATCTCCTCGTCGGTGGGGTCGGGGTTCTCGCGCAAAAGCGCGATCGTGTTCATCACGAAGCCCGGGTTGCAGAAACCGCACTGCTCAGCGCCCTGGTCGGCGATGAAGCCCACGAACTCGGACGCTTCGTCTTGCAGCCCCTCGAGAGTCTGCACGCTATGGCCGTCGGCGCGGGCCGCCAGCGTGGAGCATGACAGCACCGGCTCGCCATCCAAGAGCACCGTGCACAGACCGCAAGCCGACGTCTCGCAGCCGCGCTTCACGCTGAGGCAACCATGGGCGCGGACGAAGTCGATGAGCAGCATATCGGCCGAGATGTCGTCGGACACCGCCTTGCCGTTCAGCTTGATCGTGATTTCCATTACCGCACCTCCCCCAATGCCAGCAGGGTGCGGCGCACAAGCACCGGCACCAGCGCGCGGCGGTACTCCGCAGAGCCCCACATGTTTCCGGAAACGGGGACGGCACCCGCCGCATAATCGGCGAACGCAGCAGCACTTTTCTCGGTGATGCCACCGGCGAGAATGCCCCGCTCATCGCGAAGGAGAACAGCGCGCGCCGGGCGCGATCCCACGACAAGGCGATATTCGTCCCCCACCTTGGCCGCCGCGCAGTTGAGCGTAGGCAGGTCGGTCCGTTGCTTGCGCACCGCCTGATAGGCGAAGGTGCCGGGGCGCTTCTTGACGATTAGACGGACGAGGATGTCGTTGTCGTAGGGCATGCGCGCGAACTCCTCCAAGGGCACAACGCCGCCCTTGAAAAGCTCGACGTAGCTGTCCATGGCCAAGAAAATCGCAACGACGTCGGAAAAGCCCATGCGCCGCCACAGACTTCCGCCCAGCGTGGCACCGTTGCGGAACTGCACGCCCACGATGTCGCGCAGCGCGGCTTCAACCGCACCGCAAGAATAAACACCCAGGCCAGGATGCTTCTCCATCTGACGCAGGGTTGCCATGGCGCCGATGCGGAACTCGTCTTCGGCCTCCTCGATCCCATTCAAGCCCAGATCGCAAAGGTCGATGGCCGTGTTGAAGGAATGCGTGCCCATCTTCAGCCACATCATGCCCGCAACCACGCGGTTGCGCTTCTTTTGATTGAGCTCCCAAGCCTCTTCCAGGCTTTGCGGGCGCACGTATTTTTGGAAGGTAATAATGTCACTCGCCCCATTATTTGAGGTTTACATAGTCTTCGCTATTATACTGTGGCGCAGGGGGCATCCCCGAAAACACACCTGACCAACCATCGAATTTGCAGAGGCGCCCCATCATGACCCACCCCGCCCGAGGACTCAGCATGAACCACGGATGCATCATCATGGCATCGGGTCTGGGCACCCGCTTCGGGGGAAACAAGCTCATGACCGAGCTTTGCGGCATGCCGCTTATCCAACACGTGTTGCGAGCAACCGAGGGGCTGTTCGCCAGGCGCGTCGTGGTCACGCGGCACTCGGACGTGGCGCACCTGTGCGATGAGCTGGGAATCGGGGGCATTCTACACAGCGAGCCAAGGCGAAACGACACCGTGCGCTTGGGGATGGAAAAGATGACGGGCTGCGACACGATCACGTTCGTCCAAGGCGACCAGCCGCTCATCAGCGCGAACAGCCTCACAGCACTCCTTCGCGGCGCCGAGCGCTGCCCCGAGTGCATATGGCGCGCAAGCTTTGAAGGCACGCCGGGCGCTCCCGTGCTCTTCCCCGCGTGGACGTTTAACGAGCTGCGCTCGCTTCCCCCCGGCAAGGGCGGCGGCGTGGTGGCCAAGACCCACAAAGAGCGCGTGCGAACCGTCGAGGTTTCCAGCAAATGGGAGCTCTTCGACATCGACACCCCCGACGACCTGCGAATTCTTCAAGAATATCTCGCAAGCGAAATCAGATAGGGACCAAAAAGGCACCTCGCGGAATCACTCCGTGAGGCGCCTTTCGCGCTTGCGTTGCTCCTGTGGTCAGCCGCTAGGCGTTCGCGTCCGTTTTCGGAGCGATCTCCTTGTCCTTGGGAAGCACGATGTTCAAGACGATGGCGACCGCCGCCGCGGCGACGATGCCGGAGCCGCCGAAGATAAGGCTTACCATCTGGGGGGATCCGGCGAGAATAGCAGGGTTGGCGCCGATGCCGTAGCCCAAGCCCAACGCCACCGACACGATGCTCAGGTTGCGCGGAGTCAGCGGGTCGCGCGTGATCAGCTGAATACCGCTCACCACGATGGACGCGAACATGATGACGGCCGCACCGCCCAAGACGGACTGCGGCATGATGGACACGACGGCACCCAGCTTCGGGCACAGACCGCACAGGATCAGGAAGACGGCGCCGCAGGCCAAAGCCTTGCGGTTCACCATCTTGGTCATGGTGACCAGGCCAACATTCTGGCTGAACGACGTGTTCGGCAGCACGCCGAAGAGAGCCGCGAAGCTCGAGCCCACGCCGTCGCAGACCACGCCGCCGGAAAGCTCCTTGTCGGTCGCCTCGCGATCCATGCCGCCCTGCGTGACGCCGGAGATGTCGCCGACAGTCTCGACCGCCGTGACAATGAACATCACGAGCACAGGGGCGATGGCGCGCATATCGAACACGGGCGCCACAGGCAGCGGGTTCGGGATGGCAAACCATGCCGCCGCAGCCACCTTATCCCAATTCAGAACCCACGCCTTGGTGTACTCGACGCCCTCGGAGTTGATGCCTGTGGTGGGCAGCACCAGCCCCATGATGCCCGCGACGATATAGCCGACGATGATACCGACCAGGATGGAAGACGCGCTCACGAAGCCCGTCGTCGCATGCTTCACCGCCAGGATAACGACGAGAACGATAAGCGCCAGGCACAGGTTCTCAAGCGACCCGAAATCGGCCGCGCTGTTGCCGCCACCGAACGCGTTGACGCCGACGCTGATGAGACTGAGGCCAATGGAGAGGACGACGGTACCCGTGACGATAGACGGGAAGAAACGGCGCAGCGGCTTCAAGAAAAAGCCGAGCACAGCCTCGAACAGGCCGCCGATAATCGAAGCTCCCATGATGGCACCGTAGGCAACAAGGCCGCCGCCCATCGAGGCCGCCACGGAATTGAACACGCCGATGAATCCCGAAGACGTTCCCATGATGATAGGAACCCTGCCGCCAACAGGCCCGATGCCGAAAAGCTGGACCAAAGTCACAACGCCTGCGATCCACATGGCGTTCTGCAGCAGCGACAGCTGAACATCGGCGAACTCGGCTCCCGCCAGGCCACACGCGCCCGTCACGATCAAAAGCGGCGTCAGGTTGCCCACGAACATGGCCAGGACATGCTGCAAGCCCAGGGGAATCGCCTGAGCGAGGGGCATATCTCCCTCAAATGAGAAGACGCCAAGCGACCTCGCGCCGCGAGACGAGTTCTCCGAAGAAGCGGCCGCGGGCTTCTCTCCCGAAGCTTCAGACGCCTGAGCCTCCGAGGCTGCCTCTTGTTTTTCCTCCACCATCTGCATCCCTCTCTAAAAGGACAGTAAAGTGAGAAAATAACACCGCCGGGCGCGCATTTGAAGAAGCATCGGGGAATTTTCCACGTAGGGTCTTTAATTCCGCCCCTTGGTTCGGACCCGCATCACATAAGCGGCCGCAGGCTGCGCTCCAAGATGCCGTGCACGCAGGCGATCGCCGCGCCGTAGTTCACCATGGGCGTGCCGCTTTTCGCCGCCACGCTCTGGCGCCAGCGCATTTCCTTCTCGTTGAGCATGCACCCGCCGCAGTGGACCACCACGTCGTAGCCGCTCACGTCGTCGGGGAACCCGCGCCCCTGCGTGAACTCGAACGTCGGGTTCGCTCCGCAATGGCCGCGGATCCACGCGGGCATCTTCACCGTGCCAATGTCCTCGCACTGGCGATGGTGTGTGCAGCCCTCCGAGATGAGCACGCGGCTTTCGTCGGTGAGCGCACTAAGCGCCGCCGCACCTTCCACAAGCGCGTGCAAATCGCCCTTATAACGCGCCATGAGAAGGGAAAACGACGTGAGCGGCGTCGTTTCCGCAACGATGCGCGCGACCTTCGCGAACGCTTGCGAGTCGGTGATCACGAGGCGGATGTCGCCAACCGCCGCCAAAAGGTCGGCGAGCTCTTCGGGCTGGCAGACGAGAGCGCCCGCATGGGCATCGAGGACGTCGCGCAGCACGAGCTGTTGCGGCAAGATGATGCGGCCCTTCGGCGCCGACGAGTCGATGGGCACGACGAGCACCACCTTGTCGCCCGGCGAGAGCAGGTCGGCCACAACGCGGCGCTCATGCGTGGCCGACCCACCCACGTGCGCGAGGACCTCCTTCAACTTGTTTACACCCGCGCCCGTGCGCGCGCTTGCGAGCACCTCCGCACGAACTGGGGAAACAGGGGCGGCAGGGGCCGGGGCGGCATCGGGTGCGGCGACGATCTCGGGAGTGGAAGCGTCGGCGGCGCCCGATGCGGCTCCCCCGATAACGCCATCTGAACCCGCGGCCGCCTCTTCTCCAGACAGAAGGTCGGCCTTGTTACGCACCACGACAAAGGGCAGCCCGAGCTCCTCGAACAGGGAGATAAGCGCACGCTCAGCGGCGACCAGCGCGCGCGTGGCGTCGGTCACGAGCACCGCCACATCGCAGCTGCGCAAGGTCTCGCGCGTGCGCTCGACGCGGCGCGCGCCCAGTTCCCCAACGTCGTCGATGCCGGGAGTGTCCACGATGTCGACCGGCCCGAGCGGCAGAAGCTCCATGGCCTTGCGCACCGGGTCGGTCGTGGTGCCAGCGACGTCGCTCACGAGCGCCACTTGCTGCCCGCACACCGCGTTCACCAGGCTCGACTTCCCCGCATTGCGCACCCCGAAGAAACCGATTCGCACGCGCTCGCCTGAAGGCGTCTCATTCAAACCCATGTCGAAGCCGTCCTTTCGCCTTACCGTCGCAGCGCGCCTTCCGCACCGCGCGAAAACCTCGCTAGAACCTCAAATCGCGCTCGCCCTTGTGCACGACCGCGGAAATCGCCTCAGCGCACTGGCGGCGGCGCCTCTCGTCCTCGACCTTCTGCAGCTCGCGCTCGATGAGCGCAAAGCCCTTTTGGGAGGTGTCGGGCTTGGCGTAATCGGTCAAGTACTCCGCAAGCGTGACGAGCGCGTTGGGGTGGCAGTAATTCAAGATTTGCCCGCTTTTGCAGAAGCTCATGAACCGATCGCCCGTGCGCCCCGCGCGGTAGCACGCCGTACAGAAGCTGGGGACATGCTCCTGGTCGATCAGCCACGAGACCACGTCGTCGAGCGTGCGCTGGTCGCTCACGTCGAACTGCTCGGTGTCGTGCGGGCGCGCCTGCTCGGTGTAGCCGCCCACGCTCGTGCGGCTCCCGCCCGAGATCTGGCTGATGCCGTAGCGCAGCGCGCGCTCCCGCACCGCCTGGCTCTCGCGCGTGGAGATGATCATTCCCGTGTAGGGCACCGTGATGCGGATGAGCGCGATGATCTTCTCGAACATCTCGTCGGGAATGCCGTTGTCGAACACGTCGGGATCGATGTCCATGGCAGGCTTCACGCGCGGCACGCTGATGGTGTGCGGGCCCACGCCGTGCACGGCCTCCAGGTGCTCCGCGTGCATGATGAGGCCCGCGAACTCGTAGCGATAGCTCTCGAGCCCGAACAGCACGCCCAAACCCACGTCGTCGATGCCGCCCTCCATCGCGCGGTCCATCGCCTCGGTGTGCCAGTTGTAGTCGCTTTTCGGCCCCGTCGGGTGCAGGCGCTTGTAGCCCTCCTTGTTGTACGTTTCCTGGAACAGGATATACGTACCGATCTCGGCCTTCTTGAGCATGCGGTACTCGTCCACCGTCGTAGCGGCGATGTTCACGTTCACGCGGCGGATGGCGCCGTTTTTGTGCTTGATGGAATAGATGGTGTCCATCGACTCCAAGATGTACTCGATGGGGTTGTGCTTCGGATCCTCGCCTGCCTCGATGGCCAGGCGCTTGTGGCCCATGTCCTGCAGCGCGATGACCTCGGCGCGAATCTCGTCCTGCGTGAGCTTGCGGCGCGGAATCTCGCGGTTCATGGCATGATAGGGGCAGTACAGGCAGCTGTTCACGCAGTAGTTCGACAGGTACAGCGGCGCGAAAAGCACGATACGGTTGCCGTAATAGGCCTGCTTGATGTCGTGCGCAAGCTGCTTGATGGCGGCGTTCACCCCCGCATCCTCGCAAGCCAGAAGCACGCTCGCCTCGCGATGGGTTATCATGGCGCCGTGCTCGTTGGCCGGGTGCAGGTGGGGCTTGCACTTCTCCAGAATGTCGTAGCACATCTGCACGTCGTCCTTGTGCGCATCGGCGAAGGCGAGTGTCTCCAAGATCTCCTCGTCGTTGATGAACTCATCGGCGCAGAGCGATTTCGGGTTATACGAATACCCCATGGGGTCCTTCTTTCTTCAGTGCTTTTAAGCGCCCGACGGCGATCACGTCTCGGGCAGGGGCGCCATATCGCCGCGATCGACGACGAGCTCGTAGCCGATCGACAGCATGCGCGTGCCCAAACAACCGCGGCATTCCGCAGCCTCTTCGCCCGTGCATATCTTGTTATCGTACAAATCGTAGTCTTTGCGGCGATTAACCGGCGAAAGGTTCGGCATCACGACGTTGGCGCCGGAAAGGATGCCCCGCTCGCGCCCATCGGGAACAATCGTGCCGAGCGCCGTGGTTGCGGGAAGCAGCACATTCGGCTTGATGAGCCTGATGATCGACAGCAGATAGCACGTGAGCTCCGCCGTGCCCGGCGAAAAGGCGGAAAACGGCGTCGCATGGTGCGGCACGAACGGGCCGATGCCGCACATCTCGGGCTGGAACCGCTCGATGAATTGCAGGTCGCACGCAAGATCGGCCGCGGTTTGGAACGGCGCGCCCACCATGAAGCCGGCACCCACCGCGTATCCGATCTCGCGCAGATCGGACAGGCAGCGCATGCGGTTTTCAAGCGACATCTCGGCGGGATGCCAACGCCTGTAGAGCGTGAGGCTTGCCGTCTCGTGACGCAACAGGTAACGTTCGGCGCCCGCTTCATGCAGACGCTCGTAGCTCTCGCGGCTTCGCTCGCCGAACGACAGCGTAATCGCGCAGTCGGGATGCGCCGCCCGAATACGGCCGATGATGCCGCAGAGCACGTCGTCGGTGAAGAAGGGGTCTTCCCCGCCCTGCAAAACGAACGTGCGAAATCCCAGCTCGTAGCCTGTATCCGCACATTCGACGATCTCGTCAGCGGAAAGGCGATAGCGGCGCGCCGTTGCGTTCGACCGGCGGATGCCGCAGTACAGGCAGTCGTTCTTGCAGAAGCTCGACACCTCGATGAGCCCGCGGGTGAACACCTTCGTGCCGTATACCCGCCTGCGCACGGCATCGGCGCGACTCGCAAGCTCACGGGCCGTGCCGGGCGTGCGCTGCGCGATGAGCCGCTCGTATTCGCCAAGCGAAAGCGAGCGGGTGCGGCACAGCTTGTCGATGAGGAGCGCGAGCCCCTCATCGACCTCACTGCTATGTAAGTCGTCAGGCACCTAGATATCCCACGTCAGCTGATCGGTGTGGAGCAGCTCCTCGGCCTTCTCGGAAAGCGGGCGGCCGTAGAGTCTCTCGTAGAGTGCCGCGATATCGGGGTTTTCGTGCGAGTAGCGCAGCACGTCGGCCCCGTCGAGCGAGTTGAGCACCTCGGCACGCTCGCGCGCGAGCTCCTGGTTGAAGGCAATCGGCTGCCCGCCGCCGCCCACGCAGCCGCCCGGGCAGGCCATAATCTCGACGAAGTCGTAGCTTGCCTCGCCCGATTCGAGCGCGTCGAGCAGCGCCGCCGTATTCTCCAGACCGCTCGCGATGGCGATGCGAAGCTGCAGGCCCGCGATCTCGAGCGTCTTGTCGACCCAGGGCTTATCGGGCGTCGCCGCCGTGGTGTCGCATGTGCTGAAGTCGGGGTTTTCGCCCGTGAGGAAGAACGCGGCAGAGCGAAGCGCCGCTTCCATCACGCCACCCGTGCGCCCGAAGATGGTTCCCGCGCCCGTGGAGGTTCCCAGCGGGTCGTCGAACTTTTGCTCGGGCAGCGCGGCACAGTCCACGCTGAACATGCGCAGCATGCGATCGAACTCGCGCGTGGTGAGCACGGCATCAACATCCTGGCCAGCCTCTGAGGACAGCTGAGGGACGCCCACCTCGTATTTCTTGGCGACGCACGGCATAACGGAGACGACGAAGATGCGTTTTCCCTGCTCGACAGCTTGTTCGGTCAGAAGCGCCTTCGCCGTGGCGCCCAGCATCTGGTGCGGGGACTTGCTCGAGGAGAGCTGCGCGACAAACTGCGGGTAGTGCAGCTTGGCGAAGCGCACCCAGCCCGGGCAGCAGCTCGTGAACATGGGCCGCGGCTTGCCTTCCTTGACCCATTCGATGAACTCGTTCGCTTCCTCCATAATGGTGAGGTCGGCGGCGAAGTCGGTGTCGTAGACGTAGTCGAAGCCGAGCGCGCGCAATGCCGACACCATGCGGCCCTGCGTGGCCTGCTCGCGGGCAAGGCCCACGCCCTCGCCCCACGCCGAGCGGATGGCGGGCGCGACCTGGACCACCGTTATCGTCTGGGGATCGGCAAGCGCCGCGAGCACGTTGTCGGTGTCGTCGCGCGCAGTGAGGGCGCCCGTCGGACAATGGGTGATGCACTGGCCGCAGAGAGCACAGCCCGCATCGGCGATGTGCGCACCGCCAGCAACCCGCACGCCCCGATTGGCCGCGGGGCCGGACATCTCCCACACCGAGCAGTGCTGCACCTTGGCGCATTCGGCGACGCAGCGCATGCAGCGGATGCATTTGGTGGCGTCGCGCTGCAAGGGGAATTCCCCATCCCACGCTTCGAAGGCGAACACGGGGTCACGCTCCAAGTCCGACACGCCGAGCGAGTTCGCGAGATTTTGCAGCGCGCAGGTACCGCTGCGCTTGCACGTGGTGCATTCGCTACGATGACCTGCGAGAATGGTCTTCACGTTCTGGCGACGGGCGGAGATGGCGCGCGGGGTCGCCGTGCGCACGGCCATACCGTCGAACACGGGGGTGTTGCAGGCGGCGGCCAGGCCGTCCTGCCCCTCGACCTCGACCACGCACACGCGGCACGAGCCGATCTCGTTAATCTTCGCCATATAGCACAGCGTCGGGATATCGACGCCGGCGAGCTTCGCGGCATCCAAGATGGTGGAGCCTTCGGGGACCTCTACGGCCACACCGTCGATGGTAACCTTACACATATTGGACCCTTCCCTCGTCAAGAACACCGCAGCCGAAATGGTCGCAGCGCAGGCAGCGGCGCGCTTCCTGGAACGCCTCTTCGGCCGACATCTCCACCTCGACCGCATCGAAGTCTCCCTTGCGCTCTCGTGCGGGGCGCTCCACGATGTTCACGCGGCCGCAGGGCTGACGCCAGTTCGCAGCCGCGGGAGGAACCTCAACGCCGCAATCGAGCTCGTGGTTGAATCCCAGGAAGTCGTCGATGTTGCGCGCAGCCACCTTGCCAGCACCGATGGCGATGATCACGGTCTTCGGGCCCACCTGGCAGTCGCCGCCCACAAACACGTTGTCGAGCGAACCCACCGACTTCAAACCGTCGTCCGCCTCGAAGTAGGTGCGATCGGCCTGCATACCCGCCTCTTCGAACGGCGCGCTCTCGATGTCTTGCCCCACGGCGATGAGCACCACGTCGGCGGGCACGCGAACAAGCGGCTTGTCGGCCTTCTGCGGAGCCGGGCGGCCACGCTTCACGGGGCCGATGAACTGCGGCTGGGTGTACATCGCCACCGCGCGCCCGTCTTCAACCTCGATGTGGTCAGGTGCCTGCAGGGTCATCATTTCGACGCCCTCCTGCATGGCGGAGTCGATTTCCGCACGCAGCGCCGTCATGTCCTCGAGACGGCGGCGATAGGCGACCGTCACGCTCGCAGCACCGGCTCGCACGCTCGTGCGCGCGCAGTCCATGGCGACGTTGCCACCGCCGACGACCACCACGTTCTTGCCCGTGAAGTCGGGGTACTCGCCATCGCCGATCTTGGTGAGCAGATCGACAGCGCTCATGACGCCCTCGGCGTCGGCCCCATCGAGCTTTAAGGTCTTGCCGCCCTGGGCGCCGATGGCCACATACACCGCGTCGTATTCTTCCGAAAGACGGCGCATGCCCTCGGCATCGATGCGGCACTCCGTGTGCACAGTGACGTTGCCCGCCGACACGATGGCGCGGATGTCCTCGTCGAGACGCTCGCGCGGGAAGCGGTACGCCGGGATGCCGTAGCGCATCATGCCGCCAAGCTGCTTGCGCATCTCGAGCACGTGCACCTCATGTCCCATAAGGGCGCAGAAGTATGCGCAGGTCAGGCCAGAGGGGCCGCCGCCCACTACGGCGATCTTCTTGCCCGTGGGCGCAGCGGGGGCGGGAGTCGGCACCTGATCGGCGGCGAGCTGGTCGACCGCGAACTTCTTGATGCCCCGGATGTTGATCGGCGCATCGATGAGCGTGCGGCGGCAGCGATTCTCGCACGGATGCTCGCACACGAACGCGCACGCCGTGGGGAACGGGTTGTCCTTGCGAATCATACCGATTGCCCCGGCGTAGTCACCCGAGCCCGCAAGCGCGATGTAGGCAGGCACGTTCACGTGTGCCGGGCACAACGTTTCGCACGGCACCGTCTGCGCAACGCCTTCGCGGCATTTCCCCTGCTTGACGTGGCTTTCGAACTCTTCGCTAAACGCATCGAGACCAGCGAGGAGCACTTCGGCTGCATGCCAGCCGATGGCGCAGTCGGCGGTGTCGCGCACGACTATGGCCTGGGCGCGGATTTCCTCGAGCGCATCGAGCTCGGCGTCGAACGCGAGCACCTCTTCGAGCAGCATCTCGATATGGGCTATGCCCTCACGGCACGGCACGCACTTGCCGCACGTTTGGCATCCGCCCGCACGCAGCAGGTCGAGCTGCATCGCCACGGCGCACATGCCAGGCGGCGTAGCCTCCACCCTGCGCTCGTACTCGTCCAAAAACGTTGCGAACTTGGCGTCGTCTTTGGCACGTGGCGCGACCGATAGTCTTGCCATATGACCCCCCTCATCGCTTGAGTGATGAAATGTGATAAGATGTGACACGCATGTGACATGCGTCGCTCTCACGATTTCCCACCCTACCATTTCGGCATCAAAGCCCGCAAACCCCAATCAGCCGAAGCGGGAATCTGCAGCCACCAGTGGCATAGGTGACGCAAGCGTGTTCCATCGTTCGGCTTCGTCCCAACGCGCATGACGGGCAGAATCTACCGCTGGGCAAGCTCGCAGGAATTGATTGCTACCTCGCAAGCCACATATGGCTAGAATCGGCCCATACCCCAATCGCAGGGGGAATCCCCATCAATAAGGAGGACCCATGGGCTTCTACAGTGGAAAGACCGCCATCGTCACGGGTGCCGGCTTCGCGGCACTGAAGGACGGCTCCGCCGGATCGATCGGCTACGGCATCGCCACGGCGTTCGCCAAGGAAGGCGCGAACCTCGTCATCACCGGCCGCAACGAGAAGAAACTCAACGCCGCGAAGGAGAAGCTCGAGAGCGCTTACGGCATCGAGGTGCTGACCGCGCAGGCAGACATCAACGCGTCCGCCGACAACAAGGCGGTTGCGCAGGGCGTCGTCGACGAGGCGATGGCCAAGTTCGGGCGCATTGATTTCCTCGTGAACAACGCGCAGGCGTCCGCGTCGGGCGTTACGCTCGCCGACCACACCCCCGAGCAGTTCGATCTCGCCATCTACTCCGGCCTCTACGCAGCCTTCTACTACATGCAGGCCTGCTACCCGCATCTTAAGGAGACGAAGGGTTCCGTCGTAAACTTCGCGAGCGGCGCCGGCCTGTTCGGCAACTACGGGCAGTGCGCCTACGCAGCCGCCAAAGAGGGAATCCGCGGCCTGACGCGCGTCGCGGCAACCGAGTGGGGTCCGGACGGCATCAACGTGAACATCGTGTGCCCGCTTGCATGGACCGCCGCCTTGGAGAACTTCAAGGAGCAGTACCCCGAGGCATACGAGGCCAACGTCCACATGCCGCCGATGGGCCACTACGGCAACGTCGAGACCGAGATCGGGCGTGCGGTGCTCCAGCTTTGCGGCCCCGACTTCAAGTTCATGAGCGGCGAGACCATCACGCTCGAAGGCGGCATGGGCCAGCGTCCGTAAACTGCTTCTGCCGCGTGTCCCCAAACCTCCGCGAACGACTTTTCAAGAATCAACGCAAAACGCCCGAGGCGCAGGTCGGTCGAACCCGACACGCCCCGGGCGTTTTGCGTCACAGGGTTGTGTGCGCGGCGGTCCCAACTCCGTCCGACCCCTGTCCAGCGGCCCGCCCCGTGCCGGCCTTACGCTGGCCCCTGCCCCGCTCCGGCCCCTGCCCCACCCATCCTGTCCCACGCCGAGGCGATACGCGCCGCGATGCCGATAAGGTGTAGAATCGCCTCATCGGCATCGGCGTCGCAAGCGGAAAGCCCTCGGTAGCCCCGCGACACAACTTCACGATGCTATGCAACCAACGAAAGGATGAGCATCATGCAGGTTATCACCGACCAGGTCACCGTGTTCTCGAAAGACAACAAGCCATGCGCCACCGCCAAGCCGGGCGAAGTGCTGCTGTTCAAGACGCTCGATTGCTTCAGCAACCGCATCCCCGACGAGCAGACGACGATGGCCGACCTGGATTACTCCTACGGCTTCGCAAATCCCGCCGCCGGCCCCGTCTACATCGAAGGCGCGGAACCCGGCGACGTGCTCGTTGTCGACATCTTCGACGTGGAAGTCGCCGATGAGGGAACTATCGCCACCGACGACCACTGCGGCCCGCTCTTCGAGACGACGGGCTATCGCACCAAAAAGATTCCCATCAAAGACGGCATGGCCACGTTCAACGAGGTCAGCTTCCCCATCGACCCGATGATCGGCGTCATCGGCACGGCGCCTTCCGGCCCCGACGTCATCGACGGCTTCGTCGGCAGCCACGGCGGCAACATGGACAACAAGAAGATCACCAAGGGCACGCGCCTGTACTTCCCCGTCCGCGTCCCCGGCGCGCTCCTGCAGATGGGCGACGTTCACGCCACGATGGGCGACGCAGAGCTGTGCGGCACCGGCATCGAAATCCCGGCGGAAATCACCTGCCGCGTGCAGCTGGTAAAGGACTTCGAGCTGAACTGGCCGGTGCTCGAAACCTTCGGCGAGGGCGGCAAGTGGTACGTGAACAGTTGCGGCGAGCATTACGAGCAGGCACTCATGAACGGCTCGAAGGAGCTGCAGCGCCTGCTGATGCGCGTCACGGGCTGGGACGCCGTGGAGACCTACATGTACATGTCGGTGCAAAGCGACGTCGAAGTGAACCAGGGCTGCGAGCCGTGCGAAGTCGACGTGTCGCTGCGCATCGGCACTCCGAAGCTGCCGCAGTTCCCCGTACTGATTCCCCAGCCGTAAGGTTTTCCGCTTCCGCAGCGCACGCTGAGGAAGGCCGAGAGCGCAAAAAACTTACCACTCACGAAGAAATGGTTGCCGTTCCGTTCGAATCGGCAGCCATTTCACTATTTAATGAACAATCCATTGCTTTATCGTGCTAAAGTTCACCCTATTACTCAGAGCCGGATAGCGCTTCTAGCTCTGCGTAATGCTTTTTCCTATCGAGATAATGAAAGGAAGGGAAATGGCAGAGCAGAAAGTCTCCGCAGAAAGCGGAGGAATCGAGGCCTTCGGCTACAAGCAGGAGCTGCGCCGCGGCCTTACGCTGAAAGACGTCATTCTCTACGGCGTGTTGTTCATGGTTATCATCGCGCCGCAGTCGATTTACGGTGAGATTCAGCAGGAATCCGGCGGTATGACCCCGCTGGTGTACATCATCGGCTTCATCGCCATCAGCTTCACCGCAATGGGCTACATGCACATGTCGAAGCGCTTCCCCATCGCGGGCTCCGTGTACTCCTACGTGCAGCGCGGCATCAACCCCCATGTCGGCTTCATTGCCGGCTGGCTTATCCTTTTGGACTACATCTTCGTCCCCTCGCTTCTTCTGGTTATGGTGGCGAACTGGGGTGTAGCGCTCATCCCGGGAAGCCCCTGGTATCTGTGGGTCCTCGTGTTCGTGGCGTTCAACACAATCGTCAACATCCGAGGCATCACCATGCAGAAGGGCGTCGACTGGGTCATCTTCGCAATCGAGATCCTCGCGGTCATCGCCTTCATCGCCCTGGGCACGAATTTCATCTTAGGTGGCGGCGGCTCCGGCGAGTTCACCATGGACCCGATCTACCAGCCCGGCAAGGTCGATGTGCACTTCATCGCGGCGGCTTGCTCCATTGCGTGCCTGTCGTTCCTCGGCTTCGACGGTATGTCCACGCTCGCTGAGGAAACCGAAAAGCCTGAAAAGACCATCGGCAAGGGCATCATCATCGCTCTGTGCATCATGGTCGTCGTGTTCGTCGCGCAGACCTACATCGCCGCGCTCATCCAGCCCGATTGGCAGAACATCGACCCTGAAATGGGCTTCTTCGACGCCGCTCTGGCCTGCGGCGGCCCCGTCTTCTACAAGCTGCTGCTCATCGTGAACATCGTGGCCGTGGGCATCGCAAACATCATGAACGCGCAGACCGCGTCCGCCCGCCTGCTTTACTCCATGGGCCGCGACGGCGTGATTCCGCGCGCGTTCGGCAAGGTGCACCCGAAGTTCCAGACGCCCTGGTTCGCCGCTATCGCAATCGGCTGCGTCTCGCTCGTCCTGCCGCTGTTCCTCGACATGGCAACGCTGTCCCGCTTCGTCAACTTCGGCGCGCTGTCCTCGTTCGTGCTGCTGAACATCGCCGTGTTCGTCTTCTTCTTCATCAAGGAGAAGAAGCGCAACAGCTTCGGCGACATCGTGAAGTACCTGATCTGCCCGGTCCTCGGCGTACTCATCCTGTTGTACGTGTTCACCGGCTTCGACGTGCCGACCTATATCGTGGGCGTCGCATGGCTTGTCATCGGCCTTATCATCGGTGCCGTGAAATCGAAGGGCTACAAGGAAGTCCCCGAGGCTTTCAAGAATCTGGAAGTGTAGCGCTTAGCCGAGTTGTTCGGGCTTAAGCTTCGCTTTTAGCAAGGCGCCTCGCAGGTAGCTGCAAGGCGCATCCAACAGGCCGCGTGTTCCGCATACGCGGCCTGTTTTGCATTTGCAGGAAAGGCAAGGGAAAGGCGAGGTTGCCAAATTCCCTCCTATCGTGCACAAAGCAAAAGCGCGCGGACCTGAAAGGACCCGCGCGCTCGATGCATAGTTTGCGACGTGAGATGTATTACAGCTCGATGCGGCCGAACTTCGCAAGCAGTTCGGAGGCGGCGGCGCAAGAGGGGCAATTGCAATACTTGGCGCCCGCCTCCTTGCGCGCGAGCTGCGCTTCGAGCATTTTCGCGGCGGCCTCTTCGCCCATCATTTCCTTCGCCGGGCCCTGGGCGAACGCGATAACGCCATCGATTGTGGTGGGACGCCCCTCAAGGAAGTCGAGCAGCTTGGTGGTCGCAGCCTCAACAGCGGCGTCACTGCTGTCGGCGGCAACAGCGTCTTTCCAGGCAGCAGCCGCGTCCTTGGTGTCCTGCTTGCTCGTGTCAGCAGTGGCGAGGATGCCCGCGCGCTCGGCAACGTAATCGAACAGTTCCTTCTCCATGATGAACCTCCTTGGTTGCGCTTGTAATCCCACGATTATTATAGGATGTCGGCTGCGCGATCCAAGGCGTCATCCCGAGAAAACCGAAGGTAGGCATTCCGTCGAGGGCCCCGGAAACCGCCAAAAGCCCTTTCCCGAACAGCTCACCTCGCCTTGCACTATTCCCCTTTCACCTTGTCGGTCATGTAAAGCCCGACGCGAACCTGATTCCAGGTTTCAGCCTTTTTGTCCACCTTAAGAATGCGACACTCAAGCACGTCGCCATGACCGAAGCGCAACAGTTGGGCTGCAAGGTCGTTCTGATCGCGGGGAATGTAGCCGAGCTTCACGTCCTTGCGATAGATGGCGACGGCGTTGGGATCCGCCGGATTGTGCGGCTCCGCGACAAGGCGCAGCTTCTTGCCCAGCTTGAGCTTGGAAATCACCTTTGCGCCATCCCAGTAACGCATACCAGCAACGTTGAAATCCGCGACGTAACGAGAACTCGAGCTCATGATCGAAGCCGTCCTTTCCTTCTCCTCTTCCGCCCTTTTCAATGTAGTTGCCATTCTATCGGGCCGACAAAATATGCCTGTCCTTGCTATCGGACACGGAAACTATGGGACACTCTTCTTCCCATCTGCTACAATGAGGAAGCATATCGTTATTGCGCCCCTCGAGAAAGCGACTGCCATGGCGTACAACAGCAAGGCGAAGCTCAAAGTTCTCTATCTCTGGAAGATCCTTCAGGAGGAAACCGACGCCGAGCACGGCCTTTCCATGACGCAGATTCTCGAGCGGCTCGATTCATACGGGATATCCGCCGAGCGCAAAAGCATCTACGACGACATCAAGACGCTGCGCGATTTCGACATCGACATCAAAACCTATCAGCGCAACCCCGTGGAATATGCCATCGAGCGACGCGATTTCACCCTCGAAGAGCTCATGCTCATGGTCGACGCCGTTCAATCATGCCGTGCTATCACCGAGCGGCAGGCGCGCATGCTCATCACCAACATCAAACAGCTCGCCACCAACCGCGAGCAGGCGCTTCTCGACCGCCGCATCCACGTCGAAGGACGCATCAAGTCGAAAAGCGAAAGCGTGCTCTCGACCGTCGACGCCATCCACGAGGCTCTTCGCCTGCGCTGCAAAGTTGCGTTCTCCTACCGCAAGATCGGCGCAGACGGCAAGCCCCACGAAACGCGCGAGGGCAAGCGCCACGAGGTAACCCCCGTGGCCATCTCATACGACGACGGGTTCTACTACCTGACCGCATGGAACGACCACCACGCCAATCTCACCGAGTACCGGCTCGACCGCATGGCGAAGGTGAGCGTCGAACGCGATATACCCGCCACCCGCAACGAAGAGATTGCCAATTACGCCTTCGACCAGGGAAAAGCCATCATGTTCGGGCGGTTTAACGGCGAGGAGGTCGTCTGCGAGCTGACCGTCGACCCCGACAAGGTCGAGATCATCACTGACCGCTTCGGCAAGGGCGCAACCTTCCTCCCCTTCGACGGGCAGCAGGTACGGGCGCGGGTGAAGGTGTGCAAGAGCCAGCAATTCTTCGGCTGGGTAGCGAGCATGGGCCGCGCCGTGAGCATCGCGGCCCCGCAGAACCTCGTTGAGGAATACCGCGATTACCTGCACTTTCTCCTCGAAGAATAAGCGCCTGCTGCCAACATGTCGAGCTCGCGAACAGCGGCTTGAACCGTGCCGCCCTCAAGCGATAAACGGATACTGCACCCTTCCAACTCGATGACGTATTCATCTTTTGCTGTGCGGAAAGCCCGACAAGCTCGCTGGCCGAACGCGCAAGAGAGGGGTCCCACAACGACCCACGCGGGACAGCAGTCTTCGGCGTCGCGCCGCAAACTGGCAGGCGGAAGCGAGGTGTCCACCGCTCCCGCGCAGACGGCAAGCTTGCCGTCCAGCGCCCGATACGCCACGAGATCCCCTTCGGAGAAACGCAGGACGAAAGGCGCATCGGAAATCGGCGCGTCAGCGTAGAAATCCCAGGCTATAAAAGCGTCGGCCAAATCATCGCCCAAGGGGAAAACCTCAGGAGAAGACGGCGCACCCAGCATCCACGACGCTTTGAGCTCGCAAACCTCACCCGACATCCCAATCGCGCACGCCGCATCAGGCACGGCGGGCTCGTCCGACACCCCGCGCGCACCCGACCTTCCGGGCGCGCATGCCGCATCGGGAACGCACGACGATTCGTCCGTGTCGCCAAAGAGCTGATGCGCGCCTTGCAATGCCATGCGTGTGCCTCCCGTCGTTTTCTCGATTGGCGCCATTGTAGAACGTCCGTACGAACCAGTCTGTCCATGCTTTTGGACAGTCGTAGCCCAACTGGAAGAGTTTTCCGAAGCATCTCCCGCACCCCCTCGCCACCGCTCGCAACGCGAACGGGAAGCGAGGACGGAAACCGCGAACAGCCCTCGCGTTCGGGCAGCCTGCATCGGGTATCATGGGGGATGCGGCGCGCCATTCGCGGCATGCCCCACTATCGGAAGGACACTCCCTTGCAAACCCAGCAAACCACCTCCCCCGCACGCGAGCGCCTTGTCCGCACGCTTGCCGCCCTGCTTCTGGCAGTGAGCCTGTGCCTTCCCTCGCTTAGCGGGTGCGCAGGCGGCGAAAGCGTCGCGAACGGGGACAATGCGACAAGCTCGCAGCAAGTTTCCGCAGGCAGTGCCGCCGCGAAGCTATCCGATATCCCCGAGTACTCAGGTGCGCTCTGCATCGATATCAACGAGGGGCAACCTGGATTCTCCGCCGATGACGCGGCGCACGGGTCGTTCATGGAATTCAGCGAGCTCGACTTCGAGGGGCGCTGCGGCACGGCGTTCGGCCTTATTGGACCCGAGACTGTCTCCAATGCCGAGCGCGGCGACATCTCGCAGGTTCACCCTTCGGGCTGGGTCCAGCATCGCTACAGCTTCGTCGACCGCGAGATGCTCTACAACCGCAGCCACCTCATTGCGCACCAACTGTGCGGCGAGGACGCCAACGAGCGCAACCTCATCACCGGCACGCGCACGATGAACGCCGTGGGGATGACCTATTA
>NZ_CAKUAL010000019.1 GCF_934636505.1 uncultured Ellagibacter sp.
ACGCACATGCTGTGGAAGGTGGAGACCCACATGCCGCGACACCGCGGCCCGATGATGCCCTGAAGGCGCTCGCGCATTTCGGCAGCAGCTTTGTTGGTGAAGGTGATCGCAAGGATTTCCCACGGCGCCACGTCCAAGTCCTCCACGAGATGGGCGATACGGTAAGTGAGGACGCGCGTCTTGCCCGACCCCGCGCCCGCCAGTACCAAAAGAGGGCCTTCCGTGCACTGGACAGCTTCGGCCTGAGGGCCGTTTAACGTGGCGATGTCTACGGGCATAAGTATCTTCTCCTGCATACTGCGAACGGGAAATGTATGGATGCGCAACACGGCCGCGCAAGAAGAGCCTCGCGCGGCCGGCATCAGTTCATGTGTCGTCCCCGCATTGTATCGCAGCACGACGAGCCCGTCCCACTTGCGGCGGGCGCTGCGCGAAAGCCACAGCTTTTGTTCGATTGCACGCAGTTTCGCATAGAGATAGCCGCGCGCAAAGCGCCTTTGGAGTAAAGTAGACGTAAGCAAACTGAAGCAAACGGACCAATTGCAAAGGAGCGTTTCATGGAAGAAGAGAAGCCGATTAAAATTATCCTGCTCACCGGGTATCTCGGAGCAGGCAAGACAACGCTGTTGAACCACATCCTCGCGAACGAGGAAGGCATCCGCGCTGCGGTCATCGTAAACGACATCGGCGAAGTGAACGTCGACGCAGCGCTGATCGATTCGAACGGGTTCTCCGAGATGGACGGCGACCTCATTCCGCTCACGAACGGCTGTCTGTGCTGCACGCTTTCCGATGACCTGGCGAACCAGCTAACCGACATCGCAAACGCGGGCAAGTACGACTACATCATCATTGAGGCATCGGGCATCTGCGAGCCGATTCCCATCGCCTACATCATCTCCGACTTCTGCGATCAGACGAAAAACGAGGGACACGCGCCGCTCGATTTGGACAACATCGTGGCCGTTGTGGACTGCGCGCGCATGTACGACGAGTTCAACGGCGGGCGCGACCTGTTGGAGGAAGACATCGACGAGGACGACATCGAGAGCCTGCTCATCCAGCAAATCGAGTTCTGCTCGACGCTTATCCTGAACAAGGCCGACAAGGTAACGCCCGAGCAGATGGACGAGCTGAAGGCAATCGTTCGCAGCCTGCAGAAGGAAGCGGTCATCGTGGAGGCGACGCGCGGTGACGTGCCGATGAGCGAGCTTCTCGACACGAACCGCTTCGACTTCGAAAAGGCCTACAACTCTGCTGCCTGGGCAGATGCGATGGAGCACCCCGAGGAGCACGACGACCCTGAGGTTCTCGAGTACGACATTGAGACCTTCATCTACAAGCGCCGCAAGCCCTTCGACCTCGATAAGCTCAACGAGTACGCGGAGGGGTGGCCCACAAGCATCATCCGCGCGAAGGGCATCATGTGGGTGACCGAACATCCGGACATGGCATACGTCTTCGAGCAGGCGGGCCGCCAGATGACGATGGACGAGAGCAGCATGTTCGTCGACGCCGCAACCGAAGATGAGCGCCAGCAAGCGATCACCGAGTACCCCGAGATCATGGAAGACTGGGATCCCGAAGTGGGCGACCGCATGAACAAGATTTGCTTCATCGGACGCCACATGGACAAGGAAGCCCTCATCGCCGGCCTCGACTCCTGCCTCGTCGATTGGCATAAGTAAGCGAACAAAAAGGCCGACCCCCTCATCGGGAGTCGACCTTTTCTTTTCAAGTGATGGCTGCGATAAGCCTACTTCACAGCACCAACAGCCTTGAGCTGAAGATCGTACCACTCCAGCTTGGTGCGGTGCGTTTCCAGCAGAGCCGCCGATTGGTCATCGCCCTTGCCCTCGAGCTGAGCGATAACCTCACGAAGCTTCGCCGCTTTAGCGGTGAGTTCCTCGACGTCGATGCTGTCGACATCCTTGCCCATGCGAGCGAGAACCGACAGGTTGTTGTCGAGCACCTGGGCGAATCCGCCGTACGTCACAAAGTAGCGCTTATCCTTGCCGGCCTCATCGAGCGTCAGCGTCAACACGCCAGGGCGGTTGGTGCACACGAACATCTCGTGGCCGGCCATAACGCCGAGGTCGCCCTCACTGCCCGGGATCTGAGCGTACTCGATCTCGCCGTGGAACAACTCGCGGGTCGGAATAGCCACCGTGCAACGGAATTTAGGCATTGGCTTTTTCCTTCGACTCGTTGTAAGCAGCGTACACCTCGTCGATGGAGCCCTTCAGGCGGAAGAACTGCTCAGGAATCTCGTCGCACTTGCCGTCGAGGATATCACCGAACGAACGGATGGTGTCCTCGAGCTTGACGTACTTGCCGTCGAGGCCGGTGAACTGCTTGGCCACATGGAAGCACTGACCGAAAAACTGCTGCGCCTTACGGGCACGGTTCACGATCAGCTTCTGCTCTTCGGAAAGCTCGTCCATACCAAGGATGGCGATGATGTCCTGGAGGTCCTTGTAGTTCTGCAGGAGCTCCTGGATGCCGACAGCCACGCGGTAGTGCTCCTCGCCGACGATCTGCGGGTCGAGTGCGCGGGAGGTGGACTCCAGCGGGTCGACGGCCGGATAGATGCCGAGCTCAGCGATGGAACGGGAAAGAACCGTCTTCGCATCGAGGTGCGTGAACGTGGTGGCCGGAGCCGGGTCGGTCAAGTCGTCAGCAGGAACGTAGACGGCCTGCACCGAGGTGATGGAACCGGTTGCGGTCGAGGTAATGCGCTCCTGGAGGTCGCCCATCTCGGTAGCCAGCGTCGGCTGATAGCCTACAGCGGAAGGCATGCGGCCGAGAAGTGCGGACACCTCGGAACCAGCCTGGGTGAAGCGGAAGATGTTGTCCACGAACAGAAGCACGTCCTGGCCCTGATCACGGAAGTACTCGGCTTCGGTCAGGCCAGCGAGGCCGACGCGCAAACGCGCTCCCGGCGGTTCGTTCATCTGACCGTAAACCAAGCAGGTCTTGTTGATAACGCCGGAGTCGCTCATCTCGAGGAACAGGTCGGTACCCTCACGGGTACGCTCGCCTACGCCGGTGAACACGGACGTGCCGCCGTGCTCCTGGGCGAGGTTGTTGATGAGCTCCTGGATGATAACGGTCTTGCCGACGCCTGCGCCGCCGAACAGGCCGGTCTTGCCGCCCTTGATGAACGGCTCGATGAGGTCGATGGCCTTGATGCCGGTCTCGAAGATCTCCGTCTTGGTGGACAGCTGATCGTAATCGGGGGCCGGGCGGTGAATCGGCATGTAGCCGGTCACATCGGGCATCGGCTTCTCGTCAACGGGCTCGCCCATGACGTTCCAGATGCGGCCGAGGGTCTCGTTGCCAACCGGCATCATGATCGGATGACCGGTGTCGAGCACCTCGAGGCCACGAACCAGACCGTCAGTCGAGCTCATAGCAACGGAGCGGACGAGGTTGCCAGGAAGATGCGTTTCGACTTCGAGAACGACATGCATGTCGCCCGCGAGCGTCTTCGCGTCAACCGTAAGAGCGTTGTAGATTCCCGGCATGGATTCCGCGGGGAATTCCACGTCGACAACAGGACCGACGATACGCACAATGCGGCCGGTAGCGCCCTTGCTGGCCTCGAGCTCCTCTCTTGTAAGCAAATGTTCACTCATATTTAATCCTCCAAAGCCGCTGCGCCACCGACGATTTCCGAAATCTCGGTCGTAATGGCGCCCTGACGGACGCGGTTGTACAGTCTGGTCAACGTTTCGGCCATCTCGGTAGCGTTGTCGGTTGCCGACTTCATAGCCGTACGACGAGCGCCCTGCTCTGCTGCGGCCGAATCAATCAGCGCGTAGTAGAACGTGTTGCGCAGGTACGCCACCATGAGCTGGTGCATAACGGTTGCAGCATCGGGCTCGAAGTCCACATCGCCGGGGATCTTCTTCTCCCCATCGCGATAAGGCTCGAGGACATCCTCTTCCTTCGGCTCCAAACCAAGTACCTCGGCGAAGCTCATCATGTTGATCGGCAAAACCTGCTGCACGACGAGCGTCTGCTCGGCACCGTTCTTGGCATGATTGAACACGAGGGTAACCTCGTCAATCTGCCCGTTCTCGTAGCCGTGGTTGTAGCCTTCGCCGATGTAGGCCGAAATCTCTGCAGCCTCTTCGTAGGTAGGATCTGCAGACAGATCGCGGAACTCGAAGATCGGCTTGACGCCACGGTAGTTGAAGTAGCCGATGGCCTTCTTACCGCAAGCGATAACCTCAACCTCGATGCCCTGCTTTTCCTTCGCCTTGATAAGCTTCTCGGCTTCGCGGAGCACGTTGCTGTTGAAACCGCCTGCAAGCCCACGATCCGACGTGACCACAACGACGACGGCACGCTTCACCTCGTCATGCGTGATCAGCAGAGGCTCGGAATCGAGCGGGGCGTATTTCGCCGTGCTGATCAGCATGTCGGAGATGCAGTTAGCCCAAGGAAGCGCATTGAACACACGGTCGGTGGCGCGACGGATCTTCGCCGCCGCGACCATCTCCATCGTGCGCGTAATCTGCTTCGTCGAGGTGACGGAGTTGATTCGCCTTTCTATGTCGTGAAGGTTGGGCATATGATACCTACCTTACACCGAAGGCGAAAACTGGGTCTTGAACGCCTCGATAGCGGCATTCAGCTCGGTCTTGGTCTCGTCGGTGAACTTCTTCTCGGTCTTGACGCTCTCAACGATGGCAGGCTTAGACGCATGCAGGTACTCGATGAGCTCGCCACGGAAGCGAACGACATCGGCAACCGGGATATCGTCGAGGTAGCCGTTACCGCCAGCATAGATGGCGATAGCCTGATCGTAGAAGGACATCGGAACGTAACGACCCTGCTTCAGAAGCTCGGTCATGTGAGCGCCGCGGTTCAGCTGATCCTGGGTCGCCTTGTCGAGGTCGCTGCCGAACTGCGTGAATGCCTGCAGCTCGCGGTAAGCGGCCAAGTCGAGGCGCAGGGTGCCTGCGACGGACTTCATAGCCTTGGTCTGAGCGGAGCCGCCAACGCGGGAAACCGAGATACCAACGTTGACTGCCGGTCGCTGGCCCTGGAAGAACAGGTCCGTGGACAGGAAGATCTGGCCGTCGGTAATGGAAATCACGTTGGTCGGAATGTAAGCGGAGACGTCGCCAGCCTGGGTCTCGATGATCGGCAGAGCCGTCATGGAGCCGCAGCCGTACTCGTCGGACATCTTGACTGCACGCTCGAGCAGGCGAGAATGCAGGTAGAAGATGTCGCCAGGATATGCTTCGCGTCCCGGCGGGCGACGGAGGGTCAGCGACATCTGTCGGTAGGCCACCGCCTGCTTGGACAAGTCATCGTAGATGATGAGCACATGGCGTCCCGGGTTCTCCGGGCCTGCGGGCTTGCCGTCTTCGCCGTTGTAGACGAAGTACTCGCCCATTGCAGCACCGGCCATAGGCGCGATGTACTGCAGCGGAGCGGAATCAGCAGCCGTTGCGGACACGATGATCGTGTACTTCATGGCGTCGTAACGCTCGAGGGTCTCCATAACGCCGGCAACCGTGGAAGCCTTCTGACCGATTGCAACATAGATGCAGATCATGTCTTCGTCTTTTTGGTTGATGATGGCGTCGATGGCGATTGCGGTCTTACCGGTCTGGCGGTCGCCAATGATAAGCTCACGCTGACCACGTCCGATAGGAATCATGGAGTCGATAGCCATGATGCCGGTCTGCATCGGCTCGTGAACAGGCTTACGGCTGATGACGCCAGGGGCCTTGAACTCGACCGGGCGGGTGCCTTCGGCCTCGATCTCGCCCTTGCCGTCGATCGGCATGCCGAGCGGGTTCACGACACGGCCGAGCAGGCCTTTGCCGGACGGAACCTCCATGATGCGGCCCGTGGTGCGGACCTGATCATTTTCCTTGATTGCGGTGACGTCACCGAGAAGAACGGCGCCGACCTCATCCTCTTCGAGGTTCTGGGCCAAGCCGAACACGGTCTTACCGTTGGATCCGACGAACTCGAGAAGCTCGCCAGCCATCGCGTTCTTCAGACCGTCAACACGAGCGATGCCGTCGCCGACCTGGATAACAGTACCGACCTCGCGGGAATCAACGCTCACTTCAAGGGAGGCCAACTGCTTACGCAGCGCTTCGTCAATGGACTGTGCGGTAATTTCAGTCACTAGCATTCACCTCCATCTGTTTTCTTCTTCAGCACGATGCGCGCATTGTTGAGCTGGCTAACCACGCTCGCGTCAATGCGCTTGTCGCCCGCGCTCATGATGATGCCGCCCAAGATGGACTTGTCGATACGCTCGCGAAGAACGACCTTCATGCCCAGCTCGGATTCGGCTTTTTGCTTGATGATGTCGCGCAGATGGTCATCGAGCTCAACAACCGTGGTCACATCGAGGATGCACAGGTTGAGCTTGGTTTCCACCTGGTTTTCGTAGCTTGCACGGACCTGCGGGAGCAACTTGATCTCACCGCGCTCTGCCATGACGGCCAGAACCTCGGTGAAAGCAGGGTTGCACTGCGCAAAAGCCGCACGTGCAATCTGGGCCCTCTGTTCGGGCGTGTACGCCGCGTCTTCCAGAGCGCCTGAAAGATCGACATTCGTCCGCATCACGGAGACGATCTTCTCCGCCTGTTCGCGCACTTCGAGAACAGCGTCTTGGCCGCCGGAAGTGTTCGCGGCATCGAGGAGTACCGATGCGTACGCGGCGATCTTCTCTTTGGTGATGAGGCGGTTATTAGGCATTGAAACTGCCCGCCTCGGTCACGTAATGCTCGATGATCTTGCGGTGCTCATCGTCGTTCAGGTCGTGGCCGACAAGGCGAGAAGCCACGTCGACGGACAGATCGGCGATAGAACCCTGCAGCTCGGCGACTGCGGCCTTTTTCTCGGCCTCGATCGCACCGCGAGCCTTTTCGATCATCTGGGCAGACTCAGCCTGGGCCTTGTTGGTGATGTCGGCCTTGACAGCCTCGCCCGTAGCCTTCGCATCCGCGATGATCTTCGCGGACTGAGCCTTGGCTTCCTCGAGCTGGCGCTTGTACTCGGCAAGCGTGCGCTCGGCTTCCGCCTGGGCTTCCTCAGACTTCTTAAGGGCTTCCTTGATGGTGCTCTCGCGCTTCGTGATGATGTTGTCAACCACGGGCCAACCGAACTTGGCCAGCACGATGAGAATGATGATGAAGGCAACGAGCATCGGAATGAACTCATTCATATCGGGAATGAGCACCGCGATGCCTTCTTTCTCCTCAGAGGCGAACGCGAGGGTGGGGAAAGCACATGCAAGGCTTGCTGCAGATGCAGCTGCGACACCGGCCTTTGCCAACTTCGTCTTCAGTTTTGCTTTCACTCATCCACCTTCTCTCTCAGCGTGTATTTCTAAAACGATACAGCCGATTTAGAAGATGAAGGTAAGAACGAAGCCGATAAGGGCGAGTGCCTCAGCCAGAGCGCCGAAGATAAGCGCGTTGGTGAAGAGCTTGCCGGCGAGCTCGGGCTGGCGAGCAGAACCAACGCACAGGCCATAGCCGCAAAGACCAAGACCAATGCCTGGGCCGATGGTGCCGAGGCCGTAGCCGACAACCTTCAGGGCTGCGATAACGAGAGTAGCTTCCACTTTTCCTCCTTTTTTCGTTTCTGAGCCTTTTCTCAAAAACTGCTTTACTTATGTCTCTCGGCGTTTCTAACGGAAACGTCGTTGAAACCGAATCGGTGCGCCTTTCGGCGCGATGCGGGCGCGGCCCGCGCGGTTCTAGTGCTCGCTCTGAGCGAGGCCCACGTACACGGCCGTCAGCACGGAGAACACGTATGCCTGCAGGAAGGCAACGAGGCATTCGAGCGCGTACATGGCGATAAGGAACACAGCCCATGCAATCGCGGCGACGCCTGCGGGATTGGCGAACGAGATCAGATCGAGGATGAAGAACTGGGTCATGATCGCGAAGATGCCAAGGATCATGTGGCCGGCGAACATGTTGCCGTAAAGTCGAACGGCAAGGGTCAGCAGGCGGATGACCAGGGAGAAGAACTCGAAGAACCAGATGATGGGAACCATCGGCTTAGGAAGGCCCGACGGAGCGATGGACTTGATGTAGCCCCAGCCGCCCTTGGCCTTGATGCCGTAGAAGTTGAAGTACAGGAAAGAGAGCAATGCAAGTGCGAACGTGACGGACAGAGTGCCGGTCGGCGTCTTCGCGCCCGGGATAAGGCCGATCACGTTGGAGATAAGGATGAAGAAGAACATGGTTGCGATGAACGGGATGTGCTTCTTGTAGCCATGACCGATGGCGCCCTCGCCCATGTTGCGGCGAACTGCGTCGTAGCCCCACTCCACAAGGCCTGCGAACTTGCCCTCGGGAACAACCTTGATCTTGCGCACGCCCACGAGCACGCCCACGATCACGATCGCGCAGATGATGATCATCCAAAAGGTGTACTGGGTGATTCCGACGCCATTGCCGAAATCGAAGACGAGCGTCGAGTTGAACGACTCGCTGAGCTCCTCAATAGGAGCGGAGATATCGTTCAGGGGATTGCCCGTTAGTTCAAAAGCCATGTACCTCTCCTTTTTCCTTCTCTATCGACGCTTCGACAAAAACACGCCGAAGACAATAACCCCGACCACGAATGCGACAAGTTCCGCAACCGCATACGCGAGCGCGACGTCAGGCGCAACGAGCTTGCACACGACCATACCCGCGACGAGGATGGCAAACGACGCGGCAATGGTCAAAAGGAAAGGGCCGAGGAGATTCAAAGACTTGGTCGGATCGACCGCGCGGATTTTCTTGATAGCCACATTGAACGGGATGACGCTCACCAGTCCAACGAGCACCGCGACGATGATTGCTACTACCATGTCCTTCTTTCCTTGACCCTCTGCGCGCACTGCGCCCTTCTAAAAGCCTTTCGTATAATAGCCGAATGTGAAGGAGTCGCGAAGGCGCCGTAGGAAACACGTCCTTTTTTCGGGTGAGCGGTCATTTGCGCGCGCTTGGCCGAAAAGAGGGACCGCTCACACGCGAGCCGCCTTGCTGAGACGCTTCTTGTGACTCGTATTTTTCGAGGTCAATCCTTTACTTGTTCGCCGGTTCGAACACCCTAAGCTTGATTCCTGCCTCCTCGAGCATCGACATGGCGAGCTCGTCGGGATAGGGATTTTGGTAGATGATCTCCTCGATGTCAGCGTTGATGATCATCTTCGCGCACACGACGCAGGGCTGGGTGTTGATGTAGATCGAGGCGCCCGCGATGTTGATTCCGTAGCGCGCGGCCTGGATGATCGCGTTCTGCTCGGCATGGAGCCCGCGGCAGATCTCGTGGCGCTGCCCCGAGGGAACGCCGAGCTGCTGGCGCAAGCATCCAGTCTCGGCGCAGTGTGCAAGTCCCGCCGGCACGCCGTTGTACCCCGTCGCGAGGATGCGGCGCTCCTTCACGATGACGGCCCCCACCCCGCGCCGCATGCACGTCGTACGCGTGGCGACCTGGTTGGCAAGCGTCATGAAGTATTCGTCCCAGCTGGGTCTCTTATCTTGAGTCATTGGAATCCATCCCTCACATGGCGAGAGCGCGGCGGCGCTCAGTCGCTCGGCAGTCCTGCTCGCGCGAAAGCGCCACTGGCGCTTTCGGCTCGCGCGGAACTCGCTTTGTGAGCGCCGCCGCGTTCTCGACCACTTGAAACCGTACTGTCCCCGACCGACGCTCCGCGCGTTCGGGGACGCGCCCGCTCGGGCGCATAGACAGGGAAATAACAGTCCACAGGACTCCCTGTCCCCGACCGACGCTTCGCGCGTTCGGGGACGCGCCCGCTCGGGCGCATAGACAGGGAAATAACAGTCCACAGGACTGTTATTTATTTCGTACCGAAGATGCGGTCGCCGGCGTCGCCGAGGCCGGGGACGATGTAGGCCGCGGAATTGAGTCCCTCATCAATGGCGCAGGTGTAGATGTGCACATTGTCGTCGGCGGCGAGAACAGCGTTGATGCCCTCCGGCGCGGCGACGAGGACCATAAGCTTGATCTCGCCGGTGACGCCGCGCGAGCGCAGGTAGGTGACGGCCGAGATGATCGAGCCACCCGTCGCGAGCATCGGGTCGACCACGAGCACCGTGCGGTTGGCGATGTCCTCGGGCATCTTGTCGTAATAGGGAACCGGCTCGTGGGTCTCCTCGTTGCGGTACATGCCCAGATGCCCCACGCGCGCCGCAGGGATCAAGTCGAGCACGCCGTCGACCATACCAAGCCCGGCACGGAGGATGGGCACCACCGCGAGCTTCTTGCCCGACACCCGCTTGCAGCGCGCCGTGCAGATGGGGGTTTCGACGTCCACGTCGGCCAGCGGCAGATCGCGCGTTGCCTCGTAGCCCTCGAACAGGGCAAGCTCGCGCACGAGCTCGCGGAATTGCTTGCAAGAGGTCGTTTTATCGCGCAGGATGGAGAGCTTGTGCTGCACCATGGGGTGATCGACGAGAGTGACGCGGCTGTTGTCCATTGGGTCCTTCTTTCGGTCGAAGTTAAGCTTCCACAAAGAAAAGGGCCCGCGGTAAGCCGCGAGCCCTTCACCGTTTGATGCGATTCTACCAGCATTGCGCCGCCGCGTGAGCCACAACCGACGCATGCACCGACTAAGAATTCAGGAAAGCGTCATTTCCCGATCCGCGCCGAAGGGCCGAATCGCGCATTCGTGCCCATCCTCACGGAAAAGGATTGAGAACTCGTCCACCTGCCGCAAGATGTCATCTGCCCGACGGGCAGCTTCCCAACGGGCGGCTTCTAGTACTCCAAACCCGGATAGAGCGGATGGGCCTCGAGCATCGCGTCGACCTTCTTCCTGATGTCGGCGAGCTTCGCGTCATCGTCGGCGTTGAACACCGTGCCCGCGATGCACAGACCGACCTCGTAGAAGTCGTCCTTCGTGAAGCCGCGCGTGGTGGCTGCCGCAGATCCGACGCGGATGCCGCTCGCCACGAAGGGGCTGCGCTGCTCGTTGGGGATGGTGTTCTTGTTCACCGTGAGGCCGACGCGCTCAAGCAGCTTCTCGGCGTCCTTACCGGTGACGTCAGCGGGCGTGAGATCCACGAGGCACAGGTGATTGTCCGTGCCACCCGACACCAGGCGCAGGCCGCCGTCGGTCATGCCCTGGCCGAGCGCCTTCGCGTTCTCGACCACATGGTCGATGTAGGTTTTGAACTCGGGCTTGAGCGCCTCGCCGAACGCGACCGCCTTGCCAGCGATCACGTGCATGAGCGGGCCGCCCTGCGAGCCGGGGAACACCGCGGAGTTGATCTTCTTGAAGAGCTCCTCGGAGTTCGTCAGGATGAAGCCGCCGCGCGGGCCGCGCAGCGTCTTGTGGCTGGTCGAGGTCGTGATGTCGGCATACGGCACGGGGCTGGGATGCGCGCCCGTGGCGACGAGGCCGGCGATGTGGGCCATGTCCACCATGAGGTAGGCGCCCACCTCGTGCGCGATCTCGGCCATGCGCGGGAAGTCGATCGTGCGGGGATAGGCGGAAGCGCCGCCGACGATGACCTTCGGGCGAACCTCCTTCGCCTTCTCAAGAAGCGCGTCGTAGTCGATGACCTCGGTCACAGGATCGACGCCGTAGGATTCCGCATGATAGAGCTTGCCCGAGAAGTTCGCCGGGCTGCCGTGGGTGAGATGGCCGCCGTTGTCGAGGCCCATACCCAAAATGGTGTCGCCGGGCTTGATCAGCGCGAAGTACGCCGCCAGGTTCGCGTTCGCACCGGAATGGGGCTGGACGTTCGCGAACTGCGCGCCGTAGAGCTTGCAGGCGCGATCGCGCGCGAGATCTTCCACGATGTCGACCTTCTCGCAACCGCCGTAATAGCGCTTGCCGGGATAGCCTTCCGCGTACTTGTTGGTGAGCACGCTACCCATGGCCTCCATGACAGCCGGACTAGTGAAGTTCTCCGAAGCGATGAGCTCGACACTCGTGCGCTGACGTCCCAGCTCAGCGCGAAGAACGTCGGCGACCTCGGGATCGCTTTCACTTACATATTGCAACGTCATATAACTCGCCCCTTCCAGAGCCCGAAAAAAGTATGCGCCCACTCTAGCACAATGAGCAGGCGCAATTGTTACAACTTGGTTAGGGGAAGCCTTCGTTGGTCAAGGGAAAAATGACTCAACCGGGAAGCGCGGCCGCTACGCCGAGGGGGTCTCGAGCGCCATGAGCTTCTCGACGCGGCCCGCATGACGACCGCCGCCGAAGTCGGTGGACAGGAACACGTCAAGGATGCGCTTGTTTTCCTCCACGTCGACGAAGCGACCAGACAGCGTCACGATGTTGGCGTCGTTGTGCTCGCGGCACAGCTCGGCGAACTGGGTGTTGATGACGTTCACCGCGCGGATGCCGTTGATCTTATTAGCGGCGACGGCCATGCCGATTCCCGTTCCGCACACGAGAACGCCGTACGTTGCCACGCCGCCCGCGACCTCATGGGCGACCTTGGCGGCGAAGTCGGGGTAATCGACGCGATCGTCGGAGTCGGGACCCAGGTCGTGCACCTCGTAGCCCTTCTCCTTAAGGAAGGCAGCCAAAAGCTGCTTCTGCTCGAAGCCCGCGTGATCGCTTGCGATGCTGATAATCATGTTCCTACTCTCCCTTATGTCGTGAACTTGCTACTTCGTCTTCGTATGCCCCACCGCGCGCCGCCATCCTTCCAAAAGTTCGGCATGGCGCGTGTGGTCCATCTGCGGCTCGTAGACGTCATCGGTCGTGCGCAGCCCGCGCAGCTGGTCGGTGCTCTCCCAAAAGCCCGTCGCCAAACCAGCCAGGTACGCGGCGCCGACAGCAGTGGTCTCCGCGTTTTTCGGACGATGAAGCGACGTGCGAAGCATATCGCATTGGAACTGCATGAGGAAGTCGTTTCTCGACGCGCCGCCGTCGACGTTGAGCTCGGAGAGCTTCACGCCTGAGTCGGCCTCCATCGCCACCACCAAGTCATGCACCTGGTAAGCGAGCGATTCGAGCGCCGCACGAACGAAATGGGCGCGAGTCGATCCGCGCGTGAGGCCAACGACCGTGCCGCGCGCCTCGGCATCCCAGTACGGGGCGCCCAGGCCGGTAAAGGCGGGCACGATGTAGACGCCCTCCGCGCTATCGACGCTGCGGGCAATCTCGCAGGTGTCGGCCACGTCGTCGATAAGGCCCATCTCGTCGCGCAGCCACTGCAGAAGAGCACCCGCCATAAACACGCTTCCCTCGAGCGCATATTCAGGTCCCTTTGCATCAGGCGCGCTCGCGGCAACGGTAGTGACCAGGCCGTTTTTCGACTCGCACGCCTCGCGCCCCGTGTTCATAAGAAGGAAGCAGCCCGTACCGTAGGTGTTCTTCGCCTGGCCGGGCGAAAAGCAGCACTGCCCGAACAGCGCCGCCTGCTGGTCGCCCGCAATGCCACGGATGGGCACGCCGGGGAAGACGGCGGGGTTTCTCGTCACGCCGAAGTCGCCCGACGAGGGGCGCACCTCGGGAAGCATCGAGGCGGGGATGTCGAACAAATCGAGCAGCCACGGGTCCCATTTCATGTCGTGGATGTTGAAGAGCATGGTGCGGCTCGCGTTGGTGACGTCGGTGGCGAGAACCTCGCCCTGCGTGAGCGCCCATAAAAGCCACGAGTCAACCGTGCCGAACGCGAGCTTCCCCTGGAGCGCATCCTCGCGAGCGCCGGGAACGTTGTCGAGAATCCAGCGGATCTTGCTGGCGGAGAAGTACGCGTCGGGGACAAGCCCCGTGCGGCGCGTGACTTCCGCCGCGACATCCGGGGCACCGCACAGCTCCTCGACGAGAGGCGCCGTCCGACGGCACTGCCACACAATGGCGTTCGCCACCGGCTGCCCGGTCTCGCGGTTCCACACGACCGTGGTCTCGCGCTGGTTGGTGATGCCGATGGAGTCGATGTCGTCAGGCCCCAAATCGTTCGACACCAGAAGCTCCGTCAGCGCACCGAGCTGGGAGGATAAGATATCGCGCGGGTCGTGCTCGACCCAGCCCGGCTTGGGGAAGATCTGCGGGAAGGGGTTTTGCACCACATCCGCGACGCGCCCCTCGCAATCGATGAGCATCGCCCGCGAAGACGTGGTCCCCTGGTCAAGCGCGACAACATAGGTTTTCGACATGATCATCTCCTCGAAGGGACTCCCGATGCTTCCAGCAAATTGTGGAATCGGGAAATCAGCTGATATGGCGGTCGATCCAGGCGAGCACGTCGTCGTAGACCTGCTGCTTGCCGGGCTCGTTCAAGATCTCGTGACGCATGCCCTGGTAGAGCTTCACCTCGACGTCTTTGATTCCTGCCTTCTCGAACAGGGCGGCCGTGCTTTTCACGCCGCGCCCCTTGTTCCCCACCGGGTCGAGCGTGCCGGCGACGAGAAGGATAGGCAGCTCGGAGGGAATCGCGAGCGCCGAATCGAGCGTCGCGACCTCGGCAGTAAGGCTCGTGAGCGTCGCGTAGGCGCCAGCCGTGAACGTCTGGCCGCACAGGTCGTCGGCAATGTAGGCATCGACGACTGCGGGATCGGTGGAAAGCCAGTCGAGAGGCGTGCGCGCGTCTTTGACGGCCTTCGAAAAGGCCCCGTCCGCAAGGCTGTGGAGCAGCTTGCTGCGCGTGCGTTCCCCCTGCTTGGCGGCGACTCGGCAAGCAAGAGCGTGTCCCATCTTCGACTTCACGACGGGCTCGTTGCCGGTGCCGCAAATCACGGCGCCCGAAAGGCCTTCCGCATGGCGGGACAGGTACGCCCGCGTGACAAAGCTTCCCATGGAATGCCCGAAGATGAAGTAGGGCGTCTTGCGCGAGAAGCGGGCGCTCACCGTTTTTCGCATCTCGTGAACGTCCTCGATGAGGGCGTCCTTCCCGCAATCGAGGGGCATGTGCCCCAAGTCCATCGGGTCGGTGACCGAGCGGCCGTGTCCGATGTGGTCGTGGGCGCACACCGCAAAGCCAACACTCACAAGGAAGCGAGCGAAATCCTCGTAGCGGCCGATGTGCTCGGACATGCCATGGACGATCTGCACGATTGCACGAGGAGCGGCACCCGATGTGCCATGCGAGGCAACGGGCTGCCATAATACCCCTTTTATCTGGGAAGACTTGTCGAACGACCTGAACCCTACCGATGATTTCTCAACTGGTTTGGACACGAGACTCCCCCTTACGCCAAAGCGATTTTCCCGTCGCCCCTCAGTATAGCGGGAAAGCCCCGCGCGCGGACAGGCAACCTACGAAAGTGACTTGATGTCCGCGATGGTGATGGCACCTTCACGCACGATCACGGGATGGTCCTGCGTGCAGTCGACGACCGTTGAGGCGATGCCGCTCTTGGAGCCGTCTTCCCCGTCCGAAAGCACCGCGGAAATCTGGGAGCAAAGGCCAGCGTCGAGGTCGTCGAAGGAGCCCGCTGGGCGTTTTCCCGACACGTTTGCCGAGGTCGTTGCAAGGGGGCACCCTACCGCGTTGATCAGCTCGAGCGCGCAGGCGTTGTTCGGCATGCGAAGGCCGATGGTGTTGGTGCTCGAGCGGAACGCCTCGGGGACTTCGTCCGACGCCTTCACGATCAGCGTGAGGGGGCCCGGCCAAAACGTTCGGGCGAGCACGAAGGCGAACTCGGGGACGCAGCGACCGAAGCGCGCAAGGTCGCCTTGCTGGGAGACGAGCCACGAGATGGGCTTTGCCTTCTCGCGGCGCTTCAGGCTGTACAGGATATCGGGAGACGCGGCGTGGCGAATAGAAACGCCCAGGCCATACACCGTTTCCGTGGGGAAGATCGCGGGCTGTCCCTTCTTAAGGACAGACGCCGTGACCGCAATCGAATCGGAAAGACGCGCCAATGGAACCACCTTTTCAAGCACTTGTCGTTCGCCGTGCACGTTTTGCGCGCAGCGGCGTGCCATAAATTGTAGCACTCGCGGCTTTGCGGGGCCGCGAGCGGATTGGCGGGCACAAGGCCGAGATGGCAACGAGCGAGGGCTGACTAGCAGGTGGCGAGCAGCGGGCGCGAGTGGTGCTAGCGGGAAGAGAACTCGGCCGCGATCGCCTCGGCTACGCGCAGGCCATCGACGGCAGCGCTCATGATGCCGCCCGCGTAACCTGCGCCTTCGCCGCACGGATAGACACGAGTGGCCGGTTCCTCGTCCGAAGCGGGTGAATCGCTTGCCCATCGCGCCTGAAAGTTCTTTCCGCGAACCATGCGGATGGGACTTGAACTGCGCGTTTCGGGGCCGGTGAGCACAGCTGCGGGGTCGGCGAACCCGTGCAGCTTCGCATCGAGCAACGGCAGGCCTTGCGCAAGCGCGTCGCAGATGAACGCGGGAAGGCACTCGCGCAGGTCGCACCAAACGACACCACGCGGGTAGCTCGGGCGCACGACCAGGCGGCGATGCGATTCAGACGCGCCCACGCGGCGAGGATACCCAGACGCGACCGTGCGGCAGCGAGCCTCGGACACAGCCGCAACCGTACCACCCGGCTGCTTGCCTTCAGCTTGCCCACTCGAAGATGTAGCACCCGAAAGAAAATCCCCCACCGTCTGCGCGGGCGCGGCATAGGGCACCCCGCCGTTGCGGCGAGCAAGCTCGAACGCCGCATGCTCGACTTCGCGTTGCAGGCGGACACCTTCCATGACGTCGTTCCCCGGCAAGTCGTCGGGTCGCACGTCGGCGAGCAGCGCGCTGTTGGAATTCTCGCCATCGCGCGCGAAGCGGCTCATACCGTTCACGACGACGACGCCTTCCTCACTTGCCGCCGCGACGACTTCCCCACCTGGGCACATGCAGAAGGTATACACGCCGCGAGTTGCATTCTCGCTTGCAACATCCGTGTGAGTGCCGTCCGTGCGAGCGGGGACGCGCACCGCCATCTTGTAGTCGGCGGCACCGAGCGCCGCGTGCTTTGCGGCCGCACCGTACTGCGCACGGTTGATGAGCGACTGCGGATGCTCGATGCGCACGCCCATCGAGAAGGGCTTGCGCTCGAGAGCGAACCCCCGATCACGGGCGAGCTCGAAGACGTCGCGCGCCGAGTGCCCGCACGCGACGATGACGCGCGAGGCTTCAACCGCCTCACGCGCGCCCGTACGAGAGTCCTCCAGCACGACCGAGCGAACCGCACCGCCCGACAGCTCGATATCAGCCAAGCGGGTGAGGAAACGCACTTCGCCACCTGCGGCAATGATGCGCTCGCGAATGCTTTTCACGACGGCGGGCAGCTTGTCGGTACCGATGTGGGGCTTCGCCTGCCAGAGAATCTCGTCAGGCGCCCCCGCCTGGACGAACGCCTCGAGCACATGGCGGATATGCGGGCTTTTCGTGCCCGTGGTCAGCTTGCCGTCGGAAAACGTGCCAGCGCCGCCTTCCCCGAACTGCACGTTCGCCGCCGCATCGAGCGGGCCGCCCACGTTGAAGGACTCGATGGCCGCCGTGCGCTCATCAACCGCGGCACCGCGCTCGACCACAAGCGGGCGCAGACCCGCTTCCGCCAAGTACAGCGCGCAGAACAGCCCCGCCGGGCCCGTGCCTGCGACGACGATGCGGCCATCAGATGATGCCACATGCGACCTTAAATCAGGAATCGTGAGCGGCGCAGGCGGCTCGTATGCACGAACATTTACCCCGCGAGCGGGGGAAAGCACGTCGTAGGCCATACCTCGCGCAAGACGGACGGCATAGGTGGCGTTGAAGTGAACGCTCGACTTCTTCCGCGCATCGACGCTACGCTTCACAAGGGAAAACGAGGCGATGTCCTCGGGCGCGACCCCAAGCGCGGCGGCGATTGCGGTGCGCGAGAGGCTCTCCGCATGGGAACCCTCCGCGGGCGCGACAAGCGCGGGAGGGGTCGCGGGCGCAGCGGGGGTCGGGTGCTCTGCCCCAGCCGCACGCGGGACAGGGGTCAGGCGGTTTGCCTCGCTCGCAAGGTCATTCAGCCCTGCGTCAAGCGGAAGCGCGACGTTGGACACCTCGATGAACTCCGCTCCCTCGAGCGCACTTGCGTCGAAGGAGGCGCCACGATGCGACGTTCGGCCGTCATGTTGGCGGGAAGAGACTTGTGATTTGGTCTTTCCCCCGCGATGGGGACGACCTGCCGCCTTCTTGCCACCGCCTGGCCCCTTGCTGCCGGTGGACAGCTTGTCGCCGCTCATCTTCTTGCTGCCGCCTGCCCTCTTGCCAGCGTTCGCGCCCTTGTCGCCGCGGGTATCCTTCGAGCTCATTTCCCTTTCCCTTCCCCATCGGCCGACACAGCACTGCGAGCAGCAGACACGCCCGCGAGCAGGCCCGATGACCATGCCCAATGCAGGTTGTAGCCCCCGCAGGGAGCATCGACGTCAAGTGCCTCGCCAGCTGCGAACAGACCCGACGCGCACACGGCCTCCATCGTTTCCGGATCAAACGCCGCAATCGAAAGCCCACCACGTGAGACCTGGCACTGCTTCGCGTCGCCGATGCCTCGAACCGTAAGGCGCAAGCCGCCGATGACACGCGAAAGCGCAAGGACGTCTTTCTTGGAAAACGGGCGCACAGGATCGATTCCCGCGCACTTGCAAAGCACCTGTGCCACCTGGGGAAGCATCGCGCCGCGCAGCACGTCCTCGGCTGCAATCTGGCCGTTCTCGCCCAGGCGCGCCGAGAGGTGCTTGCGCCGCGCGAACAGCCACGCATCTCGCTCGGCGGCGGGCATATGCGGCAGGAAATCGATTGAGAGCACGTCCCCCTCGCAGGCCAGGCGCGACAGGTTGAACACGCACACGCCCGACACGCCGTAGTCGCGGAACAAAAGCTCGCCCTCCTCGCGCGCGACGAGGCTTCCCGAGCGCTCGAGCGAGACGGCGCACTTCACGCGGATGTTGTTCAGCTGTCGCGTGATGCGCGAATCGGTGGCAAGCGGCCCCAAGACCGGTCGCGTCGGCTCGCACGGAATTGCGGAGGGCATATCGACGGCGCCCATGCCACGCCCGCCAACAGCGAGAACGACCTTTTCGGCATGAGCGATCGAGCCGTCGGAAAAGCGCAGATGGAAGCGTGTCTTTCCTTGCGCAGGCAGCTCGATTGCGCGAAGGGATTTCCCAAACTCCACGCGCGCACCCGACGCATCGAGGGCGGCGCGCAGCACCTCGAGCACCGACGACGCCTTGTTGGCGGCCGGATACATGCGGCCCTCGCCCTCTTCGCGCCACATAAGGCCCAAGTCGGAGAAGAATCGCTGCACAGGCGCTTCGAAGACGCTCGCAGATCGGGTGCTTTCCCGACCAGGCGCTTCGAAAGCGCCCGCAGGTTGGGCGCTCCCCTGCGCGGAGGTTCCGTAGGCTCCTACAGGTTGAGCACTCCCCCACTCGGAGACCTCCGAAAGGCGCGAAAGCGAGCGCAGCGCGGCTTCCACGAAGTCGGCGTTGCGGTAACATGCGGGGTCTATGTGGGCGTTCGAGAAGTTGCAGCGGCCGTTCCCCGTCGCGAGGATCGAGCGGCCGACGCGCTCGGGGTCGGCCTCGAAGAGCACGATTTCGCACTCGTTCGCCGCGCCGAGCCGCGCAAGTTCGTTTCCGGCGGCGATGGCTGCAGCCAATCCGGCCGCGCCGCCGCCTATGATGGCAATCTTTTTCATGATGTAAGAGTATAGGCGATGCGGGGCACCGCTTTCCGCTGACTTCCCTTCGCCTCGCAAACAACAAGGGCGCCCGACGGCGCCCCTGGGGAAATCTATCGACGCGTTTGCAGCCGCACCTACTTCGAGGAAATCATCGGGATTTCCCGCGTGTCTTCTTCCTCGATGTTGCCCTCGTAGACGTAGTGTTTCGTCTCGTGGCAGATCAGCCCCGAAAGCAGCAGTATGGCGATGATGTTGGGAATGGCCATGAGCGCGTTGCCGATGTCGGAGATAGTCCACACCACGTTGCCCACGCCGATCGCGCCGAGGAACGCGACGAGAACGTACACGATGTGGTACGGCAGGATGGCGCGCTTGCCGAACAGGTAGGCGGCGCAGCGGTTGCCGTAGTACGACCAGCCGAGAATCGTGGAGTACGAGAACGACACCATGCCGATAACGAGAATCGGCGTTCCAACATAGGGAATGGTGGCGAACGCGGTGGAGGCGAGCTGCGCGCCGGTGTAGAACGTCGGGTCGGCAAGCACCTCCGCCTGGATTTCGGGGTGCGCGATCATCGTCGACACAAGCACGATGCCCGTGAGCGCGCAGATGACGACCGTGGACCAGAACGTGCCGGTCATAGCGACGAGCGCCTGCTCGGCGGGGTTTTTCGTCTTGGCGGCCGCCGCGATGATGGGGGCGGAGCCGAGGCCCGACTCGTTGGAGAACAGGCCGCGGGCGCAACCGAACTGCAGCGCCATCAGAAGGCCGGAGCCGACCGCGCCGCCGAACGCGGCCTTCGGCGTGAAGGCGCACTCGAAGATGAGGCCGATCGCGCTGCCGAGAACGGGCGCGTTCATCAGCAGGATCACGATGCACCCGCCGGCGTAGGCAACTGCCATGACGGGAACGAGCTTCTCGCAGACGTGCGAAATGGACTGCACGCCGCCGAAGATGACGATGCCCACCAGCACGACGATGGCGATGCCAACCGCCCAATCGGGGATGCTGGGAATCGAAGACGTGATGATGCCGGTCATGGACGTCGCCTGCACCGCCGAGCCCGTGCCAATGGTGGCGACGACAGCGAACGCGGCGAACGCGATGCCGCCGAGCTTCGCCCACCAGGGGCGCGTGCCGTCTTTGCGCGTGAAGGCGCGTTCCCACACGTACATGGCGCCGCCGAGCATGTTGCCCGCATGGTCACGCACGCGGTAACGCACCGAGGCGTAGACTTCCACATACTTTGTGGCCATGCCGAACACACCCGTGATCCACATCCAGAAGACGGCGCCCGGGCCGCCTGCCAGGATTGCCGTGGCAACACCGACAATCGACCCCGTGCCGATGGTCGCGGCAAGCGCCGTCGCAAGCGCGCCGAAGTTGGAGATATCGCCCTCGCCCTTTGAGGTGCCGCCGCCCCACGACATGCGAAGCGCCTGAGGCAGCTTGCGTTGGATGAAGCCCGTGCGAACGGTGAGAAAGATATGGGTGCCGAGCAGGAGCGCGATCATCGCAGGCCCCCACACGACTGAGTCAATGGTGTTTAAGATTTCAATCATAGTGGGTTGGTATTGTAAAGGAAATGCAAACGCTCGCGCAGGCGCATTCCCCGAACGGCAACGAGAAAACATCGCAAGGCGCGCAAGAATTGTCCGCACGATGCTATCGGCTGCCCTGCGATTCTCGTCATTCGCCGCAAGCGCAGGAGCGCAGGCGCGCTCACCTCCGCTCCTGCGCTCGCTATCTAAAAGATAGGCTTCTATCCATTACCAGCCGAAGTCGTCAACGGGGGCAAATGCCACCTCGATGCGATACTGCTCTCGCCAAATCTGCGTACCCGTGCTCTTATCGCGCGCTATCAGGTAATATGCCTCCTTCGAGCTAAACGAGCAACCCGCCTTCAAGCTGAAGCGCACCTTGATCACGCGGTCTTGCGGGTTGTCGGAAGCAAGGTCGGCGTGCGCCTTCACCACATCAGACACTTCGTTTCCTGACGAGTCGAGGAAAACGAGCTCGTATTCGCACGGCAAAACCTTGCCCGTAGCAGGCTCTTCCTGCAGAAGGTTCAAGGTGAAAAGCGAGTTGGTTATGCGCCGCGATTCCGAAAGCACACGAATCGTCGCAGCTTGGGTATCCTGAAAGCCCTTCGCACCCGAACGAACTCGACGGAACGACAGCACGGGAACGCATAGCTCTTGCAGCGTAAGCCCCCCGTGCACGTAATTGCGCGTGCCGCCCGGTTGCTTGATACGAATAGCGCGATGCGGCGCAAGCCCCGTGTATCTGCCGCCCGAAACATCGCTCATGTTCATTTCCACAAACAGCGTGCTTGCCGGATCACCCATCGAATCGGCCCATTCGGCGTCATCCGCACGAGCCACGATATGGCGCTTACCTGCGACGACAGGCGACAGCGGCATATCGCCCTTGTCGAGGCTTCCGCACTCGCGCAGCTCGCCGCGCGTATACAGGAAGCCATGATCGGCCGTTATCGTCACCTGGCAACCCTGCACCTCAGACGTAAGGCGCCTCGCAAGCGCGCAGAGAGCATCTATCTCATCGGTGCACGCCTTGAACACGTCGTCTTCCGTTGCGATCTTTTCACCCGTGGAGTCAATCTTGTTATGGTACAGATACACCACGGATGAGCCTTTGACGAGCGCCTTTCGCTCGTCGGCCGGCAAATCGAGGAAGTCCTCGACACGCAGGGCCCGCGCATCGGCAGCAGCGGCACGCAGAACCGCTTCGCGCTGTGAGGTGGTAGCGGTGGGCATGCCGTTCGCAAGCACCGCCCCCGTCTCCCAGTCGAGCGACAGGTCTCGCTGCGGCAACAGCGCAGCCATGCCGAATTCGGTAACCGAGGGGAACACGGCCTGCATACTGGAAAGCGCGACGACGCTGCCCCTTTCGCGCTCGAGCGCACGTGCCATCTGAGCCGCGACCTCGAATCGCAGCGCATCGGAAATGATGACGACCACGTTTTTTGCACTGCCCTTGCACGAAGGGAGGACCTCCCAATAAAACCGCCGCTCACGAGGCACGCCTTCGATGTAGCCCGCGTTTGCCCACTGTGAGGACGCAGCGTTTTCCCAACATGCGTTCGCACCTTCGATGTACCAATTTGAGTACAGGTTCTCCGCCCAGCCGACCACGCTGCGCAGCGGCCCTTCGAGCGCAGGGCGCGGCTTGGTTTTGCACAGCTCGAAGGAATGGCACAGGTGGCGATAGAAGCTGTCGGCGCGGTACCAATCGGTCTCGTAGGCGCGCCACACTTCCTTCGCCTGAGCTACATGGAAACCTCCCGCATGCTCGCGCCGGAAATCGCACAGGCTCGCGGCGGCGTCAAGCGCATCAAAGTAGCACGCCACGTAGTTATGCCAGGCCAAATCCTTGCGGCGAGCGCACACCCGATGCGCCTCCTCAGCGCGGTCGGCACCATCGGCCAGCGATGCCATGAGGCCACCAAGAATCGCCTCGTTTATGCAGGGGAACACGTCGCAATCGATGATGTCGTCAAGCGGCAGGCTCGCGAAACGCGCCGGCAAGCCGCACGCCTCCTCCGCGATTCGCGCCACTTCGTAGAGATCTGCTGCACCCTCGCTTCTATCCCAGTCCTTCACGATGGACAAGCAAAACGGCGCATGCTGTTTCGATATGCAGCGCTCAAGCCCCGAAAGCGCACCATCGGGAAGCACGAACGACGCCGCCGATACGAGAACGTGCGAAGCAAGCGCCTCGAGCGAAGATGTTTCGTCAAGTGCCCCCGTAAAACCCGTCTTGCGCGCAACAAAATTTGAAAGAGCCTCGTCAGCACCATATTTAGCGAAGGGATCGAACGCGTCTGCCGGGTTTTCCCTGCACTTCAGCAGCGAGCGCATATATCCGCGCACGATAAAGCCGACCGAAGCATCCTCAGGACCCGCCGCGCCAAGCAACGCCGCAAGCACACCCACCTCGACGTCTTCAGCCGACGAAGGCTCGGGCATGCAGTCATGAAACTTCTTGATGCGCGTCTTCGCGGCAAAGAAGCTATGGAATCCCCGCAGGGCATCGCGCACCGCGTCGACATTCGACGCCCCGAGCTCTGTGGCCAAAAGCGAGAAGCGGTCGGCCTGGAACGACTCCGCGTACAACTCGACGTCGGCCAGCCAATCGCCCTCGACTTTGCCCTTGCCCCGTTTCCGGTACAGCAAGATGTCGTTCTCCACGTCATCGCGGGCGATAAGCTTCTTGGCGAGGAACATCTCGCCCTCTTCGGCCTTGAGAAACCGAAGATTGCGCGGGAAACCGCCCCCAGCAGGCATGACCCCGTCCGCAACGCCCGCGCCGTCGAAGCCCTCCGCTGCCAGCCTGTCGAAGTCTTCCTCGAACTCGCCGTCGGGGTCGTGCCACACTACCACGCGCCGCGCGTCGAAATCGCCCAAAGGACGCGCGAACCGCAGCTTCAACTGTTCGTTTATATCTAACTGATTCATCGTTCCATCTCGTGTTTCAAAGGGAATAGTCGTTTAGTCTCGAATCATTCTGGTAAGGTCGAGGCTGGCTTCTGCGTACTCAGCGTTCGCCGTCTTGCACAATGCCGCCTGACTGCGACATTCATCAAGTTGGGCCTGACACTGAGCCAATTCCTCCTTCTTGCGCTTTTTGCCAAAGGAAAACAAACTCGCTTTGTTTATCTCGTCCGAAAGCTCCTTCACGCGTCTTTCGAGTTCGGGGATCTTATCCTGTTCGCTTTTTAGCTCAATGGCCCTTTCTTGCTTTTGGGATACCTCGACCAGCCCGCAATCGATTTGATCCAACTGGCGCTTGAGCTCAGGTAGCCCTTCGGGTAGCGTCACATCTTGAAGCGTACCGATGCGGGAGTCGCTTATCTCAATATAATCACTCACCAGCTCAAGAACCTCGTTCATCTCGTCCAAAAGCTCTTGAGCATCGTCAAACTTACTTTGGGAGATCATTTCCCGAAGAGAGATTTTTAAACGGGAGACCAACTCGAAGAAAACGACGTTGTATCTGCTGGCCTCTTTCCGAATCACTTCCAGATCAGACGAACTATCAGTTGCGCCAGCTGTGAGAGTATCGATTCGCCTCTGGCGAGACTGAAGAATTTCAGGGACGATACGCTCATCGAGCGCGATGAGCTCATCCGCGGAGACTTCATTGATGTTTTCTTCCAGCCTCTTCAGCTCTTGAAAAAGGTCTGCGCTCAGAACATCCTCGAGGTGGAGCGGAACTACTTCCGGCTCGCTCGGTTCCTCGCGTTGCTCCTCTTCCTCGATAGATGCGGCGGCAGTTTCGCCTTTTTCGTCCTCATTCGCCTTGCCTTCGGGTAAAAGCGATTCGAGACGGTCTCGCAAAGCCGTCTTTTCGGGCGTGTCGTCGAGAATACCTTCTTCGGTCACTATTTTCGCTTCGTCGTCGGCGAAAAGAGCCGCACTTGGGAAAGCACCCTCGAAGATGTTCTTCAACACATCATATGCCTCGTGACCGGTCGCTTTCGTCTCCCCGAAGCAATCGTTGGCCGCATAAATATCGAGCAACTTGCCATAGTAAGGGACAAACTTCTCGCCATATTCTGCAAGCATGCGTGCGCCGGCTATTGTCGCATCGCGCGCATCGACCTCTTCGCCATTGAGTTGGAAGACATATCTATTCTGGCCAGCGGTAAATAACTCCTGGAAGAAGTTCGGGATGGGCGAAGCAATTCTGCTCGCCAAATCCGTAAATTCATCTTTGGTGAGCTTCTTCCCGAAAGCCGCCTTAAGACCCCTTTCCGCATCTGATTCAAAAGGCTTGTCCAACTCAACGGTTGCAGCTATGCGCTTCACCACTTCGCGAACAGCATCGATGTCGATATTGTCATCCATGGAGAGGCAAACACGTAAATAGTCGGAATGATCAAGAGAGTACGGGCGAATGTTGAACTCGAGTCCATTTATGCCCGTGCCGGAATTGTACTGGAGAATGAAACATTTGGTGTTTTGAGCATCGACTTCGCAATCCCACATAGTTTTTTGCGCAAAAGCAGCAAAAGGCGAGGTGGGGTTAGTCATCTGATTGGCCATTTCAACATAATGCGCCTGGCAAAACATAGCCCACCGCAATGGTGCAGTCATAAAGGAGGATGTCTGACCGAGCTTGACAGCGCGATCGCCCGAATCAACGTAAATTATGCGGTTTGAAAGCTCAATGTCGTCGTTGGAAACGTGTTCAGGGACGGCTACGAACGGGCGCTTTTGCCCGAAAAGGCCGTCGCGCTCGTAGTTTTCGACCACGTGCCACCCATCAGGGATGGCAACGTCAAAATGCTTGCCCCGTGCCACCCGGCCCTCGTCAAAAGTAAGCGAAGCGGCATCGACCGAATGCTCATCGGGCGTCATGTCGTTGATTTCCTTCAGCAGCTCATCCGGGTCGATGCTCATGTCGCCCTGCTCGGCTCGTTCGAGCTTGTCGAGAAATTCCTGAGGGAACGTGGCTACGCCCACAAGCTGCGCCGCCGTTACCGCAAGACGCGCAAGGGAAAGCTTATCTTCACGCGTTGGCCCGTTTGACTCGGACTCGGATTCGATCTCGGATTCGAGTTCAGGTTCGGGCCCGGATTCAGAAGCAGGCTCGACCTCGGATTCGGGCTCGGATTCGGAATCGGGCCCGGATTCGGGCTCGGGCTCGGGAGCAGAACCAATCGCTGAATCGCCCCCTGAATCTTCCGCAAGCGCAGCACCTTCGAAAGAAAGCTTCTCGTATTCTCGCGTACGCCAATCGTCACCGCCGAGCATGTCGTCGTCAGTAAGCACACCGTTTTTATAGAGCAGGTTGATCATGGTTTGCGTGGTGAGCTTATGCGGATAATCGAACCGGATGCAGACGAGCACGCGTCCGCCAGCCTCATGGGAAATATTCTCAATCCACGCCCCGACCAAATCAGCAAATGAAGAGCCCTTATGGACGCCTTCCGCATAGTCGTCATATTCGTCAAATAAAACGGGGCAAAAGGCATGTGAAGGCGATCGATTTGACAGCAAACAACCGTCTAACGTTTCAAAATTCATATAAGGATATGACGCCGCACAGCTCAACGGCATTCCCGCTTTTACTTTGTGCAGTGAAATGTCATTCTCATTAGCAACTGCATGAAAGAACGACCTGCGAATTTCAACGCCGCAATCAATGTCAATCGCTAACACGCGCTCAGGCAAAGCAAGGTGTCCCTCTTTCGCGCGCGCAAGAGCTTTAGGCCCTCCAACCCTTTTCCATAAAGAAATAAGTTCATCTAATGCAGCATTTCGTACGCAAAGAGGGGCGGTCTCCTTAAATTTCTCGCGCAGGTCGAGATCGCTCATCCTGATCACACCATTTTTCTTAAGGCACTCAAAGAAAGTCTCGTCATGATTCGATTTCCACGTTCTTTGAGCGCTCCTTAATTCCGCACGCCTATCTGCATTCGCAGAAATAATATCTTCCACAGAAGCTGGCTTCTCGTTATCAGGACGCGACGAATAGCTTTCTTTGAGCCACTCAATCAGTTTTTCCGCATCGTACGAATGGGCAAGAATGCCACGCTGATGCAAAACACTCGAGGGAGCTGCGCCATACCATCCATCGCACACCTTAGGCAAAAAAGCGATTGCCCTCGCGTAGTCTGGATACGCTTTTTTTAGATCAGCAATTGTCGTTAGCCGATTCCCGCTCTCCTTAACTTTCCCTTCAAGATCCTTAAGCGCTTCGTCCATCTCTTCACGCGTGAATTCGCGTGCAGCCACTCTCTCTTTGACCGCAAGCAAGCCTTCGCCGACGAGGATATTCTTGAACCCATCCCCAAAATCTTTCACGGAATTGTTTTGCAGCGTTTTCAACTTGCCTTTTAAGTCGGGATTTTCTTCTATGAGCTCCTTGGTTGTAGTGCAGAGAGCCTTCCCGTCGTAGCGGCGATGGAGCTCGGCAAGCACTTCTTTGGCATCAGTTGTGAAAGGATGGCCGCGCTTCATCATCACTACCTCAAATCCGTAGGCAGTAAAAAAGTCGTCACGAGACTGATAGCCTATTTCCTTATATACCTTCCCTATACGCTCGGATAGTTTTTTGTGATCGCTGCCAATCCGGATAACCCTGCCATCAGGATAATATTCCTTGAGCTGTTCTATGATGCGATCTACTTTTGCCGCAAGCTTCGGGTCCTCGATTTTAATGGGCTCCATGGTTAATCCTCCTCGCTCACGACGCTGCTCAGTGAACGCCTCTTTGGGTCGAGCCTTAAAAGCTCATGTACTTCCGCTAAAACAGCAGCGAGATCTATAGGTTCCAATTCCAAGCGCACATTAAAGTGGGCCTGTTTTCGCCAATCACCGCGCGAGCCACGCGTTTCCATGTTCACCACTGTTGCGCGAATATGGGGCAATAAGCAAGCGATTACCACAAGCCCGTTGTCTTGCGCGCTATAGTCAGTCCCCACATCACCAAGAGATTTTCCCTCTTTGTCAAGAATGTCGACTTCCACGTACCTGAACCGAGAAGTATCCCAATCAGATTTCAGACGAACCTCAGAGCCAGGGACGCAATACTCAACATTTTGACCTCGCCCGAAGAGGCCCTGGCCTGTTGCCTTGCGCTCAATAGGAAATAGAGGCAGCATTTCAATGATCTGTTCATCGATTTCTGCAAGGTCTTCTTCATCTGGATTATCCCAGTTGCGCGGAGAATAGAGAAAGAATCTACTTAGGTCAGCGGACTCGCTGCCATCATAGTCCCCTTCGTCTTCATAGTCCTCTTCGTCATCCTCATAATATTCTCTCCACAATTCCCCGTCATTCCACCAAGAGACGGTGCAACTGAACGCAAGGCGCGCCAAATCGTCAATCTCATCTTTGTTTTCGATGCGAGCTTCTTCCTGGAGCCCCCACAGCTCACGGCTATCAATACTGTTGTCCTCTCCTTCCTCTGCCACATCGTGTAAAAGCGCTCGACCATGATGAACGCCGCTGAAAACGGAAATAGTTTCATAGTCATCGTATTCGTCTGCATCAAGGAAGGCGACGCCGTACTCACCTTCAGAAAGGCCCAAAAAGAACAGGTTCAGCTCGCGGGAATTAGGTTCCCAGCCTGTACTGTACATAAGCTGAATTACCCATCGATCTCCGTATTGAGTGAGCTCGACAGACGCTTCATCGCTTAACGGTCGACCTGATGGAAGAACTTCAAACGCAATGCTCGCCCCGGAACCTTGCAATCGTGAAGCGAAGCTCTTCATTGCTTCAACCTGAGAAGCGTAGCCTGAGGCGGAACTCGTCGACGATTCCCATCCGAGCGAATCATTCGAAGGGATTTCCTCATCTATCGGAGCACCAGAGAAGGAGAATTCATAAAAGCCAGAAAGTGTCCCTTCGATAGCCTCGTAAATAGCCTTTACGGATTCGATTCCCGCGACTTCGTGGAAATCAAACCCCGTCTCTTCTGAATTTGCCGCCAGGTTCGCCGCAAAGTTCAGGAGCACCTTTTTCATGTTTTCGGCATCAGCGGCAATCGCGAGATCGTTGGTATGATAATTCGCCATAGTCAGCCCCTCCTTTTCCGATAAATCAGCTACTTGATTTTCGCTAGCACGTCTTGGAACTTCGCGTAGTTCACTTTCACGCCATCGTCGAGGTCTATCTCGATCATCTGGTCGGCGAGATGGTGAACCTTCTCCTCGAACTCGCTTGCCTCGCGCAACTGATCGTTCAGCTTGGAGATACGCTTCTCCAGCTTCACGCGGTTGCCCTTTTCCGCCGTGACCAGCGCATCTTCCGCATACGACACCTGCGCACGGTAGCGCTCCTGCTGCTGATGCACGTAATCGGTGCGCACGCGCGCGAGCAGGTCGGGCTGATAGCGGTGCATGTAGATGAGCGCCTTGAAGCCGTTCTTCTTTCCCGAGTCGAACTGCCAGTAAATCGGGCGCTTTTTGTACGTCTGACAGTGGTCCTTGAAGAACTCCTTCAGGAAATACGAGCGGATGACATCGCGCGACGTACCCTTGCCGCCCAGCGCATCGGCCACAAACCGTAGGTTCTCCTCAAGCGTCTCGGCGCCGTAGGCAACGCGCATGAATTCCACGAAGCGGCCCACTATGTCGTCTTCGAAGTACTCCTCATCGGTGATGGGGATGACGTTGTCGGCGTCGGGCATGAAGGAAACGTTCGCCGGGTCGGGCATTTTCTGCAGGTAGTTCTCAACTGTGTCGCCCTGATCTGCCAGTACCAGCCCGTCCACGTCGAGCGAATAGCGCCCGAACATGCAGCCGACCGCGTAACTGATCAGGCTGGTTATCTCGTCGCGCTTGGTGCGCACGTACTTGTTGCCCTTGTAGCTTTCGGGGATCTCCTCCGCCGTGTCGAAGATGCGCGCAACCGAGACGTATTTGTCCTCGACTTCGATAGGAACCTCACCGACCATGTTGTATATCTCGGCGAAGATGCGGTTGAGCTCCTCCTC
>NZ_CAKUAL010000020.1 GCF_934636505.1 uncultured Ellagibacter sp.
CGTAGCCTGACCTGCGGTGTCAAGCCTAAATCAGACACACTTCTCTGCCGTCCTCTTAAAAGGGCTGGGATTTTTAAGCAGCTAAAACTGGAGAGGTGAGCTGGGGTTTGGATGCGAAAAGGGACACACTTTTTTGCCTATAACCCAATGATTTGCAGGGGAAATCACCGCCGCGCACCACGAGAAAGGGGGCCGCCTTGAAGCACAAGTGCAATGTGACGGTCATCGGTAAGAAGTTGTTCTCCGAGCTCCAGAAGGACTATCTCGCAGACCCCGAAAGCGGTCCCTGCCCCTGCTTTGAAGTAGGACAGGAATACCTGTTCGAGCGCGAGGCCGGAAAGGACGACTTCTACCACTTCGGGAGAGAGCTCAACCCGCCCTTCCCCTGCGCGGAGGCATGGGACGCCATCAGCCGCTACATCTACACGGCGCTTGCAGGCGGCGCCATCATGAAGAACTGGACAAACGACGAGCGCATCATGATCGCTTGTTGCAATGACGGAACCCGTCCCGTCGTGTTCAAAATCGAGCGTATCGACGTTCCGGAAAGCGCTGAGGACGAGGCGTATCTTGCGACCTATGACTTCAGCTGCAGCGAGGAAGACGCATACACCGGATAACGCCAACTTGCGAATCGACAGCCAAGCTCGCGCACCAGTGCCTGGTCACCGCTCATTTCCCCTACCCCTGCATGCGCGTCTCACCGCGAAGCGAGCGAAAAGAGGAAATGCCATCCGCAAGCTTGCGAGTGCTCAACCAATGCGAGATGCTCTCCTTCCGCCAAAGGAAGGCCACGATTGTTCCTTCTTACTACGCTACGCTACGCCTTCCAGGTACCTTTAGCAATGACGTCATTCAGGGCTTCGTGCAGCTTGTCGAAACGCTCGTTGGGCTCGTCTGAGCCGAACCCTGCGGCGTAGCCCCCCGACTCGTGGGAGCCTTCGGTCGTCTTGACGTTGATGTAGTACGACGGCGTGTCGAGCACCAGATCCGAAACCTTGATCACTTCGGGAAGGTCCATGAAGTCGACCTTGTCGACGACGTCGACGAGGCCTTGCCAGTCTGCCTCCGAGATGGACAGTCGCTCCCTGCTAAGTTCCGCCTCCTCAGGCCAGGGGGATTCCTCCCCTACGTGGGAGAGATCGGTGTCCGGCGCAAGAGAAACATGCGTGAGAGACGGCTCGGGCTCGAACACGTAGGCATCGAGCGTGTTCACATCTCCGCCAGTGCTCACAAGGACGATTCTCGTGACTTCGCAGCTTTCGTTTTTCGCCTCGCCACCCGCAGCGCACCCCGCAAGGGCAACGGCCCCGAACAGGCCCGCAACCAGCAACGCCGCCATGAGCTTTTTCATCATGACTCCTTGTCTTGAGAAGCTCCCCCTTGAGCTTCTCTCCTTGCGAAATGCCCCTCGACTTCCCCGCCTTTACGCGCGCCTCCCGAACTGCTCAAGGATATCGTAGCAGCGATTCGTCTCGACGTGTGACGGCGCGGCGGGTAGCGCGGCGTCCCCTCTCCTGGAAAATCACACCGCCGTGGACAGAATCTGCCAATATGTGAGCCCCCGAGTTGCCCCAAAACGCCCGTCCTGACTCTCGGCTGGCTGCGGCCTGGGCTTTTGCTGAGCTCTCCAAGGAAGACGAGCTGAAGGCGGAGGCGAATCCTCACATATCGGCAAATTCTGTCCACGGCGGGGCGATTTGTCCCCGAAAGCAATTTGCTGTCCGCGACGGCGCAAACCGCGAGCGCGTCATTTTTGAGCAGGATGAGGTTGAGGTCGAGTTCCGCAGAAACGCAGAAGCGAATCGGCGTTTACCGCAAAAATCGGTAGTTTTTATCGCTTGCTTGCGCATGAGGTGCGATAATGCAAACTTTAGCGCTAAGGTGGGTGTTTGACTGCCCGCGGGCACTTCGGTTCGGATTGCCGCAGGCATCTCCTAGGGAACGATTGGTATAAGTCAGGAGTCGTACATGAGAGACATACGCGTCAGTGACATCACGATGAGGGAAGCAGCTGCCTCGAAGGCGCTTTCCCTATCCTTCAAGGAAAAGCTTGAAATCGTGAAGATACTCGACCGTATCGGCGTCGCCGCCATCGAGGTCGAGGGTATCGAGTCCTCAAAGGTGGACAGCCTGCGAATCAAGTCGATTGCCTCCCTGGTGAAGAACAGCACGCTCGCCGTTCCGGTGAAGATGGACGATGAGAGCATCGAGGCGGTTTGGAGCGCCGCGAAGGGCGCACAGCACGTCCGCCTGCAGGTCGAGGCCGCGGTGAGCCCCTCGTGCATGGAATACATCCAGTGCAAGAAGGCCGACGCGCTCATCGACGACGCCGCCCGTGCCGTTGCCAAGTGCGCCGCGCTCACCGACGACGTCGAGTTCGTGGCCATCGACGCCACCCGCACTGACGTTGCCTATCTGGCGAAGGTCATCGAGGCCGTCACCCGCGCCGGCGCCAAGACGGTGACCGTATGCGACGCCGCAGGCTCCATGCTGCCCGAAGAGTTCGCCCAGTTTATCGGCGACCTCCTAAAGGCCGCTCCCCAACTTGCCGAAATCGAGCTGGGCATTTCGTGCTGCAACAACCTCAACATGGCGGACGCCTGTGCCGTTGCCGGCGTCATGGCAGGTGCCTCCCTGGTCAAGGCGACGTCCTACCCTATGGGCGTCGTCGCGCTCGACAATGTGGCGAGTATCCTCGCGGCGAAGTCCGACGCCCTGGACGCCCAGTGCCACGTCCGCGTGACCGAGCTCAAGCGCGCCATGAATCAGATCGCGCGCCTGTGCTGCGAGGACCGCTCCAAGGCGGCCCAGTTCACCGGCTCCGTTTCCGAAGCGGTCGAGGGAATCGTGCTCACCGCCGGCGACGACCAGAACACCGTCATGCAGTATGTCGAGCGTCTGGGCTACAGCCTCTCCGACGAGGACGCCGCCGCGGTGTTCGAGGCATTCAAGAAGATCGCCGCCAATAAGGAACGCGTGGGCGCGACCGAGCTCGACGCCATCGTGGCCTCCGCTGCCCTGCAGGTGCCCCCCACCTATATCCTCGAGGGCTACGTTATCAACGCCGGTTTGAGCTTCAAGGCGACCTCCCACATCTCGCTGCGCAAGAACGGCGAGGTCATCGAGGCGGTTTCCCTCGGCGATGGCCCCATCGACTCCTCGTTTAAGTCCATCGAGTCGGTCGTGGGCACACACTACGAGCTCGACGACTTCCGCATCCAGGCGGTCACCGAGGGCCGCGAGGCTATGGGCGAGTCCATCGTGAAGCTCATCGCCGACGGCAGGGTCTATTCCGGTCGCGGCATCTCCACTGACATCGTGGAGTCCAGCATCCGCGCTTACATCAACGCGCTCAATAAGATCGCTTACGAGGAGCAGAACTAATGAAGCTTTCCTTTTCCACCCGCGGCTGGGCCGACCACTCCTGGGACGAGTTGGTGAACACCGCGCTCGAGATGGATTTCTCCGGCATCGAGATCCACAACCCCATCATCAACACTGTCTTCACCGGCAAGGGCGGCCCGCTTGAGCGCTATAACACCCAGGCTACCGCTCGTGCATTGCGCGACAAGGGCTTATGCATCCCCGCGCTCGATTCCTCCGTCGACATCTCGGCGGGCGAAGAGCAGATCAAAGCTGCCAAAGACCTCATCGACCTCGCCGCCGCCGCCGGCGTCGAGCGGGTCGTCGTCGTGGCGCAAAACGATGATGAGGACGCTATCCATGCCGCCCTGGCCGAGCTTGTGCCCTATGCGGAAGCCAGCGACGTCGTCTTGCTGATCGAGTCGAGCGGCATCTTCTCCAGCACCACGCGCATGGCGGGCATCATGGACCGCTACGCGAGCGACTATTTGGGCACCCTGTGGGATGTCCACAACGTCTACCGCACAGGCGGCGAAACCCCCGCGCAGACGGTCAAGAACTTAGGCGCCTACATCAAGCACGTGCACATGCGCGATTCCGACGACGACGGAAGCTTCAACCTGGTTGGCGAGGGAACCCTGCCCATCGACGAGGTCGTGCGCGCCCTGTCCTCCATCGACTACGACGGCTACGTGTCGCTGGAGTGGGACCCCGCATGGATGCCCGACCTCACCGACATGGAGGTCATCTTCCCGCACTTCGTGAACTACATGGAACAGTTTGAGGACACCCGCGGCAAGCGCCGCACGCTCTACCTCAACCACGACGGCACGGGTGAATACGTGTGGAAGAAAGACGAGCTCATCGACTTGACCTTTCCGCAAGTGCTCGACAAAATGGTCGAATGCTTCCCCGACCAGTACTGTTTTAAGTACACGACGCTCGACTACACGCGCACCTACGAGGAATTCCGCGACGACGTCGACACGTTCGCCCGCTCGCTCGTCTCCATGGGCGTGAAGGCTGGCAGTAAGGTCGCCATCTGGGCCACCAACGTGCCCGCTTGGTACATCACCTTCTGGGCGGCCACCAAGATCGGCGCCGTGCTCGTCACGGTGAACACGGCCTACAAGATCCACGAGGCCGAGTACCTGCTGCGCCAGTCCGACACGCACACGCTTGTTATGGTCGAGAGCGCCCTGGATTCCAACTACCGCCAGATCATCAACGAGCTGTGCCCCGAGATTGCCGAGACCAAGCCCGGCGAGCAGCTGCACTGCAAGAAGCTGCCGTTTTTGCGCAACGTCGTGACCGTCGGCTTCGACATGCCTGGCTGCCTCAACTTTGACCAGGCCATGGAGCGCGCCGAGCTCGTGCCGCTGGAGAAGATCCAGCGCATGGCCGCCGATGTCCGCCCCGACGACGTCTGCAACATGCAGTACACCTCCGGCACCACGGGTTTCCCCAAGGGCGTCATGCTCACGCACCGCAACGTCGTCAACGACGGCAAGTGCATCGGCGACCGCATGGGGCTGTCCACCGCGGACCGCTTCATGATCCACGTGCCCATGTTCCACTGCTTCGGCATGACCCTGTCGATGACCTCGTCCATGACGCACGGCGCGACCTTGTGCCCGATGCCCTACTTCAGCGCCAAGGCGTCGCTGCACTGCATCACGCAGGAGAAGATCACGGCCTTCAACGGCGTCCCCACGATGTTCATCGCGATGTTCAACCACGAGGACTATCGCAAGACCGACTTCAGCCACATGCGCACAGGCATCATGGCCGGTGCCGGCTGCCCGCCCGAGCTTATGAAGCGCGCCGCCCAGCCCGACGAGATGAACATGACCGGCATCGTGTCGGTGTACGGCCAGACCGAGTCGGCCCCGGGTTCCACGATGAGCGCCTGGACCGACCCGCTCGACCTGCGCACGGAGACCGTCGGCTACGCGTTCCCGCACGTCCAGTGCAAGATCATCGATCCGGAGACCGGCGAGGAGCTGCCCAACGGCGAGGTCGGGGAATTCTGCTCGCGCGGTTACAACATCATGAAGGGCTACTACAAGATGCCCGACGCCACCTTCAAGACGGTGGACGAGGACGGCTGGCTGCATTCCGGCGACCTGCTCATGCGCGACGACCGTGGCTGCTTCGTCGCCACGGGCCGCCTGAAGGACATGATCATCCGCGGCGGCGAGAACATCTATCCCAAGGAAATCGAGGACTTCGTCATCACGCACCCCAAGGTGAGCGACTGCCAGGTCGTGGGCGTGCCCGACAAGAAGTACGGCGAGGAGGCCATGGCCTGCATCATCCTCATGGAGGGCGAGTCCATGACTGAAGACGAGATCCGCGAGTTCATGATGAGCAACATCGCGCGCCATAAGGTGCCTCGCTACATCAGGTTCGTGGACTCCTTCCCCATGAACGCGGCCGGCAAGATCCTCAAGTACAAGATGAGGGAAGCCGCCGTTAAGGAGCTGGGGCTTCAGGACCTCGTGAAGAAGTAACCTGTATCGAGAGAGACCTTTTGCGGGGGCCGTCATGCGCGCCCCCGCTTGCGTTTGGCACCATTGCCAGGGAGAGGGACTAAAAGATGAGCAACTACGTAACGGTTGACGGCAACGAGGCTGCGGCCCATGTCGCCTACGACTTCACCGAGGTGGCGGCGATCTACCCCATCACGCCGTCTTCGCCCATGGCCGAGCACACCGACCGCTGGAGCGCCCAGGGCCGTCTGAACATGTTCGGCCAGCGCGTGCAGCTGACCGAGATGCAGTCCGAAGCGGGCGCCATCGGGGCCATCCACGGCGTGCTGCAGGCAGGAGGCCTGGGAACGAGCTTCACTTCAAGCCAGGGCCTCATGCTCATGGTTCCCGTGCTCTACCGCATCGCCGGCGAGCGCCTGCCGGGCGTCTTGCACGTGGCGAGCCGCACGGTGGGCACGCACGCCATGAGCATCTTCGGCGACCATTCCGACGTCATGGCGTGCCGCGACACCGGCTTTGCGCAGCTCAGCTCGGGAAGCGTTCAGGAAGCAGCCGACATGGCGGCCGTTGCGCACCTCGCCGCCGTGAAGGGCAGCGTCCCGTTCATGCACTTCTTCGACGGTTTCCGCACTTCGCACGAGCTTTCGCGCATCGACATGCCCGACACCAAGAAGCTCACCGCGCTCATGGACACCGAGGCGCTCGATCGCTTCAGGGCGCGCGCCTTAAACCCCGAGCATCCCATGCTGCGCGCCACCGTGCAGAACGGCGACGTGTACTTCCAGGTGCGCGAGGCGAACAACACCGCCTACGACGAGCTGGCAGATGTGGTCGAGGGCATCATGGCGCAGGTCGCCAGCGTGACGGGCCGCGAGCACCACGTGTTCGACTATTACGGCGCGCCCGACGCGACCGACGTCGTGGTCGCGATGGGCAGCGTCTCGGGCACTGCGCAGGAAGCATGCGATTACCTGAACGCGAAGGCCCACTCTGCGGGCTCTGGCAAACGCTACGGCTTCTTGCAGGTGCACCTCTACCGTCCCTTCTCGGCGAAGCACTTCTTAGGAGTCTTGCCCCAAAGCGTGGAACGCATCGCGGTGCTCGACCGCTGCAAGTGCATGGGCTCGGCCGGCGAGCCGCTCTACCTGGACGTCTCGAGCGTCATCGCGAACAGCGAGCGCGCGGGCAAGGTGCTCGTTGTGGGCGGGCGCTATGGACTTTCCTCCAAGGACACCGATGTCGCCCAGATCGTCGCCGTGTTTGAGAACCTTGCTGCTGACCAGCCCAAACGCGGCTTCACCATCGGCATCAACGACGACGTGACCAACCTGTCGCTTCCCGTGCAACCGCTCGATGACTTCAAGGACGCCGACACCTACAGCTGCAAGTTCTGGGGCTTAGGTGGCGACGGCACGGTGGGCGCCAACCACAACACCATCCGCATCTTGGGCGACTGCGCCGACCTGTTCGCGCAGGCGTATTTCGAGTACGACTCCAAGAAGTCCTTCGGCGTGACCAAGTCGCACCTGCGCCTCTCGAAAAAGCCCATCCGCAGCACGTATTACGTGAAGCGCGCCGATTTCGTCGCCTGCCACAACCAGAGCTACGTGCGCCAGTACGACATGGTGCAGGAGGTGAAGCCGGGCGGCACGTTCCTTTTGAACACGGGCTGGACGCCTGAGGAGCTCGATGCCAACCTGCCCGGAGCGATGAAGCGCTACATCGCGAGCAACGGCATCCGCCTGTTCACCGTTGACGCGGTCGAGATCGCGCAGCGCGTGGGCCTGGGAAGCCATATCAACACGGTGCTGCAGGCGGCGTTCTTCAAGATCGCAGGGCTCATGCCGGTCGAAGAGGCCCTCGACTACATGAAGGACGCGGCGCGAAAGACCTATGCGCGCAAGGGAGACGCCGTGGTGGCGAGCAACGTGGCCGCCATCGAGGAGGGCGCCCAGAGGTGCGTGGAGGTCGCGGTCCCTGCGAGCTGGGAAAACGCCGAGCTTGACGCATGCTCAAGCGACGAGGGCCTGCCAGCTGTGGTCGCGAACATACTGCATCCCGTGAACGCCCAGAAAGGCGACGAGCTTCCCGTGAGCGCGTTTGCGGGCTACGAGGACGGCGTCATCGACATGGGCCTCACCGCTTTCGAGAAGCGAGGCATTGCCGTCACCACGCCCACATGGAAGGCCGACGCCTGCATCCAGTGCAACCGCTGCGCCTTCGTGTGCCCCCATGCCGCGATCCGTCCCTACCTGGTGAGCGAGGAGGAGGCCGCCATCGCCCCCGCCGGGTTCGAGACCGTCGCTCTCAAGGGCGGAAAGAACCTTCCCGACGGCATGCGCTTCACTCTCCAGGTGAGTCAGTTCGACTGCACGAGCTGCGGCAGCTGCGCCGACGTGTGCCCGGCAGACGCGCTTTCCATGGAGCCCGCCAAGTTCACCGACGCGAGCCGCACGCTGTGGGAATACGGTCTGGAGCTTACCGACAAGGACAGCATATTCGATCCCTATTCAGTCAAGGGCTCGCAGTTCAAGCAACCGCTCCTCGAGTTCTCAGCAGCATGTGCGGGCTGCGGCGAGACACCCTACGCCAAGCTCCTCACCCAGCTGTTCGGCGACCGCGTGTACTGGGCAAACGCCACAGGTTGTTCGCAGGCCTGGGGCGCGCCCTTCCCTGGCATCCCCTATACCGTGAACAAGCGCGGCTTCGGCCCTGCGTGGACCAACAGCCTTTTTGAAAACAACGCCGAGCTATCGTTAGGTCTCTATCTTGGATCGACCCAGCAGCGCGCGGCCGAGAAGGCGCGCGTCGAGAAGCTTTCGCAGGTGCTTGCATGCGGCCTGGAGAACCCGAAGGACGGCAAGGGCGACGCACCCGAGCCCGCTGCCATGGAAAAGGTCAAGGCTGCGTGCGAGTCTTATCTCGCCGCCTTCGACGACTTCGACGCTTCGCGCGCTGCCTCCGATGCGCTCGTGGCGGCAATCGAGGCTTCGACAGGTTCGCTCACCAACAGCGCCAAGAAGGTGTGCGAGGGGGTCCTCAAGTTCAAAGATCAGCTGGCCAAGAAGACGTTTTGGATGTTCGGCGGCGACGGTTGGGCCTACGACATCGGCTTCGGCGGGCTCGACCATGTGGTCGCGAGTGGTGCCAACGTGAACGTGCTCGTGGTCGACACCGAGGTCTACTCCAACACCGGCGGCCAGAGCTCGAAGGCTACGCCCGCGGGCGCCGTCGCGCAGTTCGCGGCGAGCGGCAAGAAGACCGGCAAGAAGGATTTGGGCGCAATCCTTATGAGCTACGGCAACGTTTACGTCGCCCAGGTGGCGATGGGCGCCAACTACAACCAGCTGGTCAAGGCGCTCAAAGAGGCTGAGGAATACGACGGCCCCTCCGTCATCATCGCTTACGCGCCCTGCACCTCGCATGGCCTGAAGTGCGGGATGCACGATGCCCAGGGCGAGATGAAGCGCGCGGTGGAAAGCGGCTATTGGGCGCTGTACCGCTACGACCCGCGCAAGGAGAGCCCGATGACCCTGGACTCCAAAGCGCCCACCATGGACTACTTAGAGTTCGTTGCGGGCGAGAACCGCTATGCCTCGCTCACCAAAACCTTCCCCGAGGAGGCAGAGCGACTCTTCGAGCAGAGCAAAGAGGATGCACTGCGTCGCTTCGACCGCTATCGCCGCATGACGCAGGACAACTAGCAGCCTAGACGGCGCGAGGGTGCGGTGCTTGCTCGCATTCCCTCGCGCCGGGGTTGGCGACGCCTGCGCAGCGCACCAAGGCAAAACGCCTGATGAGAGTGCTATTCGAACAAGCGTTCCAATTAATGCTTGCCAATTCGGGGCTTCTTCGTCTATACTCTGGAAGCACCCGTTGACGGCTGGTCCGTCTTTTTTATTGGGAGTTCTGGGGGCGGCACCGGCCGCCCTTGCTTCTCGAAGTGTGTCACAGAATTCCCCGTCATACACGGCATGGGGGCGGCGCCGGCTGCCTTTGCTTTAAGCGGCTTTACAAGCTGCGGCGTGTTACATGACCGTTCTCAATACCGCAACAACTGAAGATGAGGAAATGTTAAGCAGGAGCGGCATCGCTGAGCCTCCGTGCGCCTTCTTTCCCGCCACGCAATCCGCATGACGGTGAGCGCTCGTTTGGCGTCGAGCCTTGCATAGCCCTGCCTTCAACCACCCTCCGGCGCTTGGCGCCCATTCGAAGAAAGGCACGGCATGAGCACTTCGGTCTATCCTCCCCAAATCATCGAGGAAACTAATCTCGGCATCCAGCGTTTCGACATCCGCGACGCGATGCTCGCCTCCCGCGAGCTCGAGCTTTCCGGACCCGTCGACTCGGAATCGGTGGCGGTCATCATCCGCGGGATTCTCTATCTGCAAAAGGTCGACCCTACGGCACCCATCACACTTTTCATTAACAGCCCCGGCGGCGAGGTGAGCTCGGGTTTGGCGCTCTACGACGTGATGCAGGCCACGAGCTGCCCCATCCGCACCGTGTGTCTGGGTCTTGCGGCGAGCATGGCAGCGCTGCTGTTCATCGCCGGCGACACGCGCGACATGCTGCCCCACAGCCGCGTGATGGTCCACGATCCGCTCATTTCAGGCGGTGTGGGCGGAAGCGCCCTTTCGGTGAAGGCGCGCGCCGACGACCTGATGCGCATTCGCGACATAACAGCGCAGGTCATCGCTCAGCATTCGGGAATGGATCTCGAGCAGGTCTTCGAGATAACCGCCAGAGACACCTACTTCGAGGCGGAAGATGCGGTGGCGGCGCACCTCGCTGATCGCGTCATAAACACGCTGTAGCGGCGCAGTGTGGGGGCTCGAGCCTGCTCAGACAATAAGCGGGCTTAAGCTTGATGCCACCAGGTCGTCCCCCGCGCCGCCTTCGCCCGTCCGTTTCTCTCGTCCGTCAATTCCCCATCCATCGCCGACCTCCAACTTTAGGAGCTGCTTATGAAAGCCACCGAATTCAAAACCATCGCCAAAGACGCCGCGAGCAATCAGCTTGCGCAAGCTTTCGCGGCCGCAAAAACCGAAAGCGAGCCTGCCTGCAACCCGCAGCGAAGAGCCTACCAGGGAGAAACCTTGCTTTCCGCCAACAAATCCGTCAGCTGCGATACATGGCGAAGCGGGCTGAACAACAACGTTCTCGTGCTCGGGTCGTCGGGCGGCGGGAAAACGCGCAATCACGTCAAGCCAAACCTGCTGCAATGCCAAGGGTCCTACATTGTGCTCGATTGCAAAGGCTCCCTCTATCACGAGGTGGGCCCTTACCTCGAGGAAAACGGCTACATCGTCGACTGCATCGACTTCAACGCCATGGACGGCACCATCGGATACAACCCTCTCGACCACATTCGCTGGTGCGAGGGCCGACCGATGCAGCAGGACATCATCTCCATCGCTTCGGCCATCTGCCCTGTTGACGAGCATGCGAGCGACTCCTTTTGGCCGCTTGCTGCGGCGAACTACCTCACGGCCTATATCGCCTACGTGCTCGAGGCCCTGCCCGACGAGGCGCAGAACATGTCGTCGGTAATCCGCATGTTCGAGCTCGCCGTCGCTCGAGCGGTCGACCCGCTCTTCACCGACCTGCAGAAAGAAGACCCCGGGGCTTACGCACCCTCGCTGTACAACCGCGCGAAGGCCACGTGTGGTGCGGAGAAGATGCATGCGAGCATCTTGGGAATCCTCGCGGCCGACCTTGTGCCGTTCGGGTTCGAAGGCGTCATCAGGTCGTACAGCAATCCTCGGCAGATCGATTTCCGCAGCTTCGGGCGCGAAAAGCGCGCGCTGTTCGTTACCATCGACGACATGGACCGAAGCCTCGACAAGCTCACAAGCCTCTTCATCCAGCAGGCGTTTTCCTCCCTGTGTCGCTCGGCCGACCGCGATTACCCCGACCATCGGCTCCCCGTGTCGGTCCGCTTCGTGCTCGATGACTTCGCGAACCTGCGCCTGCCCCACATCGACGACGTGCTCTCGGTTATCCGCAGCCGCGAGATCAGCTGCACGGTGGTGTGTCAGACGATAAGCCAGCTCGAGGCACGCTACGGCGAGGCCACCGCCAACTCCATCGTGGGCAACTGCGACAGCCAGCTTGTTCTCGGCTTTCAGGACGAGCGCACCGCCACTTACTTCTCCTGCCGCGCGAACAAAACCGCCAGCACCTTGCTGGAAACGCCTGCGGGGATGTGGTGGGTGTTCCTGCGCGGCCAGCGCGGAGCGATGGACCCCGCCAGGCGCTTGGAGGACCACCCGCGCTACCCCGAGCTCTTCGAAGCGAAGCGCGCAAAGGAAGCTCGGATTGAGCTTGAGGAGCAGCGGCGCAGGGAGGAGGAAGACCGCATGCTCCGCGAGATCGAAGAGGAGCTCAACGTTAGCTTCGAGGAGCTCGAGATGGAGGATTTCGACGAGCGCAACATCGCCTAGCTGCAAAACCCCCTGTTCCGAAGACATTCTCCTAGAACAGGGGGCGGGTTTCCCGCTTGGCGCATGCTTGCCAAATTTAAGAGGCAACCAACACGAGCACGACTAAGACGAAAATGGTCAACACGTAGACGGCTCGCATGATGTCGCGCGTTCTCTTCCCGATTCCCAGGTCACGGGCAAGGGACTTCGTCGCGATGCCGACATGCCAGGCGAGCGCGGCAAGGAGGAGCAAGAAAGACACCTTCGTCTGATTGGGAAAGACGGGAAGGCTGCCAGGGCACAGGATGTAGAAGAGATGTACGGCGATCGCTGCCGCCAAAACCGCCCCCGTCGCCCACTTCAGCACGAAGTGGCGCTTCTTTCGAGAACTCGGCGGGCGCTCGGTGTCGGTCAGCATCAAGGCGGTGGCGCCGACACTTGCGAGCACGTGCGCTCCCGCCGCGCCGAGCATGATCCACACGAGCCATGGCAGGCTGTTGGTCAGGCCTTCAGCAAAAAGCGATGCCGTCCCAAGTGCAGAATGCGCTAAGAAGAAGACGGCGATCGCTGAGGCGACGAGCGCGTTTAAGAGGCGCAGCTTCTCCATTTTGCTTAAGTTAACCAAAGAGCTTTTGCTGAGCCGCTGTTTCATGCAAGTATTCATCTGCGTAATTGGCTTGTTGGACGAATTGTTGAAACGAAGGAACACCCTCATCTAAAACACCGCGTTTAGCGAGTGCGACATATATCGCGCAGCTTCGTGCTTGAGTGTTGAACCTTTTGGTCTTGCCGGATCCTGGATTGAACATGATATCGGTGAAGACCCTGAATCCTATGAGACTTTCCGCCAGTTCTCTGTTTTGAGGTTGGCATAGCGCGCTCACATACAGATAATCGTAGAAGGCGCTTCTGGGAAGCAGGGGGTAATCTTCGCCAGACAGCCTGAAGCAACTCATCTTCGAGCCGTTAATCTCACTCTGAATCTTCTCGAATAACGGATCGTCTTCGAGTTGCTCGATGGTCTTTTTGTCGGGATGGGGATTGATATAGCGCTTTGCCAGCCTGACATTCAACAACTCCCTATACGGACCTCTTTCCCTGTCGTCTTTGAGGAAAACCTTTGAGGATTGGAACCAGTTCTCCAGTGGATAGGATTCTAGAGTGTCTGGATCGGTGTAGATGAGATTCATAGCCGACAAAGCCTGTCCCACTTCGTAGTCATGGGATGCTGTAGAGACTTCGAGGATCTCGCTTGGTTCTAAATCGCTCTTCGAGAACTTCTGCAGGATGGCCTCATGCATTGCGTCGCTCGATCTCTGCCTGACCTGCCAGCTCATCCCACTATGCCAGTCGAACTCTATCTCATCTTCGATATACGCTTGTCCGTCCCTCTTCGAGGCACAGAAGAACGGTCTGGTGGCTGTGTTGATACGGGCCATGGTGCCTACTATCCGTGTTCCTTGCCAAAGCCCTTTTGGGTGTTGCGATCGATCCTCGCTATCACCTCTTCGAGGTTAGAGACCCTTTGAAGGAGTTCGTTGTCTTTCTCAACCTGCTTGGCATCGTGGATTTCCAGGGATGTGGTGAGAATCGTTGGCAACTGATCGAACTGGTCGATCACGCCCTTGCAAGCAGCTTCTATACCCTTTTGGGTAGCTTCGCGCGATGTTAAGTCTGCATCGAGGGTCTTCTCGATCTGTGCCGCGAGCGCCGATTGCGCTTTCTCCTGCTTTGCTTGCTGTGATTCCAGCATCACCTCGACCTTATCGGGAACCCCTTCAAGGTTCTGCTGCAAGGTCTCGCATGCGGTTGTCAGCGCCTCTGCGTCCTTGGACATTTTCTTATGCAGTTTCGTGTAGTCGCTCTCTCTCAGGTCTTTAGCGGCACCGCCGAGCTGTTCAGCTGCGTCGGTTACAGCGCTGAGGAATGCGTCAAGTGAGTCGAGGCTCTTTTGCGTCTCGACTTTTGCATCCCGGTATCCCTCGATCTCCTCTTTGAGCTTGTTGAGGGTCCCGACGATCTGAAGCGCTTGCTGTTCTATCGTTTTGTACTCGTTGTCATCCATCTCAATTCCTTGTCTATGCTTTCCATCAACCGTTCAAGGCTATCCAGGTTGGATATCGTCTGAGCGTCGGCTCTCGGGAGTTTTCCCAGAAGAGCACCGTAGGATACCCCTGCTGTACCTGACAGTTCGATCAGTAGCTTGTCCTTGATCTCGATTCCGATTGGCTCTGCACTCGACCATCCGAGAAATCTCATGAAGTTGAGAGCGCACTGCTCAGCAGACAGACCGTAATACTCTGTCCCGAAATGGACCATGCTGCGAACCGAGCGAGCCGAGCTAGCGGCATCTTGCTCGCGAGCTTGGATCGCTGCCGCTATGAAGTAGAACCCGTAGTGCTGTGGGTAGTCCTCCAATAGCCTCAATGCCTGTTGCAAGGTCGCTTTCTCTTCTTGCGAGGATATCGCATGGTCTATGACCCGGAGGAGCTTTCCGACGTCCGTTGCGTCGTATAGAATCGAAGCGAGCCCCGCCTCTTCATCATCTGAGCCGCCGGTGGAGAGATACCCCACGATTTGCTCGCGCAAATAGGCCTCAGCTTCGTCGAGGTATTCGAACTGCGCGGCCTTTCGGCTTGCGTCGAGCATTGTCATGATCGCCCTTCGGCGTCCTTCCTCGATGACCTTGTATGTGAAGTTGGTCAGCAGGTGACTGAGGACATGCAAGATATATTCCCGATCGTCTTCGATGCCAGATACCGCGCGCCCGAGGCTGCGCCTCGACTGCTGCAGGAATGCCGAGTCGGACTGGTAGGACTTGATATATTCAAGGTAGTTTTTCGCGACAATCTCTCGAAGCTCCGGTCCATTGGCCATCACTGGTTCTATCAAAAACTCACCTTCGTTGAAGCCGGTGTATTCAACGGTGTAGCCCTTGAATACACCGAGTAGCGTAAGGCGGTAGATCGCGCGTTCAAGCACGTTCTTGCTGTCAGGGCTGTTCTCGTTTCGTGCGTTTTTGAACGGGACATGCCATCGCTTGTCGTAGTAGTTATCCCTGCCGCACATCTCGAATACTCTTCGTGCGACATCGAGTTCCTCGCCGACGCCGGAGAAGGTGCTCTTGTGAAAATATAGGCACCTGCTGACATCGTCGCCCTTGAACTGCTCCTTGGCGTCTTCAAGCTTCCTCAGCCTTGCCAGGTCTGATTCCGTTGGGTCGAGCATGTCGTCGTTGAGTTCGGGATAATCGTCTGACAAAATCAGATACGCGTAGGCGTCCTTCTTGTCCCTGGCAGCTCTGCCCACTTCCTGGTAATAGGACTCAAGGCTGCTCGGCATCCCGAAATGGATGACCCACCTCACATTGGGCTTGTCTATGCCCATGCCGAACGCCTTGGTCGCCACCATGATGCTCGACTCGTTCTCCTTGAACTTAAGGGCTTGCTCCGCCTTGTCCTTTGCCCATCCATCCTCTGAGATATTGCTCAGCCTCTTGGGCTTCGTTCCGCAATAGTACGAGCATTCCCCGGGATATTCGTCGTTAAGATGATCCCACACGCCCGGGTGTCTGGACTGCAACGCCCCTTCCGAGTTCATGAGACCATATGAGCCGTTAGCGTTTTGGCAGAAGACAATGCCGCCCATGGTGTTCAGATCACCTGTATGGGCGTAGAGAGTCTCAGGAGTTACTCCAAGATCGTTGGGGAGCCACTCCTGCATGATCTCGTCAAGCATGGTGAGCTTGTCCTCGCTGTTAGCTGCAAATACTCGGTAGTGAAGCTCTGACCTGTCGAAGGTCTCCGGCTTGATGATCGATCCGGGAGAGGTTATTCCGAGATCGTTCTTCATATCGATGAGCACGCTAGTGGAAGCCGTGCCGGTTAGGGCGAGTAAAGGCGGGACGGCATCGCCAGTCCTGCATATCTCGCGACAATTGCGCGCGAGTCCGAGATAGGAGGTTCTGAAGTCGTGGCCCCATTCGCTAACGCAATGGGCCTCATCGATGGCCACAACCGAAACGAGGTTCTCGCTCGCGTAATTACGTACGCTGCTGATGAAGGACTGGATCTGGAATCTTTCGGGCGAGACATAGCACATAAGATACTGACCAGTTGCAAGCCTGCGCTCGACAGCCCTCTTGTCCTTGGTCTTGCCGGTGAGGCCGACGACACGGTCTATGCCTCGTGTCTCAAGATTCTGAACCTGGTCGTCGATAAGCGAGGTGATCGGTGAGACGATGAAGGCCGTACCGGGTGTCACGAGTGCGAGAAGCTGGAAAATGACGGATTTACCGCTTCCGGTCGGCAGGAGCACAATCGTGTCTTCGCGGTTCAAAGCCCTTGCCAATGCCGGGTATTGCCCCTCTCTGAAGTCTTCGAACCTGAAAATGTAATTCAAGAGGAATCGCATGATGCTGGGTGTGGGATGCGTCGGGACAGTAGCCTGTACCTGAATAGGGTCGTAGTAGCATGGCGCGGTCGAGCGCATGAATGCAGACAGATGCGCCTCCTGATATCTCTCAAGATCGCCCTCAGCTGCATAGTTGATCACGAAATCCGGTGAGTCTTCTGCATTTGCGAATATGACGCCCTTGAAAGGGCTCTCACATCCGTAAAGTTCGCTTACTGTTTGAGACAGATCGACCAGATCGTCGATCGCTGCGCGTGACACGATGGCAAAGTTGTTGTCCTCGCTGCCGTTTCGGACGAAGCCTATCTTGGCGTTTCTTCCGATTCGCTGGTGCTTTGCGAGCTCGACGAGAGAGCACTGGACCTGGTGCGCTTGAGATACGCAGTCAACGTACGTATTGACCCAGGAGCTGTCGTTGAGTCGCGAATCGTCGCTCCTGAAAACCGCATTGTAGAAGTACTCCTCTAGGGAGCCTGAGAGCGTGCCTACTGAACTCCTGTTGAGGACCTTCTCGATGACCGCTAATGCGGTGATCTCCTCGTTTGATCGGTCGAGGTGCTTCGTGGGCTTATGGAACTCAAGCGTCCATTCGATACCGTTATCCGGGTCGGAATAATGCTTAGCGTAACTTGAGAGCATGTCGAGCGGGACGGCGATAGACCCAAAATGCGACAGACTCGGGAGTTTCTCGATTTCGGATTCGAGAAAGATGTAATCGGCCTCGGTTGACTGCCAAGAGAGATAGTAGTATTCGAACTTCTCTTCGGGTGAGGCCTTGAGTATTCTGTCGCGTAGGTTGTCGAAGATGATGTCGTACACTTGGAAGCTGCAATCGAGCCCATTCGAGTGCATTTTTGCTTCAAGCTGCTTGATCTCGTCGAGCCGCCCCTCATCTTTTGAGTAGTCAGAAGGGAGGATGATAGACTCAATGTACTCAGGCGGTATGGGTCCAGGTATGAGCACCTCAGCTTGAGGGTCGGTCGTCCACTCGTCCTTGAGCCCTATGGGGCGCTGCCCAGAGAATAGCTGCTCGACATTGCAACTCATCGCCCTGTTGGCAGCCGCGTTCGTGTTGGAGAATGAGTAACGTTGCCGATCGCCATCGCCCGTATATGCAAGAAGGACTTCCAGTCGTATCGCCAATACGACGTAATACCTCTCTGGATAAGTCTTTCTGATCTTGTAGAAGAACTTAATGTTCGGATGAGTGATGGAAAGGTTCACATGGTCAGAGCCGTCTAGGCGCAGCTGGTCGTTTGCTAGATACGTGACACCTTCTTCGTCCAGTGTTCGTCGGGGAATCAGCCCTTTTTCCAAAATGCCTTCTAGGTTGTCGAGCGATGTGAAATGCACGAAGCGGGATACTCCGCGTTCGCGCAGATACTCAAGGGCGGATTCCGCCTCTAATTGTCCACGACTCTTCTTCAATAATACCAACCTGTGTGACGCCTTGACCTATCTAATTCCCATTGTATCAGCCGCATAGAGGCAGTTCTATGAGTCGTGCTCGCCAATCTTTCTGTTGATGTCCTCCGATTGGTCGATAGCCGAGTTAACTCCATCGTGATTCACCCTAACAGCGGATCCGTCTCCGTCGTCGTCGATTACCAGGTTCACGCCGCACATCTTGTAGAGGAGCCCAACTAGAAGAACCATGTTCTGAAATAGGAGTTTATCCTTGTCGGTGAAGAGCTTCCAGTCTGTCTTCCCCTCATCGTTTACGATCGTACTTACTTGGCGAAGTAAATCTTCGTAGCTACCTTTGACCACCTTGATAGAGTTCGAGTATTTGATAGCAGCGAGACGTATATCTGAGAGAAGGTCGCATGCTTCGTTGATCTCCTTCTCTTCCTCATCGACCTGTCTGCTGAGCTCTTCTGTGCTCTCGTTGAGCTTGTGGCCCATGAAGTCTATGACCGCACCTGCGACAAGCACCGCGGCTCCTGCCGTTGCCATTCCAAGCACTGCGCTGCCGACGGCCATTCCGCCGCCTCCGGCGGCAAGCGAGCCGCCGCCCAGCCAAGCTAGAATTGCATTTGTCACCGCCACTCCGTTAAGGCTTGCGATGTCAGTTCCGGTTGAGGCGGTTCCGAGTGCTCCGATAATAGTGGTCGTCGCGCCAGCAGCAGCGATGCCTCCAGCGGTGCCCACTGCCGCACCGGCAATTCCGCCCAACGCGGCCTTCGCCCCGACGGCAACCTCGCGAAGGTCCTCCTGGCTGAATTCGGGGATATCCAACTTGGCCTGATTCAGATCGTCGAAAGTCGGGACGTTCTGCAACTTGGTGACGATATCCACGAAGGGGCCGAAGCTTTCCAGCGCCCCAAGTTCAAGCTTGCCAAGATCATTCATGGCCGTTTCGGCGAGGTATCGGCAGTCCTTGGGCATCACAAGGTTGTCCTCGTGCCGCTTTTTGGCACTGTCCTCCTTGTCGTGAGCGCTGACTATCTTGGTGCCGCCATGCACGCCTGCTGCGGCTCCGGTGGCCCCAACAACGGCAGCGATCGCCATTACAACTACTAGTATCGGCATGGTTGCTCCTATGGTTCGAAGTGAAGTGATTTGGCTGGGTCGGACATATGCTTGTCGAACGAGCCGCTCCATGGGAGCCTGCCGCCGCAGACTTGCTCATAAAGTGCCAGCAGCTCCAAATTCAAGGCTTCTTGGCTATCGGCTTTCGAAATCTCTTCGGCGATGCTCAGTCTCCTTCTTTGCTTGCTGCCATTCAGCAATTTGCTTGTTTCTTGCGGCTATAGCACTATCAGTAAAGCGGTAGTCGGTGATTATGGGGCAGGGTCGGATGATTTGCCTCATTGCTATAGGAATGCATCTCCCCGTTTGCGGCGGCATTACGAATTGGGCTCACTAAGGGTCGCTCCGGAGCGCTTGGCCACCTCATTTCGACCCCTTCTGAAGCAATGAGGCAAGTTCGTGGTCAACTGGACGAGTTGTGCGACGTTTTTTCGCCCGATTCTCCCCTTCATGATGGCTTGGGACATCCTTCGAAAACAAAGCCCCAGGTCAACTTAAAGCAAGTTTGATTATTCTCAGAAATGACAGCGCACAACTCGCTCAGTTGGCCACGAACTCGGGGTTGTGCTCCCTGGAGCCGGCAGTGCCCCTTTACGCTCCCCTACGCGTCTTCCCCGCCTTCGATTTCGCGAACGCCCAGCTCGCGCAAGTAGGGTTGTCCCTCGCGGTCCTCGAAGACGTTGGCGCTCTCGGCGAAAACCGCCCCGGGGCATGCCTTGCGCGCCTTCACCAGGCAATCGAGCGGAATGGCAATCGAAGGCACCTTATCATCCCAATCCTGTGGCACGCGACTTGCCCGCGCCCACGCACGGACCGCCTTCGCGCCCTTGCCGAAAGCCTTTGCGCACTTCAGAAGCTTATCCCCCTCATCGAGGGAAAGCCAGGGATACGCGGCCTGCAAATCGGCATCCTCCAGAAACGCCTTGTTTTGCTGGAAGATCTGCCCCGTGTTCTTGTTGTCCGAGCTGCAATAATGCACCCCCAGCTCAAGCTTCTGCTCGTCGGCGTACTCGAGCAGCGCCAGCGCCTCGGCTTCGCTGCCCGCAACGGGAACGCCGCCGCCGTACCAATAATCGTACAAGTAATTGAACGGGTGCTTGCGCAGCTCGAAACCGCGCGCGCGGAACTCTTCCGCGTTGCAGAGGGGGAAACAGAACTCGAGCAGGTTGATCCCTCGCACGCCCATCTCATCGAGGCGCGTGAGAAGCGGCTTCATCGAGGCGAGCGTGCCGGGAATCACCGGCATCTCAACCATGACGTGCGGCAACGAGGACACAGCAGCCACCATGCGCTCGAACACGGGAGCATCGGCGCTCGCGACATCTTCGGGCTTCACGCTGAAGCGGATCTCGTCGAGCCCCGCCTGCGCGAGCCGCTCCAAACACACGTCGTCAAGCAGGTCGCCACACGTGTATAAGCGCACGTGGGCGGCGGGATACAGCTCGCGCGCCCGCTCGATGAAGGCCACGACCTGCTCCTTGTGCAGCAAAGGCTCGCCACCCGTGATAGCAAGGCAGTCGAATTGAGCGCCCGCATCGTGTGCGGCGTTGAGCTCGGACACGATATCGCGGCGGTGGGAAAGGAAATACTCGTAGTGATCTTGGTTGGGATTGAAGCAGAAGTAGCAATGGCGCGTGCAACGCAGGTCAATGAAAAACGTTGCCGTGCGCTCGCCGGTGCGGCATGCCAAGCACGCAGGCGATACCCATCCGCGCCACAGGGAGCCGCCCCCGTTCTCGCAATGGCAGCCGCAGGCGCGGGCCACCTGTGCGCGACGCTCTCGGGAACAGGATTCCGAAGCCTCGAAGGGAACGCCGAAAGCGGCGACCGCTTCCTCATAATCGCGTTCTACCTGGTTAAATGCTTTCGCGTATTCCCGAACATCCATCGCAATCCCTATTCGCCAATATGTCCCATCAGCCAATCGAGCTGCACGCTATCGACATGGGCAACCATGACGATGCTCTGCGCAAATGCGGCATACAGTCCGCGCGCGTCCTGTTCGATCACTTTTTGAGCGAACGCGTTGACCCACGTGAGCACATGCGCTTCCAAAAACGCCTTGGAATCCCGCAGCGCCTTCTGGCATTCGGAATCGCGCCCGTCGGCATACGCTTCGTACGCGCGAGACCCCATGCAGCTCAGATATCCCAGCATAGCCGCAATGTGGTCATCGGGGAACTGCTTTTCAGCTTGAAGTTTCAAACCGGCAGCATGATACGCCGCGCGAACGTCGAGCGTGCTGCACTGAAACAGCGTCTGCTCGGTGCCCACATACGGCGACTCCCACATATGAACGTAGCAGTCCCCGGGAATCTGGAAGAGCTTCGCATAATCGCCCTTCATCTCGGACGCAAGTGCTGCCACGGTATCCGAAGGCAGGTCCCTGCGCTCGTCATAGCACGTCAGAACCTCCCTCGCACAATCGTCGAGCGAGCGGTTCATCTTAGCGAGAGCGCACCCGCCGTCAACGGACAGGTCCCCATCAGAGATCACGGCAGCCTCGCAGGCGAACATCTCGCGAGCCTGCGCACCGAAGAGCTTCGCGACGAAGTCGGGCGAGCAGTTACCGCCGAAGACCGCATGAAGCAGATCGTAGAGGTACGCGCGGCGGGCAAGATCCATACCGATGCGGCTTTCGAGTTGTTGATCAGGCATAACGCCGCTCCTTTCAAGGGAAGGCCGTCCCTCCTCGCCGCAGCGAGAACACGGGCAGCCAACTGTTCCAGTGAATACTACACGACAAGAAAACGCCGCGCCACAAGCGAGATGCGGCGCGGCGAAAAACGAAACCTCGGGTTCTACCAGGTCAACTCGACAGCAGAGCTATCGAACGCAAGATCTTTGGTCTTGACGAGGAGGTTCGGCTGGGTCAGATCGGGGCTCGGGAGCACCACGATGGTGCCCTTGTCCAGATCGTTGCCATACTTCTTGCGAAGCTCGTCAACATCGCCAGCGTCAAGCGCGCGGTTCGGGCAACCCGCAACGCAAGCGGGCTGGCCGCCGTCAGCGCGCAGGCCGTAGCAGCCGTCGCACTTGCCGGAAACTCCCTTCTCGGGGAAGTACTGCGGATGGCCGTACGGGCAGCTCATCACGCACATACGGCAACCGATGCACTTGTTCTGGTCCTGAACGACAGTGCCATCTTCAGCCTTGCTGATCGCGCCCGTCGGGCAGTTTGCCAAGCAGATCGGGTTCTCGCAATGGTTGCAGCTGCCAGAGTAGCTGTACGACTTAACGTTGGGGAACGTGCCGACCGTGTAGCTCTTCACATTGCGATACAGGGTTCCGACCTCAAGACGATTCTTGTCTTTGCACGCCACTTGGCACGCGCGGCAGCCGATGCAACGCGTCATATCAAAGTAAAAACCAAAAGCCATGATTCCCTCCTTAGCCAAGATTCAGGATGCGTGCATCGGTGTAGCAGTCGTCTTCCAATGCAGGGCCATCGTATTTCTCGAAATTGCAGTTATTGTTGTTGTAGCTGGTCACGCCGCAGCCGGAAATGTTGTTGCCGGTGAGGTAGTTGTCAGCGCCGCCCTCGTCGATGCCGGTCTTCTCGTTCAGGCGAACCCAAGAACCATGGGGAATGCCGACTTCGCCGGGCATGAGGTTCTCCATGCAGCACGCCTTGCGCAGCACTTCGCCGTACTTCGTCCAGACGCGCACGGTGTCGCCGTCCTCGATTCCCTTCTCCTTCGCGTCAGACGCGTTCAGGAACACGGGGTTCGCCCAAGCCTCGCGCAGCCAGGGGCAGTTGTCGAACACGGAGTGCGAACGGCGGAAGTAGTGCGGGTTGAACAGCAGGTACGGGAACTCGCCCTTCTCGCCACCGATCTTGCCGTCCTTGAAGGTGGTCTCGTAGCCCGTGCCGGGAACGAGGTACTCGGGGTACGGCGCGTAGGTGTGGTCGCACAGGCCGATGCTGTTGAACAGGTCAGCCTTCGCCTGGCAGGTGATCTCGAACTTGCCGCTCTTGGTCTTGAGCGGGTTTTTCTCAGGGTCCTTAATGAACGAGGCGTAACCCAGGAAAGAGGAGTACTTGTCGTCCTTCTTGCGCTCCACCTGGTAGCCGCCGTTGGAGACGAACTCGTTCAAGCCCACGCGGCCGGTCTGGGTCTTGCCTTCGACGCCCCACTCCTTGAGGTCGGCCTCGGTAACGGTGACGAGCGGCACGTACTTGCCGGAGTCGTCGTCCGCGATGACCGTAGCGCCCGCGATGCTGTTGAAGAACGCCTGCTTCGGGCTGATCGGGTACACCGTCTTCGGGTCAACACCGATGGCCTCCATGATCAGGGAGTTGATCTCGACGTCGGTCTTCGCTTCGAACAGCGGCTCGGTGACCTGCGAGAAGCAGAACAGGAACTCGCGGTTGGAAGCAGAAAGGCCGCCGGGGACTTCCCACTGGGTGGTGACGGGCAACACGATGTCGGAATACATCGCCTGCGTGGTCATGAACTGGGCTTTTGCCAGAACGAAGTCCATCTTGCGATGCGCCTCGATGCCGCGCTTCATGTTCGGGCCGGTCTGCAGGTAGGCGTTCTCGTCATGGATAATGCAGTGGATGTCGCACGTGCGATCCTCGCCAGCCTGCGAGCCCTTGCCGGAGTACCAGTCGCCGACCATGCGATACTTGCCGGTGAGGCACGCTTCCCACACCTGAGGTCCGGGGATGACGCCGTCGATCTCGTTCTTCTGGCTCGGATAACCCGAGCTGCCACCCTTCACCAGGGCGGGGCCGCCGTTACCAGCGTTTGCATGGTAGTTGTTCGCGGTGCAGTTGCCGGGCTTGCCCATGTGGCCGCCCATAGCGCCAAGCGTCATGAACAGCTGCGGAACGTTCTCGCACGCATCGCAACGAGCGGCGGCGAAGTTGTGAAGCAGCCAGACGTTTTTCTTCTTGCCGATCTCGCGAGCGAACCACGTGATCTTCTCAACGGGAACGCCGCAGATGGCAGACGCCCACTCGGCGTCGTGCTTCACGCCGTCGTACTTGCCTTCCAGATAGTCGGCGAAGTTGACGTCTTCCTTCAAGTCTTCAGGCTTGTGGTCAGCGTCGAAACCGACGGTGTACTTGTCCAAAAACTCCCAGTCGACGATGTCGCCCTCGGCCTTGTCCAGGCGGATCATCTCGGAGGCGACACCTAGCAAGAACGCCGTATCGGTGCCGGTGCGGATGGGAATCCACTCGGCGTCGAGCATCTGGGCGGATGCCGTGTAGATCGGGTCGACGGTGATGAACTTGACGCCCGCTTCCTTCGCGCGGATGTAGTGGTAGCTCGGCGTACCGGCGGCAGACCACGCAGGATTGGACGCGTAGAACACGATGGTGTCGGCGTTCAGCATGTCGGTACGGTCGTTGCACACACCCGCGTCGGTGCGGGGAATGCCGATGGTGTCGGCGGTATTCAAAAGATAGGCACCATGGGAAGTGGTGTCGGCGGTGCTGGTGTGCCCGCCCCACGCCAGAAGCGGCGCAAACGCGAGGCGCGAGCCGTAGCTTCCCAGCAGAAACGCCTGGTTGCCGTACTTCTCCTTGATGGTCTTGAACTGGTCGCCAATGTAGCTGATGGCCTCATCCCAGCTGATGCGCTCCCATTCGTCTTTGCCGCGCATCTCGCCGTTCGGGTTCTCCGGCGACCAGGTCTTGCGCTTGATGGGATACTTCAGACGATCGGCGCCGAAGCACTGCTGCTGCTGCGCCTTGCCGCGCACGCAACCGCGCTGCTGCGGGTAATCGAAAGAGTCTTCGTGCGTATCGTCGGTCTTCTGGCGAATCACGGCGCCATCTTTAACCATAACCTTGTTCATGCAACGGCCGCCGCAGTTGTGCCAGCACGCTGCAGACGTCCATTCGCCGCCCTTCGCGGGATCGACGGGCATGCCCTTTGCGTCGGTGGCCTCAAGGCTGGATTCCGCAGAGCAGCCGGTCGCAGCCAGACCCGCGACGCCAGCCATAACAGCAGCAGAAGCACCCAAGAAACCACGACGGGAAATGTTGTTCGTACTCACTGTTGGTTCCCCCTTTCTGCTTTCCTACATTGCGCAGGTCGCGTAGAAACCGTAGCGGGCAATGGCAACGCCAATCACCAGCAGGGCGCACACGACGATCGCGAGCATTTTCTTGTTGTTGAACTTTGCGCCGGCAAACACCAGGATCGCGGACGCAACCGGAGCGATGACCAGGCCCGCGATCTGCATGGCCGGGTTCAAGCCCGCGCCGGAGAAAGCGGCGATCTCGAGCGCCAGACCGACGGCGAGCACGACGTCGACGGCGACCAGCGTGTACATGACCGGCTTCTCGGCAATGTCAGCCGAACCGAAAGCGGCGCACAGGCCAAGGCCCATCGCCAACGCACCTGCGACGAACGTAAGAACAGTCGCGGGAGCGTTGCTCCACACAGCGTTGCCGTATACATCGATGTAGGCCGTGCCCATGAGCACGATGACGAGCACCGCCGCAATCGCGCCGATAACGCGCAGAGCGAACGGGCTGTTCTTCTTCACGAAGGTGATGATGAGGTCGATAAGCGCCAGAATGAAGAAGATGCCTGCAAGCAGCACTTCCTTGACCATGCCGGAGCCGAAGTTGACCGTGCCCGCGCCGATGGAAGCAAATGCGCGGGAAAGGCTGTGGACGTGCGTCGCGGCGGCGATCATGCCGATGGCGAACAGCACCACAACGACCAGAGGAACGAGCCACGGACGCTCGCCCTTGCGGGTGCGCTGGAAGCAAGTTTCGAACACGTAGGCTCCTGCCGCTAGCCCTCCCAGCAACGTGAACAGGAATAAGGATTCAAGACCCATGTTTCCCCCCTTAGTATCTCTTTGGCGCCCGCGTCGTGCGGGCAACCCTGCTTTGCGGAACGCGCCTCGCCCGCACGTTTCGCCTATTCGACAAGCAGTTCATCCATGTGGCGACAAAGATGACCTTTCACCGAATATTTGCCCAGGATCTCAGCTGGTGATCCTTTTGGTGGATTGTAACAAAATTGTCGCACGACAATCAATAGTGTCGTGCGACAATTTCACGTGTAATTATTCTATCTTGTGGATGATTGGGGCTTTCGCTATCTACTTCATCGGCTCCTCGCCCGGCTTAGCGTTGAAGCCGTCGCTGTAAGCACTGGGGACCACCAGTGCCCCGTCGTTGTCCTGCATGCCCTCGTAGGTGAGGTGCATCTTGCGCAGCGTCAGGGCGATGTCGTCGTGGCTGTACGATTGCGCGACGTCGTCGAGGATCGCGGAGATGTCCTTCTCGGCCTCCATCAGCGTAATACGCGCGCTCCTGCGGCATTCGGCCTGAGCTTCAAGCGAGATCACATTCTGAAGCTCCTTGGGGATGATGAGGTCGCGGACCTCGACCGACACGATGGAGATGCCCCAATCCGACACCTTCTGCTCCACGGCTTCGCGAAGCTCCTGGTCAAGCTGATGTCGGCGCATGACCACGTTCTGGAGCGACGCGCGGCCGATGGCATCACGCAGGGCCGTTTGCGCGGAAAGCGCCACGGCGAAGTGGCAATCTTGCACTTCAGTGCAGGCCTTTTCGGGATCCCAGATAACCCAGAACAGCACGGCGTCCACGTCGAGCGGTACAAGGTCGCTGGTCAGGGCTTCCTCGGCGCCGAACGGCGTGGCATTCATGCGCTGATCGACGCGCAGCGTGCAGAATTCGAACAGTGGGATGGTGAAGAACAGCCCCGGGCCCGCAAGGCGGTCGAACCGGCCGAGGCGCATGACCACGACGCGTTCCCAGTCCATGCACACATGTACCGAAGACAGGACGGTGAGGCCCACAATCACGGAGACGATGATTCCCGCGAACGTGAACTTGCCGAGCGCGAGAATGAACGCCGCAAGCGCAACCGCGAACGCAGCAAGAGCGAGCACCACAGAGATCATCACCGCGCCGTTTCGCGTGGCTTTCTTCGTCGGGTCGGAGCGATATGCGTCCGCCGCAACGCCGAACTCCATTTCGGAGCGGCGATACGTGTCCTTCTGCCCCTGAGGGTGGGTCTTATCCTTGAACTTTCTCATGATCCTTTTTCATCCTCCTCACGCACGAAGACACCATCTTCGGAATGTCATCATATGCCATGCCGTTTTCGAGGCATCCTTTCACGAACTCTTCGACAAGCGCGTCCACCTCCGGCGCAGGTTTTAAGATAGCGTCCGGATCGTTCACGAACACACCGCTGCCGCGCACCGTGGTCACGTAGCCGTCGCGCTCGAGCCCCATGTAGGCCTTGCTCACCGTGTTGTACGCAATGCGCAGTTCAGCTGCATATTTGCGCACTGTCGGCAGCTTCTCGCCCGGCTTGTAGAAGCCTGACGTGATAAGGTAGGCCATACGATTGCGTAGCTGCACCCACAGCGGCAAATCGCTGGACTCATCGAACGAAAACGGCGGTACTTCTTTAATCTGCTGCTTCACGTTTCCCTTTTCTTGCACTTACCTCATATGCTGCAAGCCCGCTTTTGCGAGCCTGTCCCGCTCGCCTGCTATGGCGAAGGCGCCACGCCGCATGCGACGATGGCGATTCGAAGGCAAAGCCCTCCGACCAGCGCCAATGTGGCAATTCCCGCCGCACCCGGAGTGGGAATCTCCCGCTTGCGCGCCAGGAAAACCGCTTCCGCAACAAGGGGAATCGCAAGTCCGCAGGCGACGAAACCTGCCCAAAACGTAGTCGACAGGTCGCCTTCGAGAAGCCGCATGACCGCCATGGAGGCGCTCCCCTTCCCGAAGGCAAGCAAAGCAACTATGGAGACTATCTCGATCAGGATGAACGCGATGTCGATCCAGGCGAGCAAGCGTGCCATGATACGAGTCACGCGCACATCTTCGCAGGTGCAGGCCGCAAGCATGATCACTGCGCAACCGCACGAGAGCGCCGATGCCGCGAACAGAGCGGGTAGCCACGCCGACTGCCAGACTTCGACCGAGATAACGCTTTGAAGAAGCAAGCCAGTGTAGACCATCACGATGACCGCAACAGGAAGGCCTATCGCCTTTGCGGCGAACGATACGGCGCGCGCCCATTTCGGCAGCACGAAAATGGTGTCGGCAAGGGAGATTACCAGGAAGACGGTGAGCAGCGTCAAAGCGAAAGCGCCGATGGAGACCAGGCTGCTCGTCGGGTACAGGAACAGGAAGAAAAATGCTTCGGGACGTCCTAGGTCTGCGACCAGGCATAACTCGCCTGTGAGGACGACGATCAGCGCGGTGCCGTACACAAATCGGCGAATGCGCTTGTACGTTGGCTCTGAAATCACCGATTGCGGGGCAAGAAACGTTCTGCCGTACTCGCCGCGGCGATGATCTTTCACGGCCTTGATAACGTCGAAGAGGGCGGTGAGCGCGAAGGCACCGGCGGCGGTTCCGCCTAGGAAGAGGTAGATGGCTATCAACTTGCTGAAAACCACGCAGCCCCTTCCTTGTTACCGCCTTGTTCCTTTTGCCAACGATAATCTACCATATGTTTTGCCTGAGAGACGCATTTGTCGCACGACAATTTTGATTCTGCAATGATTGCGCATCCTGGCGCGGTGCCTTCCCACCTCGTCTGGAGGACAAACGGCAGTTGACCACGAATTCGGGTTTCGCTTCCCCGAAGATGCGCTTGATTATAAATTCAGAAAAGTGCGGTATTTCATGTCTTCAAATTTCGGAAAAGTGTAATATCACATGCCTATAAAATTCGGAAAAGTGTATTCTATTATATCAATCACACTCAAAAGGGAGGAATATGATGCTCGACAGAAAAGCGAAGGCGCAGTTTCAGTCCTGGCTCGATTCATCGCCCAATAAAGCTTTGCTTGTCAAAGGCGCTCGACAAGTGGGCAAGTCTTTTCTGGTCAGTGCTTTCGCAAGAGAATCGTTTGAGCATGTCGTAGCATTCGACTTAATTGAAGATATTTCTGTACGCGATTCGTTTTCGGCAGCGAAAAGCGCCGACGAACTTCTGATGCGAATGACCATCGCCGCAGTTGAACCTATGATTGCGCGAAAGACTGTCGTAGTTATCGACGAGGTTCAGCAGTGTCCCAACATAGTAACGTTTATCAAATATCTCGTGCAGCGTGGAGATTTCCGTTTCATCCTCACAGGGTCATTACTTGGTGTGGAACTCGAGGGCATCGATTCTCTTCCTGTCGGATATGTCGAGCAGATTCAGATGTATCCGCTTGATTTCGAAGAGTTTTGCTGGGCTAACGGCGTTGCATCGGTTGCTTTTGACATGCTGAGAAACCATCTCGAGGAAGAAAAAGCGCTTCCAGACTATCTGTACGACCGCCTGCTCAGCCTATTTCGCCAGTATGTGGTGGTGGGAGGCATGCCTGACGCCGTCAACGCTTTTTTGGCCACTCGCAACATTGAAGAGGTACGGAAAATACATCGCGATCTCCATTCGTTGTACCATGACGATATCGCAAAGTATGCTCCGCCAGATCTTAGGCTGACCATCCGTGACATATATGACCTGATTCCCAGCGAGGTCGGGTCCAAAAATCGGCGATTCAAACTGTCATCGATCGAAGGCGTGAAGCGGTTCTCGCA